>NZ_JBIAXS010000037.1:0-84855 GCF_042896885.1 Streptomyces sp. NPDC001231
CCACCGGTACCACCCGTCACCAGCACCACACCCTCCCCACCGAACGCCGGAACGGCCTCGGCGGTGGGAGCGGGACGACGGACCAGACGGGCGGCGCGGAGTTCGTCGTCCTGGAGGCGGAGCTGGGGTTCGTCGCCCAGGAGGGCGGCGAGCGGGAGCGGACGGGTGGTCGCGGGGTCGAGGTCGATCAGGCCGAAGCAGCCCGGGTTCTCGGACTGGGCGGAGCGCACCAGGCCCCAGACCGCGGCGGCGGCCGGGTCGTGGCCGGTGGTCGCGCCCCGGGTCACGAAGACGAACCTCGTGGCGGAGTGACGCTCGTCCTCCAGACGGGTCCGCACCAGCTCCAGCACGTGCCGGGTGAGGGCGTGGGTGACGGCCGGGGTGTCGGTCGGGGTGTCGGTCCCCTCCTCGTGTTCTTGGGCGGCGACGGGCAGCAGCACCAGTTCGGGCAACTCGGCGTCGTCCGTCAGGGAAGCGCGTCGGCCGATCTCGGTGCCGGTCGCCCGCAGGCTCTCGACGAGCCCGAAGGAATCCTCGCCGACGATCTCCGCCGTCGGCTCCGCGGTCGCGGCCGGGGTGGCCGCGGTCCCCGTGACCGGGGTCCAGTCGAGGCGGAACAGGGAGTCGCGGACGAGTGCCGCGGCGGAGCTGAGCGCCTCCTCGGACACGGCGCGCATGGTGAGCGCCCGGACGGCGGCGACGGGGGCGCCGGTGGTGTCGGCGACGGCCAGCGTGAGCGTGCCGTCGGTGTCGCGGCCGAGCCGGACACGGACGGACGAGGCGCCGGAGGCGAGCAGCGAGACGCCGTTCCAGGAGAACGGGACGCTGCCGGTCGTGCCGTCACCGGCCGGGGCCGTGAGCCAGGCGGCGTGCAGGCCGGCGTCGAGCAGTGCCGGGTGGAGGCCGAAGCTCTCGGCTTCCTTCTGTGTGCCGTCCGGCAGCGCGATCTCCGCGAACACCTCGTCGCCGCGGCGCCAGGCGGCCCGCAGGCCCTGGAAGGAGGGACCGTAGGCGAAGCCCTCGGCCTCGCGTGCCTCGTAGAAGCCGGTCAGGTCGACGGGTTCGGTGTTCACCGGCGGCCACACCGTGGCGTCGAACGGCACGGCGGCCGTCGGGAGTCCGGTGGCGAGGACGCCGGTGGCGTGCTGGGTCCAGGGGGCGTCGGTGGACTGCTCCGGGCGCGAGTGGACCGTGACGGTACGGCGTCCGGCGGCGTCCGCGACGCCCACCCGCACCTGAGTGCGGACGGCGCCCTGCGCGGAGAGGACCAGCGGCGCGGCGAGGGTCAGTTCCTCGACGTGGTCGCAGCCGACCTCGTCGCCCGCGCGGACCGCCATCTCCAGGAGGGCCGTGCCCGGCAGCAGGACGGTGCCCATGACGGCGTGGTCGGCCAGCCACGGGTGCGAGTGCAGTGACAGGCGCCCGGTGAAGACCAGGTCCTCGCCCTCGGCGAGTTCGACGACCGCGTTGAGCAGCGGGTGGGCTGCCGAGCTGATGCCGACGGAGTTGACGTCCGTGGCGTCGCGCTTGCCGGCGGGCCAGAAGGGCCGGTGCTGGAAGGCGTAGGTCGGAAGTTCGAGGGGGCGGGCTCCGGTGAGGGCCAGGAACCCGGCCCAGTCGACGCGGCTGCCGGTGGCGTGCAGCCGTCCGAGGGCGGCCAGGGCCGTGCGCTCCTCGGCCACGATCTTGCGCAGCAGCGGGATGGTGACGGTCTCGTCGCCGGTCAGCGACTCCTGGGCCATCGCGGACAGGACCCCGTCCGGACCCAGCTCCAGGAACGTGGTCACATCCTGCTCCTCGAGCGTGGCCACCCCATCGGCGAAGCGGACCGCCTCACGGACGTGGCGCACCCAGTACTCGGGTGAGCACAGCTCCTCGGCCGTGGCGAGAGCACCGGTCAGGTTCGACACCACCGGGATCACCGGGGCGGCGTAGGACAACTCCTCGGCCACCGCCCGGAACTCGTCCAGCATCGGATCCATCAGCGGCGAGTGGAACGCGTGCGACACCCGCAGCCGGGTGGTCTTGCGGCCGTCCGCCTCGAACCGCGCAGCCAGCTCCAGTACGGCACCTTCGACGCCCGAGACGACCACGGACGTGGGTCCGTTGAGTGCGGCGATCGACACCTCGTCGGTGAGGTACGGGATGACCTCGTCCTCCGTGGCCTGCACCGCCACCATCGCGCCACCGGCCGGCAACGCCTGCATCAGACGGCCACGAGCGGCCACCAGGCGGGCGGCGTCCTCCAGGGTGAACACCCCGGCGACGTGCGCGGCGGCTATCTCACCGATGGAGTGGCCGGCCACGAAGTCCGGCGTGACTCCGAAGGATTCGACGAGGCGGTAGAGGGCGACTTCGACGGCGAACAGCGCGGGCTGAGTCCACCCGGTCTCGTTCAGCAGGTCGGCGTCCTCACCCCACATGACATCCCGCAGCGAACCACCCAACTCACCATCCAGCACTGCCAGTACGGCATCCAGGGCCTCCGCGAACACCGGGAACCGGCCATACAGCTCACGCCCCATCCCCAACCGCTGCGAACCCTGACCCGAGAACAGCGCGGCACGACGGCCCGACGTCTGGGGGCCGGTGGCGACGGAGGGGTGGGGCTCGCCGGACGCGAGGGCGGCCAGGGCGTGCACCGTCTCCTCGTGCTCGGCGGCGAGCACCACGCCTCGGTGGGCGAACAGGGAACGCTGGGTCGCGAGGGAAAGTGCCACATCTGCGGGGCGCAGTCCGGGCGTCAGCCGGACGTGCGTGAGCAGGCGGGCGGCCTGGTCGCGCAGCGCCTCCGGCGACTTGCCGGACAGCACCCACGGCACGACGGCGGGCTCCACCGCGTCCGCCTCCGGCACCGAAGCGGCGACCACCGTGCCCTGAACCACCCTTGCCGGCTGCTCCAGGATGACGTGGGCGTTCGTACCGCTGATGCCGAAGGAGGAGACACCGGCGCGGCGCACCCGGTCCGTCTCGGGCCACTCCGTCTGCTCGGTGAGCAGTTCGACGGCACCGGCACTCCAGTCGACGTGCGAGGACGGCTCGGTGATGTTGAGGGTGCGGGGCAGCACGCCGTGGCGCATCGCCATGATCATCTTGATGACACCAGCGGCGCCGGCCGCGGCCTGCGTGTGGCCCAGGTTGGACTTCACGGAGCCGAGCAGCAGGGGGCGGTCCTCCGGGCGGTTCTGGCCGTAGGTGGCGATCAGGGCCTGGGCCTCGATCGGGTCACCCAGGGTCGTCCCCGTGCCGTGCGCCTCGACGGCGTCCACGTCGCCGGTCGAGAGTCCACCGCTGGCGAGCGCCTGGCGGATCACCCGCTGCTGGGACGGGCCGTTGGGGGCGGTGAGGCCGTTGGAGGCACCGTCCTGGTTGACGGCGGAACCGCGGACCACGGCGAGAACACGGTGGCCGTTGCGGATCGCGTCGGACTGCCGCTCCAGCAGGAGCATGCCGACGCCCTCCGCCCAGCCGACACCGTCCGCCGAGTCCGAGAACGCCTTGCACCGACCGTCGGGCGACAAACCTCGCTGGCGGGAGAACTCGACGAAGGCGGTGGGCGTCGACATCACGGTCACACCGCCCGCGAGGGCGAGCGAGCACTCGCCCGACCGCAGTGCCTGGGCGGCCCAGTGCAGGGCGACCAGGGAGGACGAGCAGGCGGTGTCGACCGTGACGGCCGGACCCTCGAAGCCGAAGGTGTACGAGACCCGGCCGGAGGCCACGCTGCCCGCACTGCTGCCCTGGAAGCCCTCGAACTCCTTGCCGCCCAGCAGGCTGCCGTAGTCGTGGTACATGACACCGGCGAACACACCGGTCGTGCTGCCGCGCAGGCTCTGCGGGTCGATACCGGCCCGCTCAATGGCTTCCCAGGAGGTCTCCAGCAGCAGACGCTGCTGCGAGTCGGTGGCCATCGCCTCACGCGGGCTCATGCCGAAGAAGTCGGCGTCGAACTCCGCGGCGTCGTGCAGGAATCCGCCGGAGCGGGTGTACGAGGTGCCGCTGTGGGCCGGGTCCGGGTCGTACAGGGAGTCGACGTCCCAGCCGCGGTTGGCCGGGAAGTCGGAGATGGCGTCGGTGCCGTCGCTGACCAGGCGCCACAGATCCTCGGGCGAGGCGACCCCGCCCGGGAAGCGGCAGGCCATGCCCACGATCACGATCGGATCGTCCTCCGTCGACGGCAACAGCGTGACGGGGGTGAGCGTCTCGGCCTCGGCGCCGAACAACTCGGTGAGCAAGTGGTCGGCCAGCGCGGACAGCGTGGGATGGTCGAAGATCGCCGTCGCCGACAGACGCAGACCGGTCGCGGTGCGCAGGCGGTTGCGGAGTTCGACCGCGGTGAGCGAGTCGAAGCCGAGGTCACGGAAGGCGCGGTCGGCGTCGATGTCCGATCCGGCAGCGTGGCCGAGGACCAGGGCAGCGCTCGCCCGGACCAGGTCGAGCAGGACCTCGTGGCGCTGCTCGCGGTCAAGTCCGGCAAGTCGCTGGACCAGTCCGGCGTCGGCGCCCTCGGCCGCCCTGGTCGCGGCGGCACGGCGCACGGGGGTACGGATCAGCCCGCGCAGAAGGGCCGGGATCTCCGGCCGGCCCCGGAAGGCGGCAAGGTCCAGGCGGCTGGTGACGAGAGCGGCCTCACCGGTGGTGAGGGCCGCGTCGAAGAGGGCCAAGCCCTGCTCGACCGTGATGAGCGGCATCCCGGACTCGGCAGCCCGCCGGACATCACGCTCGCCGAGCCCGGCCGTCATGCCCGCACCCTGCCGCCAGGGACCCCAAGCCAGCGAGATGGCGGGCAGACCCAGGGACTGACGGTGAGCGGCGAAAGCATCCAAGAAGGCGTTACCGGCCGCGTAGTTGGCCTGGCCCGCACCACCGAACACACCAGCAACCGACGAGAAGACCACGAACGCGTCCAGGTCCAGGTGACGCGTTGCCTCATGCAGGTTCCAGGCGCCGTCCACCTTGGGCCGCAGCACGAAGTCGAGACGGTCGGGGGTGAGAGAGGCGAAGATGCCGTCGTCGAGAACACCGGCCGTGTGTACGACCGCGGTGAGCGGGTGCTCCGCCGGGATCTCCGCGACCAGCGCGGCCACCGCATCCCGGTCGGCGACGTCACACGCCGCCACCGAGACCTCGGCACCCAGCCCCTCCAGATCCGCCACCAACTCGCCAGCGCCTGCGGCAGTCAGACCGGAACGGCTGGTCAGCAGCAGGCGCCGCACCCCCCGCTCGGCCACCAGGTGACGGGCCACCAGACCACCCAGACCACCGGTACCACCCGTCACCAGAACCGTCCCCTCCGACGACCACACGGCCTCGGCAGCGGGATCGGCGGTGGCACGGGTCAGACGGGCGGCAAGAGCACGACCGCCACGCAGCGCGAGCTGCGGCTCGTCCAGGGCGAGCGCGCGCGCGAGGACGGAGTCAGAGGCACCGTCGAGGTCGACAAACCCGAAGGCACCCGGGTTCTCGGTCTGCGCGGAACGGACCAGACCCAGCACCGCAGCGGCAGCAAGGTCGGTCACCGAGGCGTCGTCAGTGGCGACGGCACCACGGGTGACGAGGACCAGACGAGAACCGCTGAACCGGTCCTCCGCCAACCACTCCTGAAGAAGAGCCAGAGCCGCCGCGGCCCGGCTGTGCACGGAGCCCGGTGTGTCATCGACGTCGGAACCGGCCGTCAGCGGAACCAGTACGGCACCGGGTACCGGCGCGTCGGCCGCGAGCAGATCGGCGAGAGTCGCATACCGGACAGCGCCGTCGCCGAGGGCTTCGGCCAGGTCGTCCGTGTCCGGACCCAGCAGGGCAACACCCTCGGAACCGGTGCCCTCCGGCAGCGGGACCGGCGTCCACTCCAGCCGGAACAACGCATCACGCAGGTGTCCGGCGTCGCTGGACAGCTGGTCGGCGTCGACCGGGCGCGCGAGCAACCGGGCGATGGAGACCACGGGCCGGCCTGCGGGGTCGACAGCGGTCACGGACATCCCGTTCGCACCCGCCGGGGCGAGGCGGACGCGCAGCGCGGTGGCGCCGGAGGCGTGCAGGCTGACGCCCTCCCACGAGAACGGAAGACCACCGTCATCATCGGTGAGCAACGCGGGATGCAGAGCGGCGTCGAGAAGAGCGGGATGCACGGCGAAACCAGCCGCGTCCTCGCTGCCCTCCTCGGGCAACATGACCTCCGCGTACAGCACCTCACCCGCGCTCCAAGCGGCAGTGAGGCCCTGGAAGAGCGGACCGTAGGCGAAGCCACGAGCGGCGAAACGCTCGTAGCAGTCATCGGCGTCAACGGCCTCAGCACCGACAGGCGGCCACACGCTGGTGTCGAAGGCGGCTTCGGCAGCGCTGCCGCCTGTCGCCAACGTGCCAGTGACGTGCAGCGTCCAGGCACCGTCCGTAGCGCCCTCGGGGCGCGAGTGCACGGTGACAGAACACCGACCACCATCGTCGGCGCCACCCACACGGACCTGGAGCAGGACTCCGCCGTCCTGCGGCAGCACCAGCGGCGCGGCAAGGGTGAGTTCCTCGACCTGGTCGCAGCCGACCTCGTCACCCGCACGGATCGCGAGATCCAGGAAAGCGGTGCCCGGCAGCAGGACGGTGCCCATGACGGCGTGGTCGGCGAGCCAGGGGTGCGATTGAAGAGAGAGGCGACCGGTGAAGAGCACGCCTTCGCCCTCAGCGAGCTCCACCGAGCCGTTGAGCAGCGGGTGTCCGGCGGCGGTGAGGCCGACGACCGCGGCGGCGGAGTGCGTGCCGCTGGGCCAGTAGGTGGTGTGCTGGAACGCGTAGGTCGGCAGGTCGACGCGGGTGGCGCCGGTGCCGGCGAAGAATGCGTCCCAGTCGAGCCGCAGGCCCGCCGTGTGCAGGGCGGCGAGGGCGGTCAGGGCAGCGGTCTCCTCGTCGCGGTCCTTGCGCAGGACCGGGATCGTCATGGTCTCGTCGCCGGTCAGCGACTCCTGCGCCATCGCGGACAGGACCCCGTCCGGGCCCAGTTCCAGGAACGTGGTCACACCCTGCTCCTCGAGCGTGGCCACCCCATCGGCGAAACGCACCACCTCACGGACATGACGCACCCAGTACTCGGCCGAGCACAACTCCTCAGCCGTGGCCAAGGAACCGGTCAGGTTCGACACCACCGGGATCACCGGGGCCGCGAACGACAGGCCCTCCGCCACCACCCGGAACTCGTCCAGCATCGGGTCCATCAGCGGCGAGTGGAACGCATGCGACACCCGCAGCATCGTCGCCTTGCGACCCTCCGCCTCAAGCCGTGCCGCGACCTCCAGCACGGCGCCTTCCTCACCCGAGACGACCACCGACGTGGGTCCGTTGAGTGCGGCGATCGACACCTCGTCGGTGAGGTACGGGATGACCTCGTCCTCGGTCGCCTGCACCGCCACCATCGCGCCACCGGCCGGCAACGCCTGCATCAGACGTCCACGAGCCGCCACCAGGCGAGCGGCGTCCTCCAGGGTGAACACCCCGGCCACATGCGCGGCCGCGATCTCACCGATGGAGTGACCGGCCACGAAGTCCGGCCTCACACCCCACGACTCCACCAGCCGGTACAGCGCCACCTCGACGGCGAACAGCGCGGGCTGAGTCCACCCGGTCTCGTTCAGCAGACCGGCAGCCTCACCCCACATCACCTTCCGCAGCGAACCACCCAACTCAACGTCCAGGACAGCGAGAACGGCATCCAGAGCCTCAGCGAACACCGGGAACCGGCCGTACAGCTCACGCCCCATCCCCAACCGCTGCGAACCCTGACCCGAGAACAACACCGCACGGCGTCCGGGGCGGGCGCGACCGTTAACGGTGACGGAGTCCGAGTCCACCCCGTCGTCGGCGAGGGCGGTCAGGGCGCGGAGGGCGTCCTCCCGGCCGGTGGCCAGGACGACCGCGCGGTGGTCGAACGCGGAACGGCTGGTCGCCAGCGAATAGCCGAGGTCGAGCGGGCGCAGCCCCGTACGCTCGCGGACCGTGTCGAGCAGGCGCGCGGCCTGGTCGCGCAGCGCCTCGGGCGACTTGCCGGAGAGGACCAGCGGGACGACGGCGGGTTCGGCACCGTCCGCTCCGGCCGTCTCCGGTGCCGGTGCGGCGACCGGCTGCTCCAGGATGACGTGGGCGTTGGTGCCGCTGATGCCGAAGGAGGAGACACCGGCGCGGCGCACCCGGTCCGTCTCGGGCCACTCCGTCTGCTCGGTGAGCAGTTCGACGGCGCCGGCGCTCCAGTCGACGTGTGAGGACGGGGCGTCCACGTGCAGGGTGCGCGGGAGCACACCGTGCCGCATCGCCATGATCATCTTGATGACACCGGCGACACCGGCCGCGGCCTGGGTGTGGCCGATGTTCGACTTCAACGAGCCGAGCCACAGGGGCTGCTCGTCGGTGCGGTTCTGGCCGTAGGTGGCGATCAGGGCCTGGGCCTCGATCGGGTCACCGAGCGTCGTCCCCGTGCCGTGCGCCTCGACGGCGTCCACGTCGCCGGTCGAGAGCCCGCCGCTGGCGAGCGCCTGGCGGACCACCCGCTGCTGCGAGGGCCCGTTGGGAGCCGTCAGACCATTCGAGGCACCGTCTTGGTTGACGGCGGAGCCACGGACAACCGCGAGGATCTGGTGGCCGTTGCGGATCGCGTCGGACTGCCGCTCCAGCAGGAGCATGCCGACACCCTCCGCCCAGCCGACACCGTCGGCCGACTCGGCGAACGCCTTGGAGCGGCCGTCGGCAGCGAGACCTCGCTGGCGGGAGAACTCGATGAAGGTGCTGGGCGTCGACATCACGGTCACACCGCCGGCCAGGGCGAGCGAGCACTCACCTGACCGCAGGGCCTGGGCGGCCCAGTGCAGGGCGACCAGGGAGGACGAGCAGGCGGTGTCGACCGTGACGGCCGGACCCTCGAAGCCGAAGGTGTACGAGACCCGGCCGGAGGCCACGCTGCCCGCGCTGCCCTGGCCCTGGAAGCCCTCGAACTCCTTGCCGCCCAGCAGGCTGCCGTAGTCGTGGTACATGACGCCGGCGAAGACGCCGGTGCGGCTGTCACGGAGGCTGTGCGGGTCGATACCGGCCCGCTCGATCGCCTCCCAGGAGGTCTCAAGGAGCAGACGCTGCTGGGAGTCCGTCGCGAGCGCCTCCCGGGGGCTCATGCCGAAGAAGCCGGGGTCGAAGTCGCCCGCGTCGTGCAGGAATCCGCCGGAGCGGGTGTACGAGGTGCCGGTGTGCTCGGGGTCCGGGTGGTACAGGTTCTCCACGTTCCAGCCGCGGTTGGCCGGGAAGTCGGAGATGGCGTCGGTGCCCTCGCTGACCAGGCGCCACAAGTCCTCGGGCGAGACGACCCCGCCCGGGAAGCGGCAGGCCATGCCGACGATCACGATCGGATCGTCCTCCGTCGACGGCAGCAACGTGACGGGGGTGAGCGTCTCGGCCTCGGCGCCGAACAACTCGGTGAGCAAGTGGTCGGCCAGCGCGGACAGCGTGGGATGGTCGAAGACCATGGTGGCCGACAGACGCAGACCGGTCGCGGTGCGCAGGCGGTTGCGGAGTTCGACCGCGGTGAGGGAGTCGAAGCCGAGGTCACGGAAGGCGCGGTCGGCGTCGATGTCCGATCCGGCGGCGTGGCCGAGGACCAGGGCAGCGCTCGCCCGGACCAGGTCGAGCAGGACCTCGTGGCGCTGCTCGCGGTCGAGCCGGGCGAGCCGCTGGACCAGTCCGGCGTCGGCGCCCTCGGCCGCCCTGGTCGCGGCGGTGCGGCGCACGGGGGTACGGATCAGCCCGCGCAGAAGGGCCGGGATCTCCGGCCGGCCCCGGAAGGCGGCGAGGTCCAGGCGGCTGGTGACGAGAGCGGCCTCATCGGTGGTGAGGGCCGCGTCGAAGAGGGCAAGACCCTGCTTGATGGTGATGAGCGGCATCCCGGACTCGGCGGCCCGGCGAATGTCACGCTCGTCGAGTCCGGCCGTCATGCCCGCACCCTGCTGCCAGGGGCCCCAGGCGAGGGAGGTGGCGGGCAGGCCGAGGGACTGGCGGTGAGCGGTCAGGGCGTCCAGGAAGGCGTTGGCGGCCGCGTAGTTGGCCTGGCCCGCGCCGCCGAAGACACCCGCGACGGACGAGAAGACCACGAACGCGTCCAGGTCGAGGTGACGCGTTGCCTCATGGAGGTTCCAGGCGCCGTCCACCTTGGGCTGCAGCACGGTGGCAAGCCGCTCGCCGGTCAGCGAGCCGAGCACACCGTCGTCGAGAACACCGGCCGTGTGTACGACCGCGGTGAGCGGGTGCTCCGCGACGAGCGCGGCCACCGCGTCCCGGTCGGCGACATCACACGCCGCCACCGAAACCTCGGCACCCAACCCCTCCAGCTCCGCCACCAACTCCCCGGCACCCGCGGCACCCGGACCGGAACGGCTGGTCAGCAGCAGACGCCGCACCCCCCGCTCCGTAACGAGATGCCGGGCCACCAGACCACCCAGACCACCCGTACCACCCGTCACCAACACCGTCCCCTCCGACGACCACACGGCCTCGGCAGCGGGATCGGCGGTGGCACGGGCCAGGCGGGCGGCAAGAGCACGACCGCCACGCAGCGCGAGCTGCGGCTCGTCCAGGGCTAGGGCACGGGTGAGAACGGAGTCGGAGACACCGTCGGCATCCAGGTCGACAAACCCGAAGGCACCCGGGTTCTCGGTCTGTGCCGAACGGACCAGACCCAGCACCGCAGCGGCAGCAAGGTCGGTCACCGGGGCGTCGTCAGTGGCGACGGCACCGCGACTGACGAGGACCAGACGAGAACCGCTGAACCGGTCCTCCGCCAGCCACTCCTGAAGAAGAGCCAGAGCCGCCGCTGTCCGCGTGTGCACGGAGCCCGGCGTGTCATCGACGTCGGAACCGGCCGTCAGCGGAACCAGTACGGCACCGGGAACCGGCGCGTCGGCCGCGAGCAGATCGGCGAGAGTCGCATTCCGGACAGCGCCGTCGCCGAGGGCTTCGGCCAGGTCCTCGGTGTCTGGGCCGAGCAGGGCGAGGTTCACAGAGCCCGTGCCCTCCGGCAGCGGAACCGGAGTCCACTCCAGCCGGAAGAGCGCGTCGCGCAGCTGTCCGGCGTCGCGCGTCAGCTGGTCCGCGTCGACCGGGCGGGCAAGCAGCCGGGCGACGGAGACCACGGGCCGGCCGGCCGGGTCCACCGCGGTCACGGACAGCGCGTTCGCACCCGCCGGAGCAAGACGCACGCGCAGCGTCGTCGCACCCGAAGCATCCAGGCTGACGCCCTCCCACGAGAACGGAAGACCACCGTCATCGTCGGTGAGCAACGCCGGGTGCAGGGCAGCGTCGAGCAGCGCGGGATGCACGGCGAAACCGGCCGCGTCCTCGTTGCCCTCCTCGGGCAGCGAGACCTCGGCATACATCACCTCACCAGCCCTCCAGGCCGCCGTAAGGCCCTGGAAGAGCGGACCGTAGGCGAAGCCACGAGCGGCGAAACGCTCGTAGCAGCCATCGGCGTCGACGGCCTCCGCACCGACGGGCGGCCACACACTGGTGTCGAAGTCGTTGCCTGCGGGGGCGGTGTCGGACAGGGTGCCCGTGGCGTGCAGCGTCCAGACGCCGTCGGTGGCGTCCTCGGGACGGGCGTGCACCGTAATGGCGCGCCGCCCACCATCATCAGCGCTGCCCACACGAACCTGGATCAGAACGGCGCTGTCCTGCGGCAGCACCAGCGGCGCAGCGAGGGTGAGTTCATCGACCCGATCGCAGCCGACCTCGTCACCCGCACGGATCGCGAGGTCGACAAAGGCGGTGCCGGGCAGCAGGACAGTGCCCGTCACGGCGTGGCCGGCCAGCCACGGGTGGGACTGATGCGACAGACGCCCCGTGAGCAACACGCCCTCCCCGCCGGGGAGTTCCACGGCGGCGCCGAGCAGCGGGTGGGAGGCGGAGCCGAGCCCGGCGGCGCGCATGTCGTGCGGGTGCGCCGCTCGGGCCGTGGGCCAGAACCAGCGGTGCTGGAAGGCGTAGGTCGGCAGGTCGACGCGGGCGGCCCCGCCGCCGGTGAACGCGGACGTCCAGTCGGCGTCGATGCCGAGGACGTGCAGTCGGCACAGGGCGGTGACGAGGGCCTGCTCCTCGTCCCGGTCCTTGCGCAGCAGCGGCACGGTGACGGCGTCCTCGGCGGCGGACTGCTGTGCCATGGCGGACAGCACACCGTCGGGGCCGAGTTCGACGAAGGTGGTGACGCCGTGCTCGCCGAGGGTGCCGACGCAGTCGGCGAACCGTACGGCCTCGCGGACGTGACGCACCCAGTAGTCGGCGGAGCACAGCTCGTCGGCCGTGGCGAGAGCACCGGTCAGGTTCGACACCACCGGAATCACCGGCGCCGCGAACGCCAACTCCTCGACCACGGCCCGGAACTCGTCGAGCATCGGGGTCATCAGCGGCGAGTGGAAGGCGTGGCTGACCCGCAGCCGACTGGTGCGCCGTCCCTGCTCGGTGAAGTGCTCGGCGACCGCGAGGGCGGCGTCCTCCGTGCCGGAGACGACCACGGACGACGGTCCGTTGCCGGCGGCGATGGAGACGTCGTCGGTGAGGTACGGGAGGACCTCGTCCTCGGTGGCCTCGACGGCGATCATGGCGCCGCCCTCGGGCAGCGCCTGCATGAGGGCCGCGCGGGCGGCGACGAGACGGCAGGCGTCCTCCAGGGAGAGGACACCGGCGACGTGCGCGGCGGCGATCTCACCGATGGAGTGACCGGCCACGAAGTCCGGCCTCACACCCCACGACTCCACCAGCCGGTACAGCGCCACCTCGACGGCGAACAGCGCGGGCTGGGTCCACCCGGTCTCGTTCAGCAGACCGGCGTCCTCACCCCACATCACCTCCCGCAGCGAACCACCCAACTCACCATCCATGACTGCGAGAACGTCATCCAGGGCCTCGGCGAACACCGGGAACCGGCCATACAACCCACGCCCCATCCCCAACCGCTGCGAACCCTGGCCGGAGAACAGGAACGCGGTGCGGCCGCCGCGGGCGGTGCCGGTCAGCACCGCGCTGTCGTCGGTCCCGGCGGCGAGGGCCGCGAGGGCGCGCAGCGCCTCGGTGCGGTCGGCGCCGAGGACGACGGCACGGTGGTCGAAGACGGAGCGGCTGGTGAGCAGCGAGTACGCGATGTCGGCCGGGCGGGCCTCGGAGTGGGCCTCGACATGGGCGAGCAGCCGGGCGGCCTGGTCGCGCAGGGCCTCGGGTGTCTTCGCGGACAGCGGCCAGGGGGCGGCCGGGAGTTCCTCGGCGGGGCCGCGCGGGGCGGCCGGGGCCGGGGTGGCGGCCGGCTGCTCGATGATGACGTGGGCGTTGGTGCCGCTGATGCCGAAGGAGGAGACACCGGCGCGGCGCACCCGGTCCGTCTCGGGCCACTCCGTCTGCTCGGTGAGCAGTTCGACGGCGCCGGCGCTCCAGTCGACGTGTGAGGACGGGGCGTCCACGTGCAGGGTGCGCGGGAGCACACCGTGCCGCATCGCCATGATCATCTTGATGACACCGGCGACGCCCGCGGCGGCCTGGGTGTGGCCGATGTTGGACTTCACGGAGCCGAGCCACAGGGGCCGCTCGGGGTCGCGGTCGCGGCCGTAGGTGGCGATGAGCGCCTGGGCCTCGATGGGGTCGCCGAGGGTGGTGCCGGTGCCGTGCGCCTCGACGACGTCGACGTCCTCGGGGGACAGTCCGCCGCTGGCGAGGGCCTGGCGGATGACACGCTGCTGGGACGGGCCGTTGGGGGCGGTGAGGCCGTTGGAGGCGCCGTCCTGGTTGACGGCGGAGCCGCGCAGCACGGCGAGGATCTCGTGGCCGTTGCGGATCGCGTCGGACCGGCGCTCCAGGACGAGCATGCCGACGCCTTCGGACCAGGCGACGCCGTCGGCGGCCTCGGCGAACGCCTTGGAGCGGCCGTCCGCGGCGAGGCCCCGCTGGCGGGAGAAGTCGACGAAGGTGCTGGGCGTCGACATGACGGTGACGCCGCCGGCCAGGGCGAGCGTGCACTCCCCCGTGCGCAGCGCCTGGGCGGCGAGGTGCATGCCGACGAGGGAGGAGGAGCAGGCGGTGTCGACGGTGACGGCGGGGCCCTCCAGGCCCAGGGTGTACGACACGCGGCCGGAGGCGACGCTGGGGGCGCTGCCGTTGCCGCGGAAGGCCTCGTACTCCTCGCCGGTGAGGATGGTGCCGTAGTCGTTGTACATGACGCCGGCGAAGACGCCGGTGCGGCTGCCGCGCAGGCTGAGCGGGTCGATGCCGGCCCGCTCGACGGCCTCCCAGGACAGTTCGAGCAGCAGGCGCTGCTGGGAGTCGGTGGAGAGTGCCTCGCGCGGGCTCATGCCGAAGAAGTCGGCGTCGAAGGAGCCGGCGTCGTGCAGGAATCCGCCGGCGCGCACATAGGTGTGTCCGGGGCGGTCGGGGTCCGGGTCGTAGAGGTTGTCGACGTCCCAGCCGCGGTTGACGGGGAACGGGCCGGTGGCGTCGGCGCCTTCGCCGACCAGGCGCCACAGGTCCTCGGGCGAGGTGACGCCGCCCGGGTAGCGGCAGGCCATGCCGACGATGACGATCGGGTCGTCGGCGGTGGCCGGGAGGGCGCCGACGGGGGTGGGCAGGGGTGTCTCGTCGCCGGCTCCGAGGAGTTCGTCGCTCAGGTGGTCGGCGAGCGCGTTCGGGGTCGGGTAGTCGAACACCATGGTCGCGGGCAGCCGCAGACCGGTGGCGGCGTTGAGGCCGTTGCGCAGTTCGACCGCGGTCAGCGAGTCGAAGCCGAGGTCCTGGAACTGGCGGGCCGCCTCAACCTGGTCGGCGTCGGCGTGACCGAGGACCTGGGCGATCTGGGTGCGGACCAGGCCGAGGAGGGTCTCGCGGCGGGCGGCGGCGTCGAGGCCGGCCAGTCGCTGGGTGAGGCTGTCGGTCACGGACACCTGGGCGGCGGCGCGGCGCACGGTGGTGCGGATCAGTCCGCGCAGCAGCGGCGCGATCTCGCCCTGGGTGCGCAGCACGGCCAGGTCGAGGCGGACCGGCAGGAGGGCGGGGCCGCCGGTGGCGAGGGCCGCGTCGAAGAGGGCGACGCCCTGTTCGACGGTGAGCGGCGGCATGCCGGAGCGTGCGATGCGCTCGACGTCGATGTCGGACAGGGTGCCGGTCATGCCGACGCTCTGGGTCCAGGGGCCCCAGGCGAGGGAGGTGGCGGGCAGGCCGAGGGCCTGGCGGTGGGCGGCGAGGGCGTCCAGGAAGGCGTTGCCGGCCGCGTAGTTGCCCTGTCCGGGGCTGCCGAGGGTGGCGGCGACGGACGAGAAGAGCACGAACGCGTCGAGGTCCAGGTCCCGGGTGAGCTCGTGCAGGTGCCAGGCGGCGTCGGCCTTGGGCCGCAGCACGGTGTCGAGGCGCTCGGGGGTGAGGGAGCCGATGACGCCGTCGTCGACCACACCGGCGGTGTGAACGACGGCGCTCAGCGGGTGCTCGGCGCGCACTCTGGCGAGGAGGGTGGCGAGCGCCTCCCGGTCGGTGACGTCGCACGCGGCGATCTCGACCGAGGCGCCGTGTCCGGTGAGTTCGTCGACGAGGGCGCGGGCGCCGTCGGCGGCCGGGCCGCGACGGCTGGCGAGCAGCAGGTGGCGGACGCCGCGTTCGGTGACGAGGTGGCGGGCGAGGACGCCACCGAGTCCGCCGGTGCCGCCGGTGATCAGGACCGTGCCGTCCGGGTTCCAGTCGGCGGGGGCGTCGGGCGCGGGCACCCGGGCCAGCCGGGCGGTGAGGACGTCGGAGCCGCGTACGGCGAGGTCGGGTTCGTCGTACGCGGCGGCCAGGGCCGCCACCAGGGCCGTGGGGGCGGCGGGGGTGTCGGTGGCGAGGTCGAGGAGGGCGAAGCGGCCGGGGTTCTCGGTGCGGGCGGTGCGGATCAGACCGGCGGCCGCGGCGGCCGCGAGGTCACCGCCCGCGGTGGCGTCGCGGGTGACGAGGACGAGCCGGGCGTCGGCGAACCGGTCCTCCGTCAGCCAGTGCTGGGCCAGGCCGAGTACGGCGGCGGCGGTGGTGTGGGCGGCGTCGGCGGCCGGGGTGTCCTGCTCGCCGGGCAGGGTGGTGAGCACGGTCTCGGGCACCGGGGCGGTGTCCGCGGCCAGCGCGGCCAGGTCGGGGTGGGCGGTGACGTGGACGCCGGTGGCGCGCAGCGTGTCGGCGAGGCCGGCGGGGTCGGCGCCGACGAGGGCGACGGTCTCCGGGAGCTGTCCGGACGGGCTCCGCAGCGGGGTCCACTCGACCTGGAAGAGGGAGTCTCGGTGGACGGCCCCCGCGGTGCCGGGGGCGTCCTTGGGGACGGCGCGGGAGACCAGGGAGTCCACGGACAGGACGGTGCCGCCCGCGGTGTCGTACACGGCGATGGAGACGGTGTCCTCGCCCACGGAGGTGATCCGGGCGCGGACGTTGGTGGCGCCGGACGCGGCGAGGTGCACGCCCTGCCAGGCGAAGGGCAGCCCGCCCTGGCTGATGGCGCCGAGGTCGGTGTAGGCGGCGGAGTGCTGGGCGGCGTCCAGGAGCGCGGGGTGCAGGCCGAAGTCCGCGGGGTCGGTGCCGGCGTTCTCGGGGACGGCGACCTCGGCGAACACGTCGGTGCCGCGGCGCCAGGCGGCGCGCAGGCCACGGAAGGCGGGCCCGTAGTCGAAGCCGAGGCCGGCGAGGCGCTCGTAGCAGCCGTCGAGGTCGACCCGCTCGGCGCCGGCGGGGGGCCAGACGGTGGCGTCGAAAGCGGCGTCCGGGGCGCCGGCGCCGGTGGTGAGGACACCGGTGGCGTGCTGCGACCAGGGCAGGTCGAAGCCGTCCTCGACCCGGGAGAAGATGCCGAGCGCGCGGCGGCCCGCGGGGTCGGGGGCACCCACCCGGACCTGGAGCTGGACGGCGCCGCGTTCGGGGAGCACCAGCGGGGCGGCGAGGGTGAGTTCCTCGACGCGGTCGCAGCCGGCCTCGTCGCCCGCGCGGATGGCGAGTTCGACGAAGGCGGTGCCGGGCAGCAGGGCGCGGCCCTGGACGCCGTGGTCGGCGAGCCAGGGGTGGGAGTGGACGGAGAGCCTGCTGGTGAACAGGAACCCCTCGTCGTCGGCGAGTTCGACGGCGGCGCCGAGCAGCGGGTGGTCGGCGGAGCCGAGTCCGGCGGCGGTGACGTCCTGGGTGGCGCGGCCCGCGGCCGGCCAGAACCGCTGGTTCTGGAAGGGGTAGGTGGGCAGGTCGGCGCGCAGGGCGCCGGTGGCGTCGAAGAGGCGCGCCCAGCGGACGGTGACGCCGCGGACGTGCACCCGGGCGAGTCCGGTGAGGGCGGACTCCTCCTCGGGGCGGTCCTTGCGCAGCAGCGGGACGGCGGTGGTGCCCTCGGGCAGCGACTCCTGCGCCATCGCGGACAGCACGCCGTCGGGGCCGACTTCGAGGATGGTGGTGACGCCGCGGCGGGCGAGGGTGGTGACGCCGTCGGCGAAGCGGACGGCCTCGCGGACGTGGCGGACCCAGTAGTCGGCGGTGCACAGGTCGGCGGGGTCGGCGACGGCGCCGGTCAGGTTGGAGACGACCGGGATGCGCGGCTCGTGGTAGGTGAGGCCCTGGGCGACGCCGCGGAACTCCTCCAGCATCGGGTCCATGAGCGGCGAGTGGAAGGCGTGGCTGACCCGCAGCCGGGTGGTCTTGCGGTCCTGCGCCTCGAAGTGGGCGGCGATCACGGCGACTTCGTCCTCGTCACCGGCGACGACCACCGACGAAGGACCGTTGACCGCGGCGATGGAGACCCGCTCCGTCAGATGCGGGACGACCTCCTCCTCGGTGGCGCGCACCGCGAGCATCGCACCGCCCCGCGGCAGCGCCTGCATCAGGCGGGCACGGGCGGCGACCAGCGTGCACGCGTCCTGAAGCGACAGCACCCCGGCGACATGCGCCGCGGCGATCTCACCGATGGAGTGGCCGCCGACGTAGTCGGGGGTGACGCCCAGGGAGGAGACGAGGCGGTAGAGGGCGACCTCGACGGCGAACAGCGCGGGCTGGGTCCAGCCGGTCTCGCTCAGGAGGCCGGCGTCGGAGCCCCAGACGACCTCGCGCAGCGGGCGGTCGGTGTGGCGGTCGAGGAGGGCGGCGATCTCGTCGAAGGCCTCGGCGAACACCGGGAAGCGGGCGTGCAGTTCGCGGCCCATGCCGAGGCGCTGGGAGCCCTGGCCGGAGAACAGGACGGCCGAGGCGCCGTCGTCGACCGAGCCGTGGGCGATCTCGGTGGCGCCCGAGGCGTCGGTGCCGTCGCAGAGCAGGACGGCGCGGTGCTCGAAGGTGGCGCGTCCGTCGGCGAGAGCGAAGCCGATGTCGAGCGGGTCGGCGCCCGGGTGGCCGGCGAGGTGGGCGGCGAGGCGCTCGCGCTGGGCGGCGAGCGCGGCGGCGGTACGGCCGGACAGGGTCCACGGGACGAGCGCGGGGCGGACGGCGGGGTCCGGGGCGGGGCGCTCGGGTGCGGCGGGGGCCTGTTCGAGGATGAGGTGGGCGTTGGTGCCGCTGATGCCGAAGGAGGAGACGCCGGCCCGGCGGGCGCGGCCGGTCTCGGGCCAGTCGACGGCGCGGTCGAGGAGTTCGACCGCGCCGGCGGTCCAGTCGACGTTGCTGGTCGGCCGGTCGGCGTGGAGGCTTCGGGGCAGGACTCCGTGCTGGATCGCCATGATCATCTTGATCACGCCGGCGGCGCCGGAGGCGGCCTGGGCGTGGCCGATGTTCGACTTGACGGAGCCGAGCCGCAGCGGCCGTTCGCGGTCCTGGCCGTAGGTGGCGAGCAGCGCCTGTGCCTCGATCGGGTCGCCGAGGGTGGTGCCGGTGCCGTGCGCCTCGACCGCGTCGACGTCCGCGGCGGTCAGGTGCGCGCTGTCCAGGGCGGCGCGGATGACGCGCTGCTGGGACGGGCCGTTGGGGGCGGTCAGGCCGTTGGAGGCGCCGTCCTGGTTGATGGCGGAGCCGCGCAGCACGGCGAGGACCGTGCGGCCCTCGCGCTGGGCGTCGGACAGCCGCATCAGGACGAACAGGCCGGCGCCCTCGGCCCAGCCGGTGCCGTCGGCGTCGTCGGAGAACGGCTTGCAGCGGCCGTCGGCGGCCAGTCCGCTCTGCGAGGTGAACGCGACGAACGGGTGGGGCGTCGCCATGACGGACGCGCCGCCCGCCAGGGCCAGGGAGCATTCGCCGCCCCGCAGTGCCTGCACGGCCAGGTGCAGGGAGACCAGCGACGAGGAGCAGCCGGTGTCGACGGTGACCGCCGGGCCCTCGGCGCCCAGGAAGTAGGAGAGCCGGCCGGAGATCACGCTGGCGGCGTGACCGGTGGTGGAGTACACCTCGGCGTCCTCGTCGGACGCCTTGATGACCTCCGCGTAGTCCTGGCCCGTGGTGCCCATGAACACGCCCGTGCGGCTGCCGCGCAGCGTGGAGGGGTCGATGCCGGCCCGCTCCAGGGCCTCCCAGGCGATCTCCAGGAGGATGCGCTGCTGCGGGTCCATGGCGACGGCCTCGCGGGGCGAGATGCCGAAGAACCCGGGGTCGAAGCAGGCGGCGTCCCGCAGGAAGCCGCCGACCTGGGCGAGGCTGCTGCCCTCGCCGCCGCCCGCCAGCCGGTCCAGGTCCCAGCCGCGGTCGGTCGGGAACGGGCCGATGACGTCGCGGCCCTGGGCGACGAGCTCCCACAGGTCCTCGGGGGAGGCGACGCCGCCGGGGAAGCGGCAGCCGATGCCGACGACGGCGATCGGCTCCGCTGCCGAGGCGACCAGCTGCTCGTTCTGCTTGCGCAGCCGCTCGATCTCCTTCAGGGACGACCGCAGCGCCTCGACGTACTTGTTGGGGGACGTGCTCATCGTGTTCCAGCTCTCTTTCAGTTCGCCGAGTTCTGGGCGGCCAGCCGCAGCAGCGCTTCGGCGTCCATGTCGTCGAGGGAGTCCGCCGTGTCGTCCGTGGCGGGGGCGCTGTCCTCAACGTCGTCGGACTCGGCGAGTTTCAGCACCATGTCGAGGAGGCCCGCCTTGCGCAGCCGTCCGATCGGGACGGTGGCCAGGGCCTCGCGGATGCGGGCGTCGGGGTCGCCGGCGCGGCCGGTGTCCGCGTCATCGGGTGCGGTGCCGTAGAGCAGCGAACCGATGTGCTGGGCGAGCGCCGCGGGAGTCGGGTAGTCGAAGACCAGGGCGGCCGGCAGGGGCAGCCCGAGGGCGGAGCGGAGCCGGTTGCGCAGTTCGACGGCGGTGACGGAGTCGAAGCCGACGTCGCGGAAGGCGCGCGAGGCGGGCACCGCGTCGGGGCTGTCGTGGCCGAGGGTCGCGGACGCCTCGGCGCGGACGGCCTCGACGAGGGCCCGGCCGCGTTCGGCGGTGGGCAGCCCGTCCAGGCGGGCGCGCAGCGGCGGCACGGCCGCGCCGGAGCCGTCGGCGGCGGCCGGGCCCTCGTCGCTGAGGGCCGAGACCGCTTCCGGAACGGTGCTCAGCAGGGCGCTGGGGCGGTTCGCGGTGAAGGCCGGCGCGAACAGCTCCCAGTCCATCAGGGTGACGGCGAGCGTGGTGTCGTCGTCCTGAAGCATCTGGTCGAGGGCGCCCAGCGCGTGTGCCGGTTCCATGGCCAGGACGCCCTGGCGGACGAGCCGGTCGTGGACCTCGGGGTCGGTCGCCATGCCGACCTCGCCCCAGGTGCCCCAGGCCACCGACGAGCCGGTCAGGCCGAGGGACCTGCGGTGCTCGGCGAGGGCGTCGAGGTAGGCGTTGGCGGCGGCGTAGCCGGGCTGGCCGCCGCTGCCCCAGACCGCGGCGCCGGACGAGAACAGCACGAACGCGTCCAGGTCGAGGTGGGCGGTCAGTTCGTGCAGGTGCCGGGCGGCGGTCAGCTTGGCGCGCATCAGCGCGTCGAGCCGGTCGAGCGTCAGGTCGGCGACCGGGGCGTCGCCGTGGGCGACACCGGCGGAGTGGAAGACGGCGGTGAGCGGCGCGTCCTCGGGCAGGCCGGCCAGGAGCGCGGCGAGCGCGTCCCGGTCGGCGGCGTCGCACGCGGCGATCGTCACCCGGACGCCCAACTGCTCCAGTTCGCTACGGAGTTCGGTTGCTCCCGGGGCGTCGGCGCCGCGCCGGCTGGTCAGCACCAGGTGTGCGGCGCCCTGTTCGGCGAGGCGGCGGGCGACCCGGCCGCCGATGCCGCCGGTGCCGCCGGTGACGAGGACGGAGCCGCGGACCGGCGGGCGCTTCCCGGAGCCGGGTACGGCCGGGGCGGCGTGGACGAGGCGGCGGGCGAGGACGCCCGAGCCGCGGATCGCGAGCTGGTCCTCGCCGCCCGCGTCGGCGAGCAGTCCGGTGAGCCGGGCGGCGGCCCGGGTGTCGAGCGTCTCCGGCAGGTCGACGAGACCGCCCCACCGGTCGGGGTGTTCGAGGCCGATGACACGGCCCAGGCCCCACAGCGCGCCCTGGGCGGGGCTGCTGAGGACGTCGCCGCGGCCGGCGGCGACACCGCCCCGGGTCAGGCACCACAGGGGCGCGGTGAGTTCCGCGTCGCCGAGGGCCTGGACGAGGGCGAGGGTCTGGGCGAGGCCGAGGGGCACGGACCCGAAGTCGGTGTGGAGTGCCTCGGCGGCGGCGAGCAGCGAGACCACGGCGTGGAACTCACCCTCGTCCTCGCGGATCTGGGCGAGTTGCGCGGCCCAGGACGCCCGGTCGGTGCCCTTGGCCTCGAAGCGGACGGTGTCCGGGCCGAGCGCGTCGAGGACGGCGGCGACCCAGGGGGCACCGGCGTGGTCCGGTGAGATCACCGCCAGCAGCCGCCCGGCGGGCCGGGCCGTGCCGGGGTCGGCGGCGCGGTTCCACTCGACGTGGTAGCGCAGCGCGTCGACCCGGGAGCGGGTGAGGGAGCGGGCGCGCCAGGCGGACAGCGCGGGCAGTACGTCGCCGAGCCGGCCGGCGCCGTCGTCGGCGGGGATGCCGAGCTCGCCGGCGAGCGCGGCGAGGTCCTGGTTCTCGACCAGTTCCCAGAACGCGGCGTCGGAGGCGTCGGCGGTGCCCGAGGCGGCGGCCTTGGGCTCGGGCCAGAAGTCCTGCCGCTGGAAGGGGTAGGTCGGCAGGTCGACCGGCGCGTACACGGGGCGGTCGAAGACGGTGGTCCAGTCGACGGCGATGCCGTGGGTGTGCGCCTCGGCGAGCGAGGTGAGGAACCGGCGGCGGTCGCCCTCGTTGCGACGCAGCGTGCCGAGGACGGCGCCGGTTTCGGCCGCCGTCTCCGCCTCCTCGGCGAGGCTCTCCTGCGTCTCCTGGATCGGGGCGGCCAGCACCGGGTGTGGGCTGATCTCCACGAACACACGGTGTCCGGTGGCGATGAGGGCGCGGGTGGCGTCCTCCATCAGCACCGTCTGCCGCAGGTTGGTGTACCAGTAGGAGCCGTCGAAGGCCGCCTCGTCGAGCCGGGCGCCGGTGACGGTCGAGTAGAACGGCACCTCGGGGGTGCGGGGGCTGACGGGGGCGAGGACGCGGGCGAGTTCGTCGCGCACGGCCTCGACGTGCCGGCCGTGCGAGGCGTAGTCCACGGACACCCTGCGGGCCCGTACGTTCTGCTCGCGGCAGGTTTCGAGGAGTTCGTCGAGGGCGTCGGCGTCGCCGGAGACGATCACCGAGGAGGGGCCGTTGACGGCGGCGATGGACAGCGCCTCGTCCCAGGGCCCGAGGAGTTCGGTGACGCGTTCGGCGGGCGCGGAGACGGACATCATGCCGCCGAGTCCGGACAGCTGGGGCAGGGCCTGGCTGCGCAGCGCCACGACGAGGGCGGCGTCCTCCAGGCTGAGCGCCCCGGCGACGCAGGCGGCGGCGATCTCGCCCTGCGAGTGGCCGACGACGGCGGCCGGTTCGACGCCGTGCGCCCGCCACAGCGCGGTGAGCGCGACCATCATCGAGAACAGGGCGGGCTGGACGACGTCCACGCGCTCCAGGAGCTCCGGGTCGCCCTCGCCGGCCAGTACCTCGTGCAGGGACCAGTCGGTGTACGGGGCGAGCGCGGCGGCGCAGTCGTCGACGGCGGTGCGGAACACCTCGGAGGTGGCGAGGAGTTCGCGGCCCATCCCCCACCACTGGGAGCCCTGGCCCGGGTAGACGAAGACGGGTCCCGCGGAGTCCGGTCCGGCGGTGCCGGTGACGACGCCGCCGGCGGACGCGGAGGACACGACGGCTTCCAGGCCGCGGGCGAAGTCCTCGGGCCGGCTGCCGAGGACGACGGCGCGGTGGTCGAAGGCGGTCCGGGTGGTGGCCAGGGCGTGTCCGACGCGGGCGGGCGTGGCGGTGGCGCCGGCCGTCGCGGTCAGCAGCCGGGACGCCTGCTCGCGCAGCGCCGGCGCGGACTTGGCGGACAGCGGCCAGGGGACGAGCGGGGCGTCCTCGGGGTCCTCGGTCGGCTCCTCGACGGGCTCTTCGGCGGGCGGGGCCTGCTCCAGGAGGAGGTGGGCGTTGGTGCCGCTGATGCCGAAGGAGGAGACACCGGCCCGGCGGGGGCGGTCCTCGGCGGTGGGCCAGGCGGTGCGCTCGCGCAGCAGGGTGACGGCGCCGGAGGTCCAGTCGACGTGACTGGAGGGCTCGTCGACGTGCAGGGTGCCGGGCAGTTCGCCGGCCTGCATGGCCATCACCATCTTGATGACGCCGGCGACGCCCGCGGCGGCCTGGGTGTGGCCGATGTTGGACTTCACCGAGCCCAGCAGCAGCGGCTTGTCCTCGTCGCGGCCCTGGCCGTAGGTGGCGAGCAGGGCGCCCGCCTCGATGGGGTCGCCGAGCCTGGTGCCGGTGCCGTGCGCCTCGACCACGTCGATGTCGGCGGTGCCGAGTCCGGCGTTGGCGAGGGCCTGGCGGATGACGCGCTGCTGGGATACGCCGTTGGGGGCGGTGAGGCCGTTGGAGGCGCCGTCCTGGTTGATGGCGGAGCCGCGGACGACGGCGAGGACGCGGTGGCCGTGGCGGCGGGCGTCGGAGAGCTTCTCCAGCAGGACGACGCCGACGCCCTCGGCGAGGGTCATGCCGTCGGCGGCCTCGGCGAACGGCTTGCAGCGGCCGTTCTTCGCCAGGGCCCGCTGCCGGCTGAAGCCGACGAACGCGTGCGGGGTGGCCATGACGGCGGCGCCGCCGGCCAGGGCGAGGGTGCTCTCGCCGCTGCGCAGGGACTGGCAGGCCAGGTGCATCGCGACCAGGGAGGAGGAGCAGGCGGTGTCGACGGTGACCGCCGGGCCTTCGAGTCCGAGCAGGTAGGAGACACGGCCGGACAGCACGCTGGCCGCGGTGCCGGTCATCATGTGCACCTCGGTGCCCTCGGTGCCGTTCTGGACGCTGCTGGAGTAGTCCTGGTAACTGGCGCCGAAGAAGGTGCCGGTGGCGCTGGAGCGCAGCGACTCGGGGTCGATGCCGGCCCGCTCCAGGACCTCCCAGGAGGTTTCGAGGAGCAGCCGCTGCTGCGGGTCCATCGACAGGGCCTCGCGGGGCGAGATGCCGAAGAACCCGGGGTCGAAGCCGGCCGCCTCGTGCAGGAACCCGCCGTGCACGGAGTAGGTGCGGCCCTGCCGGTCGGGGTCCGGGTCGTAGAGGCCGTGGGCGTCCCAGCCGCGTTCGGCGGGGAACTCGGAGATGGCGTCGGCGCCGTCGAGGGCGAGCCGCAGCAGCTCCTCCGGGGTGCTCGCGCCGCCGGGGAAGCGGCAGCTCATGCCGACGATGACGATCGGGTCGTCGTCGGCGCCGGCGACCGCGGCGGCGGGCCGGTCGCCGGCCGTGCCGGTGGTGCCGAGCGCGGTGGCCTTGAGGAACATGGCGAGCGCGACCGCGTTCGGGTGGTCGAAGACCATGGTGGACGGCAGGGTGAGCCCGGTCGCGGCGACGAGGCGGTTGCGCAGGTCGACGGCGGTCACCGAGTCGAAGCCGATGTCGCGGAAGGCGCGGCGCTCCGGGACGGTGTCGGCGGAGGCGTGGCCGAGGACGGCGGCGGTCTCCTCGCGGACCAGGGCGAGCGCGATCCGGTCCTGCTCGGCGGTGGACACACCCTGGAGGCGGGCGGCCAGGCCGCTGGTGGCGGTGGCCGTCGCGGCGGGCGCGGCCCGGTCGGCCAGCAGCCGCGCGACCTCGGGGATCCGGTCGAACAGATGCGAGGGGCGTCCCGCGGTGAAGACGTCGTGGTACGTGCCCCAGTCGATGTCCATGAGGCCGATGACGGTCTCGTCGTCCTCCATGACGCGCTGGAGGGCGGTCAGCGCCAGCTCCGGGTCGAGGTACTCCAGTCCGCTGCGGCGGATCTGGTGCGGGTCGGCCAGCTCGCGTTCGCGGTCGTCGGGCCACTTGCCCCAGTGGATGGAGGTGGCGCGGGCGCCGCGGGCGCGGCGCTGTTCGGCGAGCGCGGACAGGTAGGCGTTGCCCGCGACGTACGCGGCGTGCACGCCGCTGCCCCACATGCCGGCGGTGGAGGAGTACAGGACGAAGTCGTCCAGCTCCTCGTCGTCGAGGAGTTCGTCGAGGATCCGGGCGCCGGTGACCTTGGCGTGCACGACCTCGGCGAACGCGTCGACGGTGGTGTCGGCGAGGGCGGACAGTTCGATGACGGCGGCGGTGTGCACGACCGTGCGGACGGTGCGGCCCTCGGCCTTGAGTCCGTCGAGGAGGGCGGCGACCGCGTCGCGGTCGGTGATGTCGCAGGCCGCGAACTGTGTCTCGGTGCCCGCCGCTTCGAGTTCGGCGGCGAGTTCGGCCGCGCCGGGGGCGTCGGCGCCGCGGCGGCTGAGCAGTACGAGGTGCTCGGCGCCGTGGGCGGACAGGTGGCGGGCGAGTCCGGGGGCGAGGGTGCCGGAGCCGCCGGTGACGAGGGTGGTGCCGCGCGGAGTCCAGGAGCGGGTCCTGCGGCGGGTGTCGCCGCTCGCGCGGATGACGCGGCGGGCGAGGACGCCGGCGGGCCGGATGGCGAGCTGGTCGTCGTCGCCGAGCGCGCCGGCGAGGGCGGCGGCGAGCCGCTGGGCGGTGCGGGTGTCGAGGATGTCGGGCAGGTCGACGACGCCGCCCCAGCGGTGGGGGTGCTCGACGGCGACGGTCCAGCCGAGACCGGCGATCTGGCTCTGCAGCGGCCGGGTGACGGGGTCGGACGGGCCGGTGGAGAAGGCGCCTCGGGTCAGGAACCACAGCGGGGCGGGGGCGCCGGCCTCGCCGAGGGCCCGCGCCAGCGACACGGACAGCGCGAGTCCGAGGGTCAGTCCGGGGTGGTGGGCGGAGTCCTGTTCGGCGTCGGCGAGGACGGAGACGATGCCGGTGAGGCCGTCGGTGTCGGGCAGACGCTCGCGCAGGACGGCGGGGTCGGTGCAGGTCTCGTCGAGGACGAGGCGGCGCACCTGGGCGCCGCCCGTCTCCAGCGCCCCGGCGACGTCGGTGTCGTCGACGCCGTCGGCGCAGACCAGCAGCCAGGTGCCGTCGAGGGTGGCGCGGGGAACCCGGGCCAGCGGCTCCCAGGTGACCCGGTAGCGCCAGGAGTCGAGGGTGGAGCGCTCGCCGCGTGTGCGGCGCCAGGAGGCGAGGCCGGAGAGGATCGCGGCGACGGACTCCTCGTCCGTGCCGAGCGCTTCGGTGAGGGCGGAGACGTCGGCCTGCTCGACGGCCGCCCAGAACTCGGCGTCCATCGGTGCGGTGGCCGAACGGTCCACGACGGCACGGCTGATCCAGTAGCGCTCGTGCTGGAAGGCGTACGTGGGCAGGTCGACGCGGGTCGCGCCGGTGCCCTCGAACAGCGGGGCCCAGTCGACGTGGACGCCGCGGACGAACATCTGGGCGGCGGAGAGCAGGAAGCGGTCCAGGCCGCCGTTGTCGCGGCGCAGGGTGCCGGAGGCCACGCCCACCACTCCGGCGTCGTCGATCATGTCCTGGACGGACATGGCGAGGACGGGGTGGGAGCTGACCTCGATGAAGGCGCGGTGCTCGGCGGCGAGCAGACCGCGCACTGCGTCGGCGAACAGGACCCGCCCGCGCAGGCTGCGGTACCAGTGGCCGGCGTCCATGGCGGTGGTGTCGAGCCAGTCGCCCGTGACCGTGGAGAACAGCGGGATCCGCGACGCGGTCGGCGCGACCTCCGCCAGCAACTCCAGGATCTCGTCGTGCAGGTCCTCGACGTGGCGGGAGTGCGAGGCGTAGTCCACGGGGACGCGGCGCACGCGCACGTCCTCGGCGGTGAGCAGGTCGTGCAGCTCGTCCAGGGCTCCGGGTTCGCCGGAGACCACGCAGGAGCGGGGGCCGTTCTCGGCGGCGACGGACACCCGCCCGCCGAACGCCTCCAGACGGGCCTCCACCTCGGCGACCGGCAGCGCCACCGACATCATGCCGCCCCGCCCCGCGAGACTGCGCCCGATGGCCTGACTGCGCAACGCCACCACACGCGCACCATCACGCAGCGACAACGCACCCGAGACCACGGCGGCGGCGATCTCACCCTGCGAGTGACCCACCACCGCGTCCGGCTCCACACCCTGCGCACGCCACACCGCGGCCAGGGACACCATCACGGCGAACGACGCGGGCTGGACCACGTCGACACGCTCCAGCGTCGGCGCACCCTCCACGCCCCGCAGCACGTCGATCAGGTTCCAGTCCGTGAACTCGGCGAGCGCTTTCGCGCACTCGGCGATCCGCTCCGCGAACACCGGCGACTCGTCCAGGAGTTGGGCACCCATGCCCACCCACTGCGAGCCCTGACCGGGGAACACGAAGACGGTGCGGCCGTCCACGTCTGCGGCGCCCTCGACGAGTCCGCTCCAGGACTGGCCCTCGGCCAGCGCGCGGCTGCCGGTGAGCAGGCCGTCGCGGCCGGCCGCGACGACGACGGCCCGGCGCTCCAGCAGGGCCCGGGAGGAGAGCAGACTGTGGCCGACGTCCTGGGGGCGCGGCTCGGTGTCGGCGTCGAGGCGGGCGACGAGGGCGGCGGCCTGGTCGCGGAGCGCCTGATCGGAGTGGGCCGAGAGCAGCCACGGCAGGGCGCCCGGCACGACGTGCGGCCGCTGTGGGGCGTCCTCGGCCCCGTCGTCCTCGGCGGGCACGGGGGCCTGCTCCAGTACGGCGTGGGCGTTGGTGCCGCTGATGCCGAACGAGGACACGGCGGCCCGGCGCGGGCGGCCGGTCTCCGGCCAGGCGGTGGCCTCGCTCAGGAGGCGGACGTGCCCCGACTCCCAGTCGACGTGGGTGGAGGGCGACGCGGCGTGCAGGGTCCGGGGCAGCACGCCGTGCCGCAGCGCCATGACCATCTTGATGACGCCCGCGACACCCGCGGCGGCCTGGGTGTGGCCGATGTTGGACTTCAGGGAGCCCAGCCACAGGGGCTGTTCGGGGCCGTGCTCCTGACCGTAGGTGGCGAGCAGCGCCTGCGCCTCGATGGGGTCGCCGAG
Organism: Streptomyces sp. NPDC001231; assembly: GCF_042896885.1. Classification (NCBI taxonomy): domain Bacteria; kingdom Bacillati; phylum Actinomycetota; class Actinomycetes; order Kitasatosporales; family Streptomycetaceae; genus Streptomyces; species Streptomyces sp. NPDC001231. Next base: position 28,403 of record NZ_JBIAXS010000037.1, read on the forward strand.
GCGGGTGCCGGTGCCGTGCGCCTCGACCGCGTCGACGTCGGCGCCGGTGAGGCCGCAGTTGCCCAGGGCCTGGCGGATGACCTGTTCCTGGGCGCGGCCGTTGGGGGCGGTCAGTCCGTTGGAGGCGCCGTCCTGGTTGACGGCGGAGCCGCGCAGCACGGCGAGCACGGGGTGGCCGTTGCGGACGGCGTCGGAGAGACGCTCGACGACGAGGACACCGACGCCCTCGCCCCAGCCGGTGCCGTCGGCCTCGTCGGAGAACGCCTTGCAGCGGCCGTCGGGGGCCAGGCCGCCCTGGGCGCTGAACTCCACGAAGACGGACGGCTCGGCGAGGATGGTGACGCCGCCGACGACGGCGAGCGAGGACTCCCCGCTGCGCAGCGACCGGGCCGCCATGTGCAGGGCGACGAGGGAGGAGGAGCACGCGGTGTCGACGGTGACCGCCGGGCCCTCGAGACCGTAGACGTAGGAGAGACGGCCGGACAGCACGCTGGCGGCGGTGCCGGTCAGGGCGTGGCCGTGGAGTTCGGCGGCGGTGTCCGCGGAGGGGGCGCCCCAGTGGTAGGAGCCCACGAACACGCCGGTCGAGCTGCCGCGCAGGGAGGTGGGGGCGATACCGGCCCGCTCCAGGGCCTCCCAGGAGACTTCGAGCAGCAGGCGCTGCTGCGGGTCCATGGCGGTGGCCTCGCGCGGCGATATGCCGAAGAACCCGGCGTCGAAGTCGGTGGCCTCGTAGAGGAATCCGCCTTCGTGTGTGGAGCTGCTTCCCTCGCCGTTTCCGGTGAGCGCCTCGATGTCCCAGCCGCGGTCGGCGGGAAATCCGGAAATGGCGTCCCCGCCGGATTCCACGAGTTCCCACAGGGATTCCGGCGAGCTCACTCCGCCGGGCAGCCGGCAGCTCATTCCGACGATCGCGACGGGCTCGTTGTCGCGGGATTCCAACTCGCCTATACGGCGGCGGGCGCGTCGCAGATCGTTGGTGACCCGGCGAAGGTAGTCGACAACTTTTTCCTGCTGGTTCTGCTGGGGTTCCGGCATCGGGTCCGTCCTCGTCATCGGGTCGCGAACGAAAGCTGGGAATCCGCTATGTGGTTTCGAACTCTTCATCGATGATGTCGAGCAGCCTGTCGACCGACACCGAGCCGATGTCCTCGTCGGAGAAGTCCTCCCGAGGGGCGGAGTTCCGGCGGAGCGAGGCGACGAGTGCGTCCAGGCGGTCGGCGACTGCCCGGCGTTCGGGGTCGTCGTCCGGCAGGGTCCGCACGATGGCCTCGAACCTGGTGAGTTCGTCGTCGCACGATCCCAGCGGCGGGGAGCCGGACGCGACGAGGAGTTCCCCGATGCGCCGGGCGGCGAGTTCGGGGGTGGGGAAGTTGAAGACGAGGGTGGCCGGCAGCCGCAGTCCGGTCAGCGCGGTGAGGCGGTCGCCGAGTTCCACGCCGGCCAGCGAGTCGAAGCCCAGTTCCTTGAAGACCGCCCGGGGTCCGACCGCGTCCGGGCCCTGGTGGCCGAGGACCGCCGCCGCCTGGGTCCGCACCAGGCCGATGAGCCGGCGCTCGCGCTCGGCCGGCGCCAGGGCCGCCATCTCGGCCGCGAAGGTGTCGGGCGCCGGGGCGGCGGACGGCTCGGCGGGGGCGGCGCCGGGTACGGCGGCGACGGGCCGGGTGCGGCGCGGCGCCGCGGTGTTCTGGATCCGGGTGCGCGTGGGCGGCCGGGGTGCGGTGCGCTCCTGCTCGGTGAGCTGCCGTACGACGACGGCGTCGGCGGTGAGCACCGGGGCGCCGGTGACGTCGGCGGCGGTCAGGGTCAGGGCGCCGTCGTCGGCGGAGCCGATCCGCACCCGCAGGGCGGTGGCGCCGACGGCGTGCAGCCGGACCCCGCGCCAGGCGACGGGGAGCGTGCCGGTCGTGGTGAGGGCGGCGTGCCGGGCGGCGTCGAGGAGCGCGGGGTGCACCCCGTAGGCGCCGGGGTCGTCGGTGGTGCCGGCCGGGAGTTCGACCTCGGCGAGGACCGCCCCGTCGTGGTGCCAGGCGGCGCGCAGGCCGCGGAAGGCGGGTCCGAGGTCGAGGCCGTCGTCGACGAGCCGCTCGTAGTGGTCGTCGAGGTCGAGGGGTTCGGCGCCCGGCGGGGGCCAGGCGGTCGCGAAGGAGGTGTCGGGGGCCGCGGCGGTGCCGGGCGCGGTGCCGAGGAGGCCGCCGGCCCGCTGGGTCCAGGGCTCGGTGGGGGTGCTGCCCGGCCGGGAGTGGACGGTGACGGTGCGCCGGCCGGCCTCGTCGGCGGAGCCGACCCGGACCTGGAGGTTCAGGGTGTCACCGCTGTGCAGGACGGGCGCCTCGACCAGGGCGAGTTCGTGCAGGACGTCGCATCCGGTGTCGTCGCCCGCGCGGACGGCGAGTTCCACGAGCACCGCGGCGGGCAGCAGGACGCGTCCGGCGACGGCGTGGTCGGCGAACCAGGGGTGGGTGGCGGCGGAGAGCGTCGCGACGGACACCGTGCCGCCGTCGGCGAGTTCGACGGTCGGGCCGAGCAGCGGGTGGCTGCCGCCCGCGGGGGCGGTGCCGCCGGGCCGGGCCGGGGCGGGCCAGTGCCGGGTGCGCTGGAAGGCGTACGTCGGCAGGTCGGTGCGGCGGGCTCCGGTGCCGGTGTAGAGGGCGGACCAGTCGACGGGCACGCCGAGGACGTGGAGCCGGCCGAGCGCGGCGGTGAGGGCCGTCTCCTCGGGCTGGTCCTTGCGGAGGGTGGGGACGGCCTCGACCGGGGTGTCCGGGCCGAGGACGGTGCGTGCGAGGGCGGTGAGGACGCTGCCGGGTCCCAGCTCGATCAGCAGGTCGGTGCCGTGCTCACGCAGGGCCGTCACGCCGTCGGCGAAGCGGACGGTGCCGCGTACGTGCCGTACCCAGTACTCGGGGGTGGCGATCTCGGCACCGGCCAGTTCACCGGTGAGGTTGGACATGACCGGCAGCGTCGGCTCGTGGAAGGTGAGCTGGGCGACGACGTCCCGGAAGGTGTCGAGCATCGGCTCCATCAGCGGCGAGTGGAAGGCGTGCGAGACCGCGAGGCGGCTGGTGCGGCGGCCCTGGGCGGCGAAGTGGGCGGCGACCCGCTCCACGGCGTCCTCGGCGCCGGAGACGACGACCGCGGTGGGACCGTTGACGGCGGCGAGGGCGACGTCGTCGCCGAGCAGCGGGAGGACCTCGTCCTCGGACGCCTCGACGGCGGACATGGCGCCGCCGGCGGGCAGTGCCTGCATCAGGGTGGCGCGGGCGGCGACCAGCCGGCAGGCGTCCGCCAGCGGCAGCGCCCCGGCGACGTGCGCGGCGGCGATCTCGCCGACGGAGTGGCCGCCGACGGCGCCGGGGCGCAGTCCGAAGGACTCGGCGAGCCGGTAGAGGGCGACCTCGAAGGCGAACAGCGCGGGCTGGGTCCACCCGGTGCGGTCGAGTTCGGCGGGATCCTCGCCCCACATCACGGACCGCACCGAACGCTCCAGTTCGGGGTCGAGGGCGGCCAGGACGGTCTCCAGAGCCTCGGCGAACACCGGGAAGCGGGCGGCGAGTTCACGGCCCATGCCGAGCCGTTGGGAGCCCTGTCCGGAGAAGAGGACGGCGGTGGTCCGGGGGGCGGCCTCGCCGCGGGCGCGCTCCACGGCGCCGTCGCCGGACGGCGTCAGGACCGCGCGGTGGCGCAGCGCGGCCCGGCCGGTGGCCAGGGAGTGGCCGACGTCCAGGGGGTCGAGGCCGGGGTGGGCGCGGACGAAGGAGGTGAGGCGGTCGATCTGGGCGTCGAGGGCCTGCGCGGAGGCTGCGGACACGGGCCAGGCCACGGCGTCCGGCGCGGGCACGAGGCCTGCGGGGGCGGGCAGTTGAGCGGCGGGCTCGGCGGCGGAAACGGGGGATCGGCCGACGGACCCGACGGCAGGAGCGGACGATCGGCCAACGGACCCGACGGCAGGAGCGGACGATCGGCCAACGGACCCGGCGGAGGGGGCGACGGTTCGGTCGGCTGACCCGACGGAGGGGGCGACGGTTCGGTCGGCTGACCCGACGGCTGGGACGGCAGGCCGCTCGACGGACTCGGTGCGGGCCCCGCGTCGGTGGGCGGGCTCGGCGGAGGCAGCGGATCCGCCCGCGGACGCGGCGGCGACAGCGGTGGCGGGCTCGGTCGCCGGTGCTTCCTCCAGGATGACGTGTGCGTTCGTGCCGCTGATGCCGAAGGAGGAGACCGCGGCCCGGCGCGGGCGGCCGGTGCCGGGCCAGGGCAGGGCCTCGGTGAGGAGTTCGACGGCGCCGGCCGACCAGTCGACGTGCCGGGTGGGGGCGGAGACGTTCAGGGTCCGCGGCATCAGGCCGTGGCGCATCGCCTGGACGGCCTTGATGAGTCCGCCGATGCCGGCGGCGGCCTGCGCGTGCCCGATGTTCGACTTCAGGGAGCCGAGGCGCAGCGGCTGTCCGCCGTCGCGGTCCTGGCCGTAGGTGGCGATCAGCGCCCGGGCCTCGACGGGGTCGCCGAGCCGGGTGCCGGTGCCGTGGGCCTCGACGAGGTCGATGTCGGCGGGACCGAGTCCGGCGTCGGCGAGGGCCTCGCGGACGACACGTTCCTGGGCCGGTCCGCTGGGGGCGGTGAGTCCGCCGGAGGCGCCGTCCTGGTTGACGGCGGAGCCACGCAGCACGGCGAGCACGGGGTGCCCGGCGGCGCGGGCGGCTGACAGGCGCTCCAGCACGACCATGCCGGCGCCCTCCGCCCAGGTGGTGCCGTCGGCGTCGTCGGAGAAGACCTTGCAGCGGCCGTCGGCGGCGAGAGCGCCCTGCCGGGTGTAGGCGATGAACCCGACCGGCGTGGACATCACGGTGACGCCGCCGGCCAGGGCGGTGGCGCACTCCCCCGACCGCAGCGAGCGCAGCGCGTAGTGAAGGGCGACCAGGGACGAGGAGGACGCCGTGTCGAGGGTGACGGCGGGTCCTTCGAGGCCGAGGAAGTAGGCGAGCCGCCCGGAGGCGATGCTCGGCGACAGGCCGGTGAGGGCGTGTCCGGTGAGGTCCTCGGAGGAGGCGTTCGTGACGGCCGCGTAGTCCTGGCCGTTGGTGCCGACGAAGACGCCGGTGCGGGTGCCCCGCAGGGTGTGCGGGTCGATGCCGGCGTGTTCCAGGGCCTCCCAGGAGGTCTCCAGGACGAGCCGCTGCTGAGGGTCGGTGGACACGGCCTCGCGGGGCGACATCCCGAAGAAGCCGGCGTCGAAGTCGGCGGCCGAGGCGAGGAATCCGCCTCGGTGGGTCACGCTGTGGCCGGGCCCGTCACCGGTCAGGGCGGCCAGGTCCCAGCCGCGGTCGCCGGGGAACGGCCCGGTGGCGTCGCGGCCGGCGCGGACCAGTTCCCACAGGTCCTCGGGTCCCTCGACGCCTCCCGGAAAGCGGCAGGCCATTCCGACGACCACCACCGGGTCCTCGTCGGCTCCGATCGTCATGCCTCGCTCACCCCTGCGGAAAAGTCGGTCCTGTGGCCACCTCTGCCTGCCGGATCGTAGGGGCGCGAAGGCTGTACTTTTCCCTAAGGAATCTCTCCGTTCGGCGCCGGGCCGCGTCCGAACGGCACCAAAAACCCCCGCTCTCGGGCGAAGACTAGGGATTCCCCGGACCCTGGCGTGAGACGAAGTCAGCGGCACGCTTCTCCCGAGCGGCACGGTGCGCCGCGCGGCGGGGTCGGCGGTGTCCTGTGACGGCGCGCGCGACAGACGGCGGCGTCGGCGAATGCGGTCATCCGGCGACATTCGGTGGGTGGACGCGAGGCGTGCGGGCCGCGCGGTCCGCCACTTTCCGAAGGGTGTTGTCCATGGGCGCGCACAGGCGGCCGATCCTGTTCGTCAGTTATGCCGAAAGCGGTCTTCTCAATCCGCTGCTCGTACTGGCCGAGGAATTGTCCCGGCGCGGTGTGGAGGATCTGTGGTTCGCCACGGACGAGAAGGCGCGGGACCAGATCGAGTCGTCGTCGGTGGGCAGTTCCCTGCGGTTCGCCTCGCTCGGCGACACCGTGTCGCAGATGTCGGCGGTCACCTGGGACGACGACACCTATGCCGAGGTGACGCAGCGGTCCCGTTTCAAGGCACACCGCGCGGTGATCCGGCACTCCTTCGCGCCAGGGACCCGGGTGGAGAAGTACCGGGCGCTGGAGAAGGTCGTCGAGGAGGTCCAGCCCGCCCTGATGGTGATCGAGAGCATGTGCCAGTTCGGGTACGAGCTGGCGATCACCAAGAAGATCCCGTTCGTGCTCGGGGTGCCGTTCCTGCCGAGCAACGTGCTCACCTCGCACGTGCCGTTCGCCAAGTCGTACACGCCGTCCGGGTTCCCGGTGCCGCACTCGGGCCTGCCCGGGAGGATGACGATCGCCCAGCGCGTGGAGAACGAGCTGTTCCGGGTGCGCACGCTCGGGATGTTCATGTCGAAGGAGATGCGCGAGGTCGTCGAGGAGGACAACCGCATCCGCGGCGAGCTGGGCATCTCCCCCGAGGCGCGGCAGATGATGGCGCGCATCGACCACGCCGAGCAGGTGCTGTGCTACTCGGTGCCCGAACTGGACTACCCGTTCCCGATGCACGAGAAGGTGCGGCTGGTGGGTACGCTGGTGCCGCCGCTGCCGCAGGCGCCGGACGACGACGGGCTGTCGGACTGGCTGACGGAGCAGAAGTCCGTGGTCTTCATGGGCTTCGGCACCATCACCCGTCTCACCCGGGAGCAGGTCGCCTCACTGGTCGAGGTGGCCCGCCGGCTGGAGGGCGAGGGCCACCAGGTGCTGTGGAAGCTGCCGCGCGAGCAGCAGCACCTGCTGCCCCCGGCCGAGGAACTGCCCGCGAACCTGCGGATCGAGAGCTGGGTTCCCTCGCAGCTGGACGTACTGGCCCACCCGAACGTCAAGGTGTTCTTCACGCACGCCGGCGGCAACGGCTACCACGAGGGCCTGTACTTCGGAAAGCCGCTGGTGGTACGGCCGTTGTGGGTGGACTGCGACGACCAGGCCGTGCGCGGCCAGGACTTCGGCGTGAGCCTGACCGTCGACCGCCCCGAGACCGTGGACACGGACGACGTCCTCGACAAGATCACCCGTGTGCTCGACGAGCCGTCCTTCACCGAACGCGCCGAGTACTACGCCGGGTTGCTGAAGGCCGCGGGCGGTCGTACCGCTGCCGCGGACCTGCTGCTCGGCCTCCCCGTCCTGGCAAACGACTGACCGAGGAATTCGAGGAAGTCAAGGATGTCCTATACGTATCCGGTCTCCATGCCGTGGCTGAAGGGCCGCGAGCTGGAGTATGTGACGGAGGCCGTCGGCGGCGGCTGGATCTCGTCGCAGGGGCCCTACGTCCGGCGGTTCGAGGAGGCGTTCGCCGCCTACAACGACATGCCGCACGGTGTCGCCTGTTCCTCGGGCACCACCGCGCTGACGCTGGCGCTGCGGGCGCTGGGCGTCGGCCCCGGCGACGAGGTGATCGTCCCGGAGTTCACGATGATCGCCTCCGCGTGGGCGGTCACCTACACGGGGGCGACCCCGGTGTTCGTGGACTGCGGCGACGACCTGAACATCGACGTCTCCCGCATCGAGGAGAAGATCACCCCGCGCACCAAGGTGATCATGCCGGTGCACATCTACGGCCGGCAGTGCGACATGGACGCCATCATGAACCTGGCGTACGAGTACAACCTGCGGGTGGTCGAGGACTCGGCGGAGGCGCACGGGGTGCGGCCGGTGGGCGACATCGCCTGCTTCTCGCTGTTCGCCAACAAGATCATCACGGCGGGTGAGGGCGGGGTGTGCCTGACCCGGGACGCCCATCTGGCGGAGCAGATGGCGCACTTGCGGGCGATGGCGTTCACCAGGGACCACAGCTTCCTGCACAAGAAGCTGGCCTACAACTACCGCATGACGAACATGCAGGCCGCGGTGGCGCTCGCGCAGACCGAGCAGCTGGACACCATCCTCGCGACCCGCCGCGACATCGAGAAGCGCTACGACGAGGCGCTGCGGGACGTACCCGGCATCACGCTGATGCCGGCCCGCGACGTGCTGTGGATGTACGACCTGCGGGCCGAGCGGAGCGAGGAGCTGCGCGCGTACCTGGCCGACCAGGGCGTCGAGACCCGGGTGTTCTTCAAGCCGATGAGCCGCCAGCCGGGCTACTACGACGCCGACTGGCCGTCGCTGAACGCCTCCCGGCTCGGCGAGGACGGGTTCTACCTGCCGACGCACACCGGACTGACCGCGCGGGAGCAGGAGTTCATCACCGACCGGATTCGCGACTTCTACGGAGCCAAGTGATGACCGCCGACGCCGAGACGACGACCTTCGCTCCGGGCTGCCCGGTCGCCTTCCCGCTGCGGCGGCCGGGACGTCCGTTCCCGCCGCCGGAGTACGCCGACTACCGGGCGGGCGAGGGCCTGGTCCGCTCCGAACTGCCCGCCAGCGGCCCGGTGTGGCTGGTGACGCGGCACGAGGACGTGCGGGCCGTGCTGACGGACTCCCGGATCAGCGCGGACCCCTCCCGCCCCGGCTTCCCGAGGGCGCGGCGCACCGGCGGCGCCCCCTCGCAGTCGGAGGTCCCGGGCTGGTTCGTGGCGCTGGATCCCCCGGAGCACGACCGGTTCCGCAAGACGCTGATCCCGGAGTTCACCGTGCGCAAGGTGCGGGAGCTGCGTCCGGCGATCCAGCAGATCGTGGACGAGCGGATCGACGCGATGCTCGCCGCGGGCGACTCGGCCGACCTGATCGCGGACTTCGCGCTGTCCGTGCCGTCGCTGGTCATCTCCGACCTGCTCGGGGTGCCCAAGGCGGACCGGGACTTCTTCGAGACGAAGACGAGGGTTCTGGTGACCCTCAGCTCCACCGACGACGAACGCGACGCGGCCTCCAAGGCGCTGCTGCGCTATCTGAACCGGCTCATCCAGATCAAGGACCGCCGCCCCGGCGAGGACCTGATCAGCCGACTGATCCAGGCCGGCACCATGTCCCGGCAGGAGCTGTCCGGGGTGTCGATGCTCCTGCTCATCGCGGGGCACGAGACCACGGCGAACAACATCGGCCTGGGCGTGGTCCAGTTGCTGACGAACCCGCAGTGGATCGGCGACGACCGCATCGTGGAGGAGATGCTGCGCTACTACTCGGTCGCCGACCTGGTGTCCTTCCGGGTGGCGGTGGAGGACGTGGAGATCGGCGGACAGCTGATCCGGGCCGGTGAGGGCATCGTGCCGCTGATCGCGGCGGCCAACCACGACGGTTCGGTCTTCGACAAGCCCGAGGAGTTCAACCCGGAGCGTTCCGCGCGCTCGCACGTGGCGTTCGGGTACGGCGTCCACCAGTGCCTCGGGCAGAACCTGGTGCGGGTGGAGATGGAGATCGCCTACCGGACCCTGTTCGAGCGCATTCCGACTCTCGAACTGGCCGTGCCGGTCGAGGAGTTGTCCCTGAAGTACGACGGCGTGCTGTTCGGTCTGCACGAGCTGCCCGTCACCTGGAGCTGAGCGACGGGCCGGCCCCCGCGGCGGCGGCCGGCCCGGTGGAACGACCCTGGAGGAATGATGGTGCGCGTCAACGTGGACATCGATCGCTGCGTCGGTGCCGGACAGTGCGTGCTGACCGTGTCGGACGTGTTCGACCAGGACGACGACGGCCTGGTGACCGTCCTCGGACAGCCGTCGGACCCGGCCACGCTGGACGCGGTCCGGGAGGCGGCGGTGGTCTGCCCCTCGATGGCGATCACGGTCGTGGAGGACTAGGCCTCTCGTACGGCCCTGAGTACGGAAAGGGCGGCGGCCCCCACTCGTCAGGCAGTGGGAGCCGCCGCTGGTCTTGGGTGGGGCGGGGTATCACCAGGTGACGGGCAGTTCGGTGAGGCCGCCGTTGAGCTGGCCCGACGTCACCTGGAGCTCCTCCACCGGGCGGGCCAGCCTCAGACCGGGCAGCCGGGTGAACAGCTGCGTGTAGGCGGTCTTCAGCATCATCCGGGCCAGCGGGGCCCCGATGCAGTGCCACATGCCGTGCCCGAACGTCAGGTGCTCGTTGGGCGCGCGGCGGATGTCGAAGACCTCCGGCTCGTCGAAGACCGCCTCGTCGAAGTTGACCAGCGTGAAGTCGAGCAGCACCAGGTCGCCGGTGCGCATGGTGACGTCGCCGATGGTGATGTCGTCGGTGGCGTAGCGCGGCAGCGCGGCACCCGAGCCGCCGGCCTTCGCGGCCCGCAGGATCTCCTCGACGCCACTCTTCATCAGCTTCTCGTCGGCGAGTGCCTCCTGCAGCTGGTCCGGGTACTGCGTGAACAGCACGACGCCCAGGTCGACATGGGTGGCGACGCTGTCAAGGCCGGCGAAGAGCAGGCTCGCCGCGATGGGGCCGATGCGCTCGTCCTCCGGGACCGTCTGGCACAGCCGGGAGATCACGTCGTCCCCGGGTTCGGCCCGCTTGCGGCCGACCAGTTCGACCAGCAGCCCGAACAGCTTCGCCTGGCTCTCGGCGACACTCTCCGCGTCGTTCAGCGTGGCCATCTCGCCCAGCACCGCCAGCAGTTGGCCCTGCTCCTGCATCGGGATGCCGATCAGGGCGCACAGCACGGTCAGCGAGTACGGCAGCGAGAAGTTGCCCCGCAGGTCGGCGGGACGCTCCTGGGCGGCGAAGCCGTTCAGGATCTGCTCCGCGATCCCCTCCACCATGGGCATCATGTTGAGCACCCGGCGGGCGGAGAACTGCGGGGTGAGCAGGGTGCGCAGCTCGGCGTGCGCGGCGCGGGCCGCCTCGACGTCGTCCATGATGAGCAGGTCCATCAAGGGGTTCTTGACGTAGCGGGGCGCGTTGGCCGGGTCGGCGTGCGCGCGGGCCAGGCGTTCGTCGTGCAGCAGCTGCTTCAGCTCCGCGTGCCGGGTCACCAGCCAGCCCTCGTCGCCGGCCGGGGTGGTGATCTTGGTGACGGGAGCGCGCATCTGGAGCTCGCGCAGCAGCGGGCTGAGGCGGAGCACCGAGGGCGCGGCGTCCTCGAGCGAGGGCGGCGGGGTGGGGTTGAGCATGAGACTGCTACTCCTTGGGGCAGTGGTGGTGTGCGCGGGTCCCCGGCTGGGGTCTTTCGTTTGGCTCAGGCCGGATCAGGGAGCGGGGCCTGGCGCCGTGCCCCGCAAGGCGGAGGAGGGCGGCAGGGCGGAGCCCTGACAACCGACGACAACGCCGCGAGGTGTGGTGTCAGGCCCCGCGAGCCCGGCATGATCCGAACGAGAGGCCCTGGGGGCCGCTGTCGCACCCGGAACGACGCCGTGGGAGAGGGCGGCGCCCCGGATGCGGTGGGGGGACAGGAGGGACCGGCCGGGTTGGCGTGCACCGACCGGACCCGGCTCAGGCCTCGCCGGCCGGAAGTTCGGCGAGCCAGTTCTCGATGGCCTCGGCGGTCAGTGCCGAGTGCTCCATGGCCAGGGACAGATGGTCGGCCTCGATGTCCTGTACCGCGTCGGCCGGCACCGCGGAGGTGTCGAGTCTGAAGCCGTTGTTGGCCTGCGTGGCGCGCAGGAGCAGGGTGGGGGCGGTCGTGGCGGGTGCCTCGATGTCCGTCATCAGCATGAACCAGTGCGCCATCGCGGACATCCGGGCGCTGTTGAGCGTCACGGACGGCGAGTCGATGTCGGCCAGGTAGAAGCGGGTCGTCTGGTCGAGGTTGTTTCCTTCCGAGGGGTCGTACCGGATGGACGCCGTGTCGAGCAGGACGACCGCCTCCGGCTTCACGCCCCAGGTGTCCTCCAGGACCCCGGCCGCGAGGTAGGCGAGGGAACCACCGGTGGAGTGGCCGACCATCACGAACGGTTCGCCGTCGCTCGCCATCAGGACGCTCTCGGCGACGATCCGGGCCGCCGCGTCACTGGTGGCGGGCAGCAGCTCGCCGGGGGCGAACCCCATCAGCGGCAGCGCCGACACATGGCGCCTGCCGCGGAAGTGGGCGGCGATGCGGGCGTACTGGTGGACACCGCCGGTGGCGCCGGGCGCGCTGACGAAGATCAGCCGCGGGGTGCCGGGGCCGGTGGCCAGGGTGACGGCCTCGGACAGCTCCTCCAGGTCCGCGGGCGTCTCGAAGGTGGGCCGGGTGTTGGCGACGGCCTTCAGCATCCGCATCGCCTCGACGAGTTTGCCGCCGCGCACCGCGTTGTGGAACAGGCCGACCAGTGTGTCGTCGGGGTGCACCGTGGTGCCGGCGACGGCGGTGCCGGACGCCGGGCCGGAAGCGGACAGGTCGCCCAGTTCCTCGTTGAGATGGCGGGCCAGCTTCACCGGCGTCCTGCTGTCGAAGACCACCGACGTCGGCAGGCGCAGCCCGAGGAGTTCGCCGAGCTGGTTGCGCAGACTGACCGAGACCAGCGAGTCGAAGCCCAGCTCCAGGAAGCCGCGCTCGGGGTCGACGGCGGCGGGGTCGGCGTGGCCGAGCAGGCCCGCGGTGAAGCCGACGACCAGCTCGGTGAGCAGCTTCTCCCGGCCGGCGGTGTCGAGCGTGCGCAGCCCGTCGAGCACGGTCTTGGGCGAGCGGTCCGCGGCGGCGGCGCGCCGGGGGCGCGGCACCAGGTCGCGCCAGAGGGCGGGCAGCGACTGCTGGACCTGGAGTCCGGCGACGTTGATCCGGGTGGGCACGACCACCGGCTCGGGGCGGGCGAGGGCGGCGTCGAACAGGGCGAGGCCGTCCTCGATGCTCATCGGCGGGGTGCCGCCGCGGTCCATCCGCCCCAGGTCGGTGTCGCTGACCTGGCTGGTCATGCCGCTGCCACGGCCCCAGGGGCCCCAGGCGAGGGACACGGCGGGCAGGCCGGCCGCCACGCGCTGCTGGGCGAGCGCGTCGAGGCAGGCGTTGGCGGCGGCGTAGTTGCCCTGGCCGGGGCCGCCGATGACGCCGGAGATCGAGGAGTACAGCACGAACGCGGCGAGGTCCTGGCCGAGGGTCGCCTCGTGCAGGTGCAGGGCCGCGTCGGCCTTGGGACGCAGCACACCGGCCAGTTGTTCCGGGGTGAGCGAACCGATCAGGGCGTCGTCCAGGACACCCGCGGTGTGCACGACGGCGGTCAGCGGGTGCTCGGCCGGCACCGACGCGACGAGCGCGTCGACCGCGTCGCGGTCGCCGACGTCGCAGGCGGAGACGGTCACCTGGGCCCCCAGACCGGTCAGCTCGGCGACCAGTTCGGCCGCGCCGGGAGCCTGCGCACCGCGGCGGCTCGCCAGCAGCAGGTGCCGGGCGCCACGGGCGGTGACCAGGTGACGGGCGAGCGCGGCTCCGAGGCCGCCGGTGCCGCCGGTGATCAGGACGGTGCCGTCGGGGTTCCAGCCGGGGGCGGCGGGGGCGTCGTCGGGCGTGCGCGGCAGCCGGGCGAGCCGGGCGGCGCGCACCTGGTAGTCGCGGACCGCGAGCTGCTGCTCGTCGAGCGTCAGCACGTCGGGCAGTACGCCGGCGGACAGGAAGGTGTCGTCGAGGTCGACGAGCAGCAGGCTCCCGGGGTTCTCGGTCTGCGCGGAGCGGACCAGGCCCCAGACGGCCGCGCCGGCCGGGTCGAGGACGTCCTCGTCGTCGAGGGCGACGGCTCGGCGGGTGACGAAGACGAGGCGGGTGCCCGCGAGCCGCGGCTCCGACAACCACTCCTGGAGATGGCCGAGGACCTGGGTGGTGAGGGCGCGTACCCCGTCCGCCCCGGAGTCCTTCTCCCCCACCAGCGGGATCAGGAACACGTCGGGCGCGACACCGCTGTCGCCGATGGCACCGCCCAGCGACTCCGCGTAGGCGGTGACGGTCTCGTCGGCGCGGTGCATGGCGTAGCCGAGGTCGAGTTCGTCGGAGCCGACGACGGCCCAGCGGGTGCCGGTGGCGCGGGCGGAGGCCTTGACGGGCACCCACTTCAGCGCGAACAGGTCACCCTGGCCGGTGGCGGCCGGGTTCACGGCGGGGCCGTCCGGGGTGCCCAGGCGCACGGTCTCGGCGGTCAGGACGAGATTGCCCGCGGGGTCGACGGCGGTGAGGGCGACCGTGTCGGGCCCGGTGGTGCTCAGCCGTACGCGCAGCGCGGTGGCGCCGGTGGCGTGCAGCGTGAGCCCGTCGAAGCCGGTCGGCTCGCCGGCCGTGGTGCCGTCGAGGGCGGCGGCGCGCAGGGCGGTGGACAGCAGAGCGGGGTGCAGTCCGAAGCCGCTGTCGGGACCCGCGGGCAGCTCGGCCTCGGCGAACACCTCGCCCTCGTGCCGCCGGACCCCGGTCAGGCCGCTGAAGAGCGGACCGAGGGCGTGCCCGTCGGACTCCAGCTCCGTGAGCGGGACTTGGCGGGCGTCGGCGGGCGGCCACTGAACGAGGTCCGCGGCGGTGTCCTCGGCGCCCTCGTCGGGGGCGAGGACACCACGGGCGTACGTCGTCCAGGGGGCGTCGTCCGAGGTGGCCGGGCGGGCGTGCACGGAGAGCGCCCGGTGGCCGGAGGCGTCCGCGGGGCCGACGCGCACCTGGAGCAGGACCGCGTCGCGGTCGCCGAGGGTGAGCGGGGCGAGCAGGTCGAGCCGGTCCAGGCGCGGGGTGCCGTTCTCGTCGCCCGCGCGGACCGCGATCTCCACGAAGGCCGCGCCGGGGACGGTGATCCGGCCGTCGACGCGGTGCTCGGCGAGCCAGGGGTGGGTCAGCGGCGAGAGGCGTCCGGTGAGGACGGACTCGTCGGCGTCGGCGAGGGCGACGGTGGCGCCGAGCAGCGGATGCGCGGCGGCGCCGAGGCCCAGTCCGGCGGGGTCGCCGGAGCGGGCACGCACGGTCGGCCAGTACCGGCCGCGCTGGAAGGCGTACGTCGGCAGGTCCACGGGGGCCGGACGCCCGGGGAGGGTGCCCTCGAACACGGCGTCCCAGTCGGCCCCTGTGCCCCGGGTCCACAGGGTGCCGAGCGCGCCGAGCGCGGCGGCCTCCTCCGGCTGGCCCTTGCGCAGCGCGGGCACGGCGGTGACGACGGTGCCGTCGGTGGACTGCGTGTTCTCGCCGACGAGCGCGGACAGCACGCCGTCGGGGCCGAGTTCGAGGAAGGTCCGTGCCCCTTCGTCGACGAGGGTGCGCACGGCGTCGGCGAAGCGGACGGCCTGCCGGGCGTGGCACACCCAGTAGTGCGGCGTGGCCAGTTCCTCGGCGGTGACGACGTCGCCGGTGAGGGTGGAGACGACGGGGACCGACGGCTCGCCGAAGGTGAGCTCGGCGACGACGTCCCGGAACGCGTCGAGCATCGGGTCCACGAGCGGCGAGTGGAAGGCGTGGCTCACGGAGAGCCGCGTGGTGCGCCGGCCCTGCTCCCGGAAGTGGTCGGCGACGGCGAGGACGGCGTCCTCGGCGCCGGAGACCACCACGGAATCGGGGCCGTTGACCGCGGCGAGCGAGACCCGCTCGTCCAGCAGCGGCCGCACCGCGGACTCGGTGGCGCGCAGCGCGACCATGGCTCCGCCGGCCGGCAGGTCCCGCATGAGGCCGGCGCGGGCGGCGACCAGCGTGCAGGCGTCCTCCAGGGACAGCGCGCCGGCCACGTGCACGGCGGCGATCTCTCCGACGGAGTGTCCGGCGAGGTGGTCGGGGCGCAGCCCCCAGGAGGCGAACAGGCGGTAGAGGGCGACCTCCACGGCGAACAGCGCGGGCTGGGTGTGGCCGGTGTCGTCGAGGGCCGCGGGGTCCTCGCCCCACATGACGTCGCGCAGCGAGTGGCCGAGGCGCTCGTCAAGGAGGGCGAGGGTCTCGTCCAGGGCCGCGGCGAACACCGGGAAGCGGGCGTGGAGTTCACGGCCCATGCCGAGGCGCTGGGCGCCCTGGCCGGAGAACAGGACGGCGAGGCCGGGACGGTCGCCGGAGGGTACGGTGCCGCGTGCGGCCTCGGTGAGCCCGCCGTCCGCGGCGACGAGCAGCGCCCGGTGTTCGAAGGGGGTGCGGGTGCCGGCCAGCGCGTGTCCGACGGCGACGGGGTCGGCGCCGGACGCGGCGAGCGGCCGGACCCGCTCCAGCTGGGCGTCGAGGGCGGCGGCGGTACGGGCCGACACGGGCCAGGGCACGGCGCGCGGGACGACCGGTGCGGGCTGCGGCTCGTCGGTGTCCTCCTCGGCCGCGGGGGCCTCTTCGAGGATGACGTGGGCGTTGGTGCCGCTGATGCCGAAGGACGACACACCGGCCCGGCGCACCTGCTCGCCCTCGGGCCAGGGAGTGGCCTCGGTGAGCAGGCTGACGTGGCCGGTGTCCCAGTCGACGTGCGTGGAGGGCGCGTCGACGTGCAGGGTGCGGGGCAGCAGCCCGTGGCGCAGGGCCAGGACCATCTTGATGACGCCCGCGGCGCCGGCGGCGGCCTGGGTGTGGCCGATGTTGGACTTCACCGTGCCCAGGCGCAGCGGGCGGCTCGCGTCGCGGTCCTGGCCGTAGGTGGCGAGCAGGGCCTGTGCCTCGATGGGGTCGCCGAGGGTGGTGCCGGTGCCGTGCGCCTCGACGGCGTCGACGTCGGCGGGCGAGAGCCCGGCGGAGGCCAGCGCGTCGCGGATGACGCGCTGCTGGGCGGGCCCGTTGGGGGCGCTGAGGCCGTTGGAGGCGCCGTCCTGGTTCACGGCGGAGCCGCGCAGCACGGCGAGCACCGGGTGGCCCTTGCGCCGCGCCTCGGAGAGCCTCTCGACGAGGATCATGCCGACGCCCTCGGACCAGCCGGTGCCGTCGGCGGAGTCGGCGAACGCCTTGCAGCGGCCGTCCGCGGCGAGGCCGCCCTGGAGGCTGAAGCCCACGAAGCTGGACGACGTGGTCATGACGGTGACACCGGCGGCCAGCGCGAGGTCGGCCTCGCCGGAGCGTACGGACTGGGCGGCCAGGTGCAGGGCGACCAGGGCCGAGGAGCACGCGGTGTCGAGCGTGACGGCGGGTCCCTCGAAGCCGAGCGCGAAGGACAGCCGGCCGGACATCACGCTGGCGGCCAGGCCGTTGCCCGCGTAGCCGCCCATGTCGTCGTCGGAGGCGAGGACGAGGTGGGCGTAGTCCTGCGAGTTGGTGCCGACGAACACACCGGTGCGGCTGCCGCGCAGGCTGCCGGGGGCGATCCCGGCACGTTCCACGGCCTCCCAGGCGGTTTCAAGCAGCAACCGCTGCTGCGGGTCCATGGCCAGCGCCTCGCGGGGCGAGATGTCGAAGAAGCCCGGGTCGAAGTCGGCCACGTCGTGCAGGAATCCTCCCTTCTGCGTGCTGCTGCGGCCCTCTCCGTCACCGGCCAGCGTCTCCAGGTCCCAGCCGCGGTCGGCCGGGAACCCGCCGATGGCGTCACGGCCGTCGGCCAGCATCTCCCAGAGGTCCTCCGGGGATCGCACACCGCCCGGGAAGCGGCAGGCCATGCCGACGATCGCCACGGGCTCGTGGCGGCCCGACTCGGCTTCCTGGAGGCGTCTGCGGGTCTGGTGGAGATCCGCCGTGACCCACTTCAGGTAATCGACGAGCTTTCTTTCGTCCGGCATCGTCCGTGAACCTTCCTCAAAATGTTTCGCGCGTAGTGGGGTGGGCCCAGGTCAGGAGTTCGACGACCGGCCGAGTTCGTTGTCGATGAAGGCGAAGATCTCCTCGGCGCTCGCCGCCTCGATCCGTTCGCCGACGGCCGGTCCGTGCCCGTCCGGGCCGCTGCCGTCCCAGGCGGCCAGCAGCCGCTGGAGCCGGCCCGCGACCCCGCGGCGGACGGCCTCGTCCATGCCGTCGGCGGACAGTTCCGCCTCCAGCCGGTCGAGCGTCGCCAGCGGGGAGGCGGCGGTGCCGCTCCGGTCCCCGCCCGCCAGGGAGCCGGCCAGGTGCCGGGCGACGGCGGTGGGCGTCGGGTGGTCGAAGACGAGGGTGGACGGCAGCCGCACGCCGGTGGCCGCGGAGAGCCGGGTGCGCAGTTCGACCGCCATCAGCGAGTCGAAGCCCAGCCGGCTGAAGTCCCGGTCGGCGGGGACCGCGTCGGCACCGGAGTGACCGAGCACCCCGGCGGTCTCCTGGCGGACCAGGCCGACGAGGGTCTCGTGCCGCTGCTCGGCGCCGAGGCCGGCCAGCCGGCGGGCGAGCCCGTCGGCACCGGCCGTGGCCGCCGCGCGGCGCCGGGCGCGGACCAGGGAGCGCAGCACCGCGGGGACGTCGCCGGCGTCGGGGGTGGCGGCGGACCGGGAGACCCGGATCGCCACGGCGAGTGCCTCGTCGTGGCCGTTCGCCGCGTCGAACAGGGCGAGGCCCTGACGTTCGGTGAGCGGCGGCGTCCCGGAGCGTTCCATGCGCTCGATGTCGGCGTCGCTGAGCGTGCCGGTCATGCCGGCGCCCTGGCCCCAGGGTCCCCAGGCGAGCGACAGGGCGGGCAGGCCCTGGGCCGCGCGGTGCGCGGCGAGCGCGTCGAGGAACGTGTTGGCGGCGGCGTAGTTGCCCTGTCCGGGGCCGCCGGTGACGCCGGCCACGGAGGAGTACAGGACGAATCCGGTGAGCGGCAGGGCCCGGGTCGCCTCGTGCAGGTGCCAGGCGGCGTCGGCCTTGGGCCGCAGCACGGTGTCGAGCCGGTCGGCGGTGAGCGAGCCGATCGTGGCGTCGTCGAGGACGCCCGCCGTGTGCACGACCGCGGTCAGCGGGTGCTCGGGCGGCAGTGAGGCGAGCAGCGCGTCGACGGCGGCCCTGTCGGAGACGTCGCAGGCCCGTACGGTGACCTCGGCGCCGAGCGCGGAGAGTTCCTCGCTCAGTGCGGTGGCGCCGGGTGCGTCGGGTCCGCGGCGGCCGGCCAGCAGCAGGTGCTTGATGCCGTGGCCGGTGACGAGGTGGCGGGCGAGCACGGCGCCGAGGCCGCCGGTGCCGCCGGTGATCAGTACGGTGCCGTCGCGGTCCCAGGCGCGGACCTGGTCGGCGGCCGGGACGGCCGTGGACTCGGTGCGGGTGAGGCGGGCGACGGTGAGCGCGCCGCCGCGGACGGCGGCCTGGGTCTCGCCCGCGTCGAACAGGGCGGGCAGCGGCGCCAGGACGGCGGCGTCGGTGGCGTCGGCGCTGTCGGCCGGGTCCAGGTCCAGGAGCAGGAAGCTGCCCGGGTTCTCGGACTGGGCGGAGCGGACCAGGCCCCAGACGGCTGCCGCCGCCAGGTCGGTCACGTCCTCCCGGCCGGCCGCGACGGCGCCACGGGTGACGATCGCGAGGCGGGAGTCCGCGGTGCGGGGGTCGGAGGTCCAGCGGCGCAGCAGGTCGAGCACCGGCACGGTGGCGGCGCGGACCGCGGCGGGCAGGTCGTCCCCGGCGGCGGGGTCGCCCTCGACCGGCAGGAGCGCCAGCGACGGCAGGGGTGCCCCGCCGTCCAGCAGTTCGGTGAGCGAGTGCGCGCGGGTGGCGAGTACCCCGTCCACCGCGGCGAGCGCGGTGTCCAGGCCGGGCAGCCCGTCGCCGAGCACGGTCCAGGGGCCGCTGTCGCCGGAGCGCGGGGCCGGGGCGGGCGCGACCCAGTCCAGGGTGAGCAGCGCGGCGTCGTCCGCGGCGGCGGCGTGGGTGCCGTGTTCGGCGGTGGTGGCCCCCAGGGTGAGCGAGGCCACCGACAGCACGGGGCCGCCCTGCGGGTCGGTCGCCTCCACCGCCCAGGTGTCGTCGCCGGTGGCGGTGAGCCGTACCCGCAGGAGGGCGGGGTGCGCGGCGTGCAGGACGAGCCCGTCCCAGGCGACGGCGTCGAGGGTGTCGTCGCCGTCTCCGTCTCCATCGAGGAGGGCGGCGGCGCGGACCGCGGTGTCCAGGAGCGCCGGGTGCAGGGCGAACGCCTGCTCGGCCGGGCTCTGTTCGGTGATCTCGACCTCGGCGAAGACGTCCCCGCCGCGCCGCCAGGCGGCGCGCAGCACGGCCGCGTCGGTGGGTTCGGGCAGGTCGTCGACCGGGTTGGCGTCCGCGGGCGGCCATGCGCTGTCGGCCGCGGCGGGGGCGGCGGGCGCGTCGGTGAGCGCCGCGGTGGCCCGTTCGATCCACGGGGCGCCGTCGCCGTCCGCGCGGGTGTGCACGGTGAGGGTGCGCCGGCCGGTCCCGTCGGGGGCGCCCACCAGTACCTGGAGGCGCTGGGGGCGCTTCCCGGTGAGCACCAGGGGCGCGCTGACGGTGAGGTTCTCCACGGTGGTGCGGTCGCAGGCCTCGGCGGCGTGCAGCGCGAGTTCGGCGAGGACCGCGGTGGGCAGGGTGGTGGTGCCGTCGCTCACGCGGCCGGTGAGCCAGGGCTGTGCGGCGGCGGACAGGCGTCCGCCGAGCAGCGTCTCGTCCGAGCCCGCGACCGCGGTGGCGACGGTGAGCAGCGGGTGCCCTCCGGCGTCCAGGCCCAGTCCGCCCGCGTCGCCGGGGGCGGCGGTGGTGTCGGGCCAGAAGCGGGTGCCCTGGAAGGCGTACGTGGGCAGCGGCACCCGGCGGGCGCCGGTGCCGTCGAAGACGGCGCTCCAGTCGGCGTCGAGGCCGGCGGTGTGCAGCCGGGCCAGGGCGGTGAGGACGGACACGGTCTCGTCGCGGTCCTTGCGCAGCGCCGGCACGACGACCGTGCCGGTGTCGGGCAGGGAGGCGGCGGCGAGCGCGGAGAGCACTCCGTCGGGGCCGATCTCCAGGAAGGCGGTGACGCCCCGTTCGGCGAGCGCGCGGACGCCGTCGGCGAAGCGCACGGCCTCACGGACATGACGCACCCAGTAGTCGGCGTGGGTGTGCGTGCCCGCGGCGGCGACCTCGCCCGTCAGGTTGGACACGACCGGGATCCGCGGCTCGTGGTAGGTGATGCTCTCGGCGACGGTGCGGAACTCGTCCAGCATCGGCTCCATCAGGGCCGAGTGGAAGGCGTGGCTCACCCGCAGCCGGGAGACCCGGCGGCCGGCCGGCTCCAGACGGGCGACGACCTGGCCGACACCGTCCTCGGGGCCGGAGACGACGACGGAGGTGGGGCCGTTGACGGCGGCGACGGCGACGCCGTCGGCGAGCAGCGGCAGTACCTCGTCCTCGGTCGCCTCGACGGCGGCCATGGCGCCGCCCTCGGGCAGCGCGTCCATGAGACGGGCGCGTGCGGCGACCAGCCGGCAGGCGTCCTCCAGCGAGAACACCCCGGCGACATGCGCGGCCGCGATCTCACCGACCGAGTGACCGGCGACGAAGTCCGGGGCGAGGCCCCAGGACTCCACGAGGCGGTGGAGGGCGACCTCGACGGCGAACAGCGCGGGCTGGGTGCAGCGGGTGCGGTTGAGCTGTTCCGGGTCGTCGCCCCACATGATCTCCCGCAGGGAGAAGCCGAGTTCGGCGTGGAGCAGGTCCAGCACGGTGTCCAGGGCCTCGGCGAACACCGGGAAGCGGGCGTGGAGTTCACGGCCCATGCCGAGGCGCTGAGCGCCCTGGCCGGAGAACAGGAACGCCGGTGTACGGGCGCCGGCCTCGGCGCGCGCGGCCTCGGTGACGCCGTCGGGGCCCGCCAGCAGGACGGCCCGGTGCTCGAAGGAGGACCGGCTGGTCACGAGGGACAGGCCGATGTCGGCGCGGGACGCCTCCGGGTGTGCGGCGGCATGGGCGCGCAGCCGCTCCAGCTGGGCGTCGAGCGCCTGATCGGAGCGGGCCGAGACGACCCACGGGGTGACGGCGGGGGCCACGGTGTCCTCGCCGGGGCGCTCGTCCGCGGCGGACCCGGGGGCGTCTTCGAGGATGACGTGGGCGTTGGTGCCGCTGATGCCGAACGACGACACACCGGCCCGGCGGACCCGGCGCGTCTCCGGCCACGCGGTCTCCTCGGTGAGCAGCCGGACGGCGCCGAGGGACCAGTCGACGTGCGAGGACGGCTCTGTGACGTGCAGGGTGCGCGGGAGCGTGCCGTTGCTCATCGCCATGACCATCTTGACGAGTCCGGCGGCACCGGCCGCGGCCTGGGTGTGGCCGATGTTGGACTTCACCGAACCGAGCAGCAGCGGCTGCTGCGGGTCGCGGTCGCTGCCGTAGGTGGCGAGCAGGGCCTGCGCCTCGATCGGGTCGCCGAGGGGGGTGCCGGTGCCGTGCGCCTCGACGGCGTCGACGTCGCCGGGCCGCAGGCCCGCGTTGGCCAGCGCCTGCCGGATCACCCGCTGCTGGGAAGGGCCGTTGGGGGCGGTCAGGCCGTTGGAGGCGCCGTCCTGGTTGACCGCGGAGCCACGCACCACGGCGAGCACCCGGTGCCCCGCACGACGGGCGTCGGAGAGACGCTCCAGGACGAGTACCGCCGCGCCCTCGGACCAGCCGGTGCCGTCGGCGGAGTCGGAGAACGCCTTGCAGCGACCGTCCTGGGCGAGACCGCCCATCTTGGAGAATCCGGCGAAGTTGGCGGGGGTGGTCATGACGGTGACACCGCCGGCCAGCGCCATGGTGCACTCCCCCGCCCGCAGCGCCTGCGCGGCGAGGTGCAGGGAGACCAGCGAGGAGGAGCAGGCGGTGTCGACCGAGAGGGCGGGACCCTCCAGGCCGAGCGTGTAGGCGAGGCGGCCGGAGACGACGCTGACGGCGAGGCCGGTGGTGGCGTGGCTCGCGATGTCGTCGCGGGAGCGCATGACCAGACCGGAGTAGTCCTGGCCGCTGACACCCATGAAGACACCGGTACGGGATCCGCGCAGGGCGGTCGGGTCCAGGCCGGCACGCTCCACGGCCTCCCAGGTCACTTCGAGCAGGATGCGCTGCTGCGGGTCCATGGCCAGGGCCTCACGCGGCGCGATGCCGAAGAAGTCGGCGTCGAAGTCGGCGATGTCGCTCAGGAATCCGCCCTGTCCGGACAGGTCGCCCGGCTCGCCGCCGATCGTCGACGACTCCCACTGACGGTCGGCGGGGAAACCGGTGATGGCGTCGGTACCGGACACCACGAGGTCCCACAGTTCCTCGGGCGATCCGACACCGCCCGGGAAGCGGCAGCCCATCCCGACGATGACCACGGGGTCGTCGTCGGACGCGGTGGCAGCGGTCTGATGGGCGGTGAAGGCCTCCGCGGCGTCGGCGCCGAGCAGTTCGTCCAGGAGGTACTCGGCAAGCTGCTGGGGCGTCGGGTAGTCGAAGACGAGCGTGGCGGTCAGGGTGAGGCCGGATGCCTTGCCGAGCCGGTTGCGCAGCTCGATCGCGGTGAGCGAGTCGAAGCCGAGGCCGCGGAACTCGCGGCGGGCGTCCACGGCGTCGGCGGAACCGTGCCCGAGGACGGTGGCGGCCTCGGCACGCACCAGGTCGACCACGAACGGCAGGCGCTGCTCCTCCGGCAGCACCGCCAGACGCTCGGCGAGTCCGGCACGGGCGACCGCGGCGGTGCCGGCCCGCGCCCGGCGTCCGCCGGTGCGGACCAGTCCGCGCAGGATCGCGGGGACGCTCATGCCGGGGGGCAGCGAGCCGCCACCGCCCAGGCCCAGGGGCACGACGAGCGGTTCGTCGGCGAGCGTGGCGGCGTCGTACAGGGCCAGGCCCCGCTCGACGGACAGCAGCGGCATGCCGCTGTTGTCGTTGATGCGGCGCATGTCCTCGTCGCTCAGTCCGCTCGTCATGCCGCTGCCCTGCTCCCAGGCGTTCCAGGCGAGCGAGGTGGCGGGCAGGCCGAGGGCCTGGCGGTGGGCGGCGAGGGCGTCCAGGAAGGTGTTGCCCGCGGCGTAGTTGGCCTGCCCGGGGCTGCCGAAGACGCCGGAGGTCGAGGAGTACAGGACGAAGGCGGCCAGGTCGAGGTCACGGGTGAGCTCGTGCAGGTGCCAGGCGGCGTCGACCTTCGGCCGCAGCACGGAGTCGAGGCGGTCGGGGGTGAGGGAAGCGACGATGCCGTCGTCGAGGACACCCGCCGTGTGCACCACAGCGGTCAGCGGATGCTCGGTCGGCACGGAGGCGAGCAGCGCGGCGAGGGCGTCACGGTCGGCGACGTCGCACGCGGCGACCCTGGCCTCGGCACCGAGGTCGGCCAGCGCCTGGACGAGATCGGCGGCACCGGGGGCGTCGGGCCCGCGGCGGCTGGTCAGCAGCAGGTGCTTGACGCCGTGCTCGGTGACCAGGTGGCGGGCCAGTTCGGAGGCGAGACCGCCGGTGCCACCGGTGACCAGGACGGTGCCCTCGGGATCCATGGGCCGGGGTATGGACAGCACGATCTTGCCGATGTGCTTGGCCATGCTCATGAAGCGGAAGGCCTCACGAGAGCGACGGACGTCCCAGGCACGGACCGGCAGCGGGGACAGGACGTCCTGCTCGAAGAGGTCGACGAGGTCGAGCAGCATCTGCTGGATGCGGTCGGGATCGACCATGCCCAGGTCGAAGGACTGGTAGCTGATGCCGTCCGGGGCGGAACCGGTGTGCCGGATGTCGGTCTTGCCCATCTCCAGGAACCGGCCGCCCGTGCCGAGCAGCCGCATCGACGCGTCGACGAACTCGCCGGCCAGAGCGTTCAGGACGACATCGAGGCCCTTGTCCCCCGCGGCCTCGGCGAACGCCGCCTCGAAGTCGAGGGTGCGCGAGGAGGCGATGTGGTCGTCGGCGACCCCGAGGGAACGCAGCACATCCCACTTGCCCTCACTGGCCGTGGCGAAGACCTCCGCACCGAGGTGACGGGCGATCTGGATCGCCGCCATACCGACACCACCGGCACCGGCGTGGATCAGGACCTTCTCCCCCGCCTTCAGCCCGGCGAGATCCTTCAGCGCGTAGTAGGCGGTGAGGAACACCAGCGGCACGGACGACGCGGTCTCCCAGGACCAGTCGTCGGGGACGCGGGTCAGCAGACGCTCATCGGCGGCACCCGACGGACCGAACCCACCGAACACCATGCCCATGACCCGGTCCCCGGGGACCAGTTCGGTGGCGTCCGGACCAACCTCGGTCACGACACCGGCGGCTTCGGAGCCGAACAGGCCCGCCTCGCCGGGGTACATGCCGAGAGCGTTCAGCACGTCGCGGAAGTTGAGGCCCGCGGCACGGATCCCGATGCGCACCTGGCGGCCGACAAGCGGCTCCAGGGCCTCCGGATGCGGCAGCAGGGCGAGACCGTCGAGGCTGCCCTTGACGCGGCTGCCCAACCGCCACGGCGTCCCGGCCGGCGGAACGAGAGAGGAACCGGACTCCAGCCGGGCGAGCCGACCGACACGGACCGTGCCCTCACGGACCTGCGCCTGCGGCTCCTCCGCGTCGAACAGCCCTGCCAGCAGCGGCAGTCGGGCCATGGACTCGGCCGTGTCATCGACATCGGCCAGCAGCAGCCGGCCCGGGTTCTCGGACTGGGCGGAACGCACCAGACCCCACACGGGGGCAGCGGCCAGATCGAGCGGACCGCGCCCGCCGTCGGCGACGGCGTTCCTGGTGACCACGACGAGCCGGGAGGAGGCGAAAGCGGACTCGGCCAGCCACTCCTGCACCAGTGCAAGCACGTCCCGGGCCAACTCATGTGCTTCTTCGGGACGTTGACCGACGTCGCCACGAACCGTCACCGCGACCATGTCCGGAACGGCCCCGCTCCGGGCGGCCAGTTCCCCGAGCGTGGCAGCCGGGGCATGCACGCCCGCGACCGCCTCGGAGTCCCCGGCGAGCACGGCGGTCAGGCCGAAGGGGTCGTCACCCAGCACGGCCCAGGTGGCAGGAGCAGCCGGGGCGGCGACCGTACGAGGGGTCCAGTCGACGCGGAGCAGGGAGTTGGCGTCGTCACGGCGCGGCTCGGCGCCGGCTTCCGGGCCCGCGGCACGCAGCGTCAGCGACTCCACGGAGACGACGGGCTGACCTGCCGGGTCGACCGCGGCGATCTGCACCGCGTCCTCGCCGCAGGAGGCGATCCGCACCCGCAAGGTGCTCGCCCCGTCCGCGTGCAGGGACACGCCCTCCCAGGCGAACGGCAACAGTCCGCGGTCGTCGCCCTCGGCGGACAGGAAGACCGTGCTGTGCAGGGCGGCGTCGAAGAGCGCCGGGTGCAGACCGAAGGCACCGGCGTCCTCGACCGATTCGGGCAGTGCGACCTCGGCGTAGACCGTGTCGTCCTGGCGCCACACGGCCCGCAGCCCACGAAAGACCGGACCGTACTCCAAGCCGTCGGAGGCATAGCGCTCGAACATGCCGTCGATGTCGACGGCCTCGGCGTCACGCGGCGGCCACACGGTGGTGTCGAAGCCGATGACCTGCTCACCTGACCCTATGCGGCCGGTGGCGTGCTGGGTCCACTCGGCGTCGAAGTCCTCACCGGGCCGGGTGAAGAACCGCAGTTCGCGCGAGCCGTCCTCGTCGGCGGCGCCGACGGAGATCTGCACCTGCACGGCACCCGTGGCGGGGAGCACCAGCGGCGCGGCGATCATCAACTCTTCGACCCGGTCGCAGCCGGCCTGGTCGGCGGCGCGGACGGCCAGCTCCAGGAAGCCGGTACCGGGGAAGAAGATCATGCCGCCGACGACGTGGTCGGCGAGCCACGGATGGGTGGCAGCCGACAGGGAGCCGGTCAGCAGGAGTTCGTCGGAACCGGCCACCGACATGGCCGCGCCGAGCAGCGGATGGTCAGCCGAGGCCAGACCGAGACCGGAGGCGTCCAGGGCGGCAGGGGCCGCCTTGGGCCAGTAACGCTCGTGCTGGAAGGCATAGGTGGGCAGTTCGGCGATGCGGGCGCCGGTGCCGGACAGGGGCGCCGACCAGTCGACGTCGACACCGGCGACATGCAGTCGGGCGACGCCGCTGAGGACGGACACGGTCTCGTCGCGGTCCTTGCGCAGCGCCGGCACGACGACCGCGTCGGTGTCGGGCAGGGAGGCGGCGGCGAGTGCGGAGAGCACTCCGTCGGGGCCGATCTCCAGGAAGGCGGTGACGCCCCGTTCGGCGAGCGCGCGGACGCCGTCGGCGAACCGGACGGCCTCACGGACATGACGCACCCAGTAGTCGGCGTGGGTGTGCGTGCCCGCGGCGGCGACCTCGCCCGTCAGGTTGGACACGACCGGGATCCGCGGCTCGTCGTACGAGAGCGTCTCCGCGACCGCCCGGAACTCCTCCAGCATCGGGTCCATCAGCGGCGAGTGGAAGGCGTGGCTCACCCGCAGACGGCTCGTACGGCGACCCCGCTCGGCAAGCTGCTCCGCGACCGCGAGAGTGGCCCGCTCCTCACCGGAGACCACGACGGAGGTCGGACCGTTGACCGCCGCCACGGCGACACCCTCGCCGAGCAGCGGCAGCACCTCGTCCTCGGGCGCCTCCACAGCCACCATGGCACCGCCACGCGGCAGCGCCTGCATCAGACCGGCACGCGCGGCGACCAACCGGCAGGCGTCCTCCAACGAGAACACCCCGGCGACATGCGCGGCCGCGATCTCACCGACCGAGTGACCGGCGACGAAGTCCGGGGCGAGGCCCCAGGACTCCACCAGACGGTAGAGGGCGACCTCGACCGCGAACAGCGCGGGCTGGGTGAACGCGGTGGCGTTCAGGGCGGTTTCGTCGGTGCCCCACATCACGTCGCGGACGGATGCCCCCTTCCCGGTCTCCAGGAGGGCGGCGACGGAGTCGAGGGCTTCGGCGAACACCGGGAAGCGGGCGTGGAGTTCACGGCCCATGCCGAGGCGCTGGGCGCCCTGCCCGGAGAACAGGAAGGCCGTACGGCGTGGTTCGGCGGCACCCCGGGCGATCTCGGTGAGGCTGCCGTCGGCGGCGAGCAGCACGGCCCGGTGCTCGAAGCTGGAGCGGCCGGTGGCCAGGGTGTAGGCGGTATCAAGGGCGGGCAGCGCGTCGGCGGACTCCCGCAGCAGCTCCACCTGGGCGTCGAGCGCGGCCTCGGACTTCGCCGAGACGGGCCAGGCGAGCGCGCCGGGCACCGGACGGTCGGCAGCCGGCACGGGCACCGGCTCGTCGGGAGCGCCCTCGAGAATGACGTGGGCGTTGGTGCCGCTGATGCCGAACGACGACACACCGGCCCGGCGGGCCCGGCCCGTCTCCGGCCAGTCGGTCTCCTCGGTGAGCAGCCGCACCGCACCCAGAGACCAGTCGACGTGCGAGGACGGCTCGGTGACGTGCAGCGTGCGCGGGAGCATGCCCTTGCGCAGCGCCATGACCATCTTGACGAGTCCGGCGGCACCGGCCGCGGCCTGGGTGTGGCCGATGTTGGACTTCACCGAACCGAGCAGCAGCGGCTGCTGCGGGTCACGGTCGGAGCCATAGGTGGCGAGCAGGGCCTGCGCCTCGATCGGGTCGCCGAGCGGGGTGCCGGTGCCATGGGCCTCGACCGCGTCGACATCACTCGTGTTCAGGCCCGCGTTGGCCAGCGCCTGCCGGATCACCCGCTGCTGGGAAGGGCCGTTGGGGGCCGTGAGGCCGTTGGAGGCGCCGTCCTGGTTGACCGCGGAGCCACGCACCACGGCGAGCACGCGGTGTCCGGCGCGGCGGGCGTCGGACAGGCGCTCCACCACGAACACCGCCGCGCCCTCGGACCAGCCCGTGCCGTCGGCGGAGTCCGAGAACGCCTTGCAGCGACCGTCCTGGGCAAGACCGCCCATCCGCGAGAACCCGGCGAAGTTGGCGGGCGTGGTCATCACGGTGACACCACCGACCAGCGCCATGCTGCACTCCCCCGACCGCAGCGCCTGCGCGGCCAGATGCAGGGACACCAGTGACGAGGAGCAGGCCGTGTCGACGGACAGGGCAGGCCCTTCGAGGCCGAGCGCGTAGGAGAGGCGGCCTGAGACCACACTGACCGCCAGGCCGGCGGTGGCGTGGCCCGCGACGTCGTCACGGGACCCCATGACCAGACTGGAGTAGTCCTGACCGTTGACGCCCATGAAGACACCCGTACGGCTTCCCCGCAGGGTGGCCGGGTCGACACCGGCGCGCTCGATGGCCTCCCAGGTGACTTCGAGCAGGATGCGCTGCTGCGGGTCCATGGCCAGCGCCTCGCGCGGCGAGATCCCGAAGAACCCGGCGTCGAAGCCGGCGATGTCAGTCAGGAATCCACCCTGCCCGGACACACCGCCGGCCTCACCGCCGACGAGCCTCGACGACTCCCACTCACGGTCGGCGGGGAAGCCGGTGATGGCGTCGGTGCCGGACGCCAGGAGGTCCCACAGTTCCTCGGGCGTCCCGACACCGCCAGGGAAGCGGCAGCCCATCCCGACGATGACGACAGGATCGTCGGTCACCTTGGCGGCGCTCTCCGGGGCGGCGAAGACCTCGACGGCATCGGCGCCCAGCAGTTCGTCCAGGAGATGGTCGGCGAGCTGCTCGGGGGTCGGGTAGTCGAAGACCAGCGTGGCGGGCAGAGTGAGGCCGGTGGCCTTGCCGAGCCGGTTGCGCAGCTCGATCGCCGTGAGCGAGTCGAAGCCGAGACCCCGGAACTCCCGGCGCGCGTCCACGGCGTCGGCGGACCCGTGCCCGAGGACCGCGGCGGCCTCGGCACGCACCAGATCGACGACGAACGGCCGACGCTGCTCCTCCGGCAGAACGGCGAGACGCTCGGCCAGTCCGGCGCGGGCGACCGCGGCGGTGGCCGCCCGGGCCCGACGCCCACCGGTACGGACCAGTCCGCGCAGGATCGCGGGGACGCCGACACCGGCGGGCAACGGGCCACCGCTGCCCAGACCGAGCGGCACCACGAGCGGCTCATCGGCGTGCATGGCGGCGTCGTACAGGGCCAGACCCCGCTCGACGGACAGCAGCGGCATTCCACCGGCGTCACTGATCCGGCGTGCGTCCTGGCCACTCAACTGGCCGGTCATGCCGACGCCTTGCTCCCAGGCACCCCAGGCGAGCGAGGTGGCGGGCAGGCCGAGGGCCTGGCGGTGAGCGGCCAGGGCGTCCAGGAAGGCGTTGCCCGCGGCGTAGTTGGCCTGCCCGGGGCTGCCGAAGACGCCGGCCGTCGAGGAGTACAGGACGAAGGCGGCCAGGTCGAGGTCACGGGTGAGCTCGTGCAGGTGCCAGGCGGCGTCGACCTTCGGCCGCAGCACGGAGTCGAGGCGGTCGGGGGTGAGGGAAGCGACGATGCCGTCGTCGAGGACACCCGCCGTGTGCACCACAGCGGTCAGCGGATGCTCGGTCGGCACGGAGGCGAGCAGCGCGGCGAGGGCGTCACGGTCGGCGACGTCGCACGCGGCGACCCTGGCCTCGGCACCGAGATCCGCCAGCGCCTGGACGAGATCGGCGGCACCGGGGGCGTCGGGCCCGCGGCGGCTGGTCAGCAGCAGGTGCTTGACGCCGTGCTCGGTGACCAGGTGGCGGGCCAGTTCGGAGGCGAGACCGCCGGTGCCACCGGTGACCAGGACGGTGCCCTCGGGATCCATGGGCCGAACGGCAGAGTCACCGGACTCCAGCCGGGCGAGCCGACCGACACGGACCGTGCCCTCCCGGACAACGGCCTGCGGCTCGTCCCCGTCGAACAGCCTTGCCAGCAGCGGCAGTCGGGCCAGCGAGTCAGCCGTGTCATCGATGTCGGCCAGCAGCAGCCGGCCCGGGTTCTCGGACTGGGCGGAACGCACCAGGCCCCACACAGGGGCAGCGGCCAGATCGAGCGGACCGCGCTCGCCGTCGGCGACGGCGCTGCGGGTCACCAGAACCAGCCGGGAGGAGGCAAAGGCAGGCTCGGCCAGCCACTCCTGCACCAGAGCAAGCACGTCACGGGCCAACTCATGGGCAGCTTCGGGCCGTTGATCGACGTCGCCACAAACCGTCACCGCGACCATGTCCGGAACGGCCCCGCTCCGGGCAGCCAACTCCCCGAGCGTGGCAGCCGGGGCATGCACGCCCGCGACCGCCTCGGAGTCCGCAGCGAGCACAGCGGTCAGACCGAACGGGTCATCACCCAGCACGGCCCAGGTGGCAGGAGCAGCCGGGGCAGCGACCGTACGAGGGGTCCAGTCGACGCGGAACAGCGAGTTGGCGTCATCACGGCGCGGCTCGGCAACGGCTCCCGCGTCCGCGGCACGCAGCGTCAGCGACTCCACGGAGACGACGGGCTGACCTGCCGGGTCGACCGCGGCGATCTGCACCGCGTCCTCGCCGCAGGAGGCGATCCGCACCCGCAAGGTGCTCGCCCCGTCCGCGTGCAGGGACACGCCCTCCCAGGCGAACGGCAACAGACCGCGGTCGTCGCCCTCGGCGGACAGGAAGACCGCGCTGTGCAGGGCGGCGTGCAAAAGCGCCGGGTGCAGACCGAAGGCACCGGCGTCCTCGACCGATGCGGGCAGTGCGACCTCGGCGTAGACCGTGTCGTCCTGGCGCCACACGGCCCGCAGCCCACGGAAGACCGGGCCGTACTCCAAGCCGTCGGAGGCAAAGCGGTCGAACAGCCCCTCGATCTCGACGGCCTCCGCCTCGCGCGGCGGCCACACGGTGGTGTCGAAGCCGAGAGCGTGCCCACCCGAGCCGATACGGCCGGTGGCGTGCTGGGTCCACTCGGCGTCGAAGTCCTCACCGGGCCGGGTGAAGAACCGCAGCTCACGCCGGCCGTCCTCGTCGGCGGCGCCGACGGAGATCTGCATCTGCACGGCGCCCGTGGGGGGCAGCGCGAGCGGCGTGGCGATCGTCAGTTCCTCGACCCGGTCGCAGCCGGCCTGGTCGGCGGCGCGCACGGCCAGCTCCAGGAAGCCGGTACCGGGGAAGAGGACCGTGCCGCCGACGCTGTGGTCGGCGAGCCACGGGTGGGTGGCGAGCGACAGGGTGCCGGTCAGCAGGAGTTCGTCGGAACCGGCCACCGACATGGCGGCGCCGAGCAGCGGATGGTCGGCGGAGGCGAGACCGAGACCGGTGGCGTCGACGGCGGTCGCGGTCGCCTTGGGCCAGTAGCGCTCGTGCTGGAAGGCGTAGGTGGGCAGTTCGGCGGTGCGAGCGCCGGTGCCGTCGTGGAACGCCTTCCAGTCGACGGTGACGCCGGCCGTGTGCAGCCGGGCCAGCGCGGTGACGGCGCTGTGCTCCTCGGGGCGGCCCTTGCGCAGGAACGGGATGGTGACGGCGGTGGCGGACTGCTGGGCCAGTGCGGCCAGTACGCCGTCGGGGCCGAGTTCGAGCAGGAGGTCGGCGCCGGCCTCGGCGAGCGCGCGGACGCCGTCGGCGAACCGCACGGCCTCGCGGACATGACGCACCCAGTACTCCGGGTCGGTCAACTGCCCGTCAGCGGCGACGGTTCCGGTCAGGTTGGAGACGACCGGGATCCGCGGCTCGTCGTACGAGAGCGTCTCCGCGACCGCCCGGAACTCCTCCAGCATCGGGTCCATCAGCGGCGAGTGGAAGGCGTGGCTCACCCGCAGACGGCTCGTACGGCGACCCCGCTCGGCAAACTGCCCCGCGACCGCGAGAGTGGCCCGCTCCTCGCCGGAGACCACGACGGAGGTCGGACCGTTGACCGCCGCCACGGCGACACCCTCGCCGAGCAGCGGCAGCACCTCGTCCTCGGCCGCCTCCACAGCCACCATGGCACCGCCACTGGGCAGCGCCTGCATCAGTCCCGCACGCGCGGCGACCAACCGGCAGGCGTCCTCCAGTGAGAACACCCCGGCGACATGCGCGGCGGCGATCTCGCCGATGGAGTGGCCGGCGACGAAGTCGGGGGTGACGCCCCAGGACTCCACCAGGCGGTAGAGGGCGACCTCGATGGCGAAGAGGGCGGGCTGGGTGAAGCCCGTCTCGTTCAGCGGGGCTTCCTCGTCGCCCCAGATGATGTCGGCGAGGCCGGATCCGAGTTCCTCGTCGAGCAGGTCCAGGACGCCGTCCAGTGCTTCGGCGAACACCGGGAAGCGGGCGTGGAGTTCACGTCCCATGCCGAGGCGCTGGGCGCCCTGCCCGGAGAACAGGAAGGCGCTGCGGGTACGGCCGAGGGCCTGCCCCTCGTGGGCGTCCGGGGCGGGGTCCCCCGCCAGCCAGGAGGTGAGCGCGTCGCGGCCGGTGGTGCCGTCCGTGTCGGTGACGACGGCGAGCCGGTGCTCCAGAGCCGCGCGGGTGGTGGCCAGCGAGTACGCGGTGTCCAGTGCGCCGGGGGCGCCGGGGGTGTCCAGGTGGGCGAGGAGGGCGGTGGCCTGCTCGCGCAGGGCGGCGGCGGAGCGTGCCGAGAGCACCCAGGGCAGGACGCCGGCGGTGCGGGGCGCGGCCGATACCTCTTCCGGCTGGGCGGCAGGGGTGTGGGGTGCCTGTTCGACGATGACGTGCGCGTTGGTGCCGCTGACGCCGAAGGAGGAGACGCCGGAGCGGCGGGGGCGGTCGGGCGCGGTGGGCCAGGGGCGGTTCTCGGTGAGCAGCTCGACCTTGCCCGCCGTCCAGTCGACATGGGTGGAGGGCCGGTCGACGTGCAGGGTCTTCGGCAGCACCCCGTTGCGCATCGCCATGACCATCTTCATGACCCCGGCGACGCCGGACGCGGCCTGGGTGTGGCCCATGTTCGACTTGATCGAGCCGAGCAGCAGGGGCTGTTCACGGTCCTGGCCGTAGGTGGCGAGGATGCTCTGGGCCTCGATGGGGTCGCCGAGCGGGGTGCCGGTGCCGTGCGCCTCGACCACGTCGACGTCGCCGGCGTTCAGGCCCGAGTTGGAGAGGGCCTGCGTGATGACGCGCTGCTGGGAGGGGCCGTTGGGGGCGGTGAAGCCGTTGGAGGCGCCGTCCTGGTTGACGGCGGAACCGCGGATGACGGCGAGCACCGGGTGGCCGTTGCGCTGGGCGTCGGAGAGACGCTCCAGGACGAGCACGGCAGCGCCCTCCGACCAGCCGGTGCCGTCGGCGGAGTCGGCGAACGCCTTGCAGCGGCCGTCGCGGGCGAGACCGCCCTGCCGGCTGAACTCGACCAGGGAGCCGGGCGTCGACATCACGTTGACGCCGCCGGCCAGCGCCAGGGTGCACTCGCCGTTGCGCAGCGACTGCACGGCGAGGTGCAGCGCGACCAGCGAGGAGGAGCAGGCCGTGTCGACGGTGATCGCCGGCCCCTCCAGGCCGAAGGTGTACGACAGCCGGCCGGAGACGGCGCTGGCGGCGATGCCGGTGCCGATGTCCCCGGTGGCGTCGTCGAGCGACCGCACCAGCAGGTAGGCGTAGTCCTGCCCGTTGGTGCCGATGAACGTGCCGGTGCGGGTGCCGCGCAGCCGGGTGGCGTCGACGCGGGCGCGCTCGATCGCCTCCCAGGACGTCTCCAGGAGCAGCCGCTGCTGCGGGTCCATGGTGACGGCCTCGCGCGGCGAGATCCCGAAGAAGCCGGGGTCGAAGCCGGCGACGGAGTCGAGGAACCCGCCGCGCCGGCTGACGGAGGTGTCCCGGTCGTCGGTGCCGCTGGTGCGCAGCGCCTCCAGGTCCCAGCCGCGGTCGTCCGGGAATCCGGAGATCACGTCGGTGCCGCCGGCGACCATCTCCCACAGGGCCTGCGGGGAGTCGACGCCGCCGGGGAAGCGGCAGCCCATGCCGACCACGGCGATCGGCTCCCGGGCCGCGGCCACGATCGTCCGGTTGCGGCGCCGCAGCCGCTCGGTCTCCTTGACCGCGGCGCGCAGTGCCTCGACTACGTTCTCAGCGGGGGCGTTCATCTCTGCTCCATCACTTCGCGCTACAGGTCGGACTGGCCGCCCAGCGCGGCCCGCACCAGGTCTGCCACTGTCATCGAGTCGACGGACTCGCCGTCTTCGTCGTCGCCGGCTCCACCACCGCGTCCGGCGAGCTGGAGCAGGGGCTCCAGGACACCGATCTCACGCAGCTGGTCGAGCGGGACGGAGGCCAGTACGGCCCTGATCTCGGTCTCCTCGTCGGACACGGCCGGCTCGTCGGGGACGAGCCGGGCGAGGACGAACTCGCCCAGCGCCAGCGGCGTCGGGTGGTCGAAGACCAGCGTCGCGGGCAGGCTCAGGCCGGTCGCGGCGCCGAGCTGGTTGCGCAGCTCGACGGCGCCGAGTGAGTCCACTCCGAGATCCCGGAAGGACCGTTCGGCGCCGACGGCGCCGGTGTCCGGGTAGCCGAGGACCTGCGCGGCACGGGTGCGCACCAGGTCCACGACGGTGTCCAGCCGGCGGGCCGGCGGCATGCCCGCCAGCCGGTCGGCGAGGGTGCCCTCCGGGGACTCGGGCGCCGCGGCGGCGACGGTCTCCCGGTAGCCGGGGAACTCCCGCAGCAGGGCGCTCGGCCGGGTGCCGCCGAAGGCGGAGGCGAACCGGTCGAGGGCGACCTCGGCGACCACCGCGGTCGGTTCCTTGCCGGTGACCAGCCGCAGCAGCGACTCCACGGCGAGGTCCGGGTCCATGGCGACGACACCGGCCCGGCGGGCCGCGTCGTCCGCGCCGTGCCCGCCGGCCATGCCGCCACCGCCCCAGGCGCCCCAGGACACGGAGGTCGCGGGCAGGTTCCGTACCCGGCGGGCCTCGGCGAGGGCGTCCAGGACCGCGTTGGCGGCCGCGTAGTTGGCCTGGCCGGGGTTGCCGACCGCGGAGGAGGCGGACGAGAACAGGACGAACGCGGCCAGGTCGCGGTCCCGGGTCAGCTCGTCGAGCAGCAGCGCCGAGGTCACCTTCGCGCGGAACACCTTCTGATACCGCTCCGGGGTGAGCCGGTCGATGACGCCGTCGTCGAGCACGCCCGCGGCGTGGATCACCGCGGTCAGCGGCCGGTCGGCCGGGATCGCGTCGAGCACCGCGGCCAGCCGGTCCCGGTCGGAGGCGTCGCAGGCGGCCAGGGTGACGCCGGTGCCGAGCGCTTCGAGTTCGTCACGCAGGGCGGTGGCGCCGGGCGCCCCGGGACCGCGGCGGCTCAGCAGCACCAGGTGCTGGGCGCCGTCCTTGGCCAGGCGGCGGGCCACATGGGCGCCGAGGGCGCCGGTGCCGCCGGTGATCAGCACGGTGCCGGTCGGATCCCAGGCGCCGCTCTGCCCGCGGTCCGGGGCCGGCACGAGGCGGCGGGCGAGGACGGCGGAGCCGCGCACGGCGACCTGGTCCTCCCCGTCGAGTCCGGCGAGGACGGCGGCGAGTCCGGCGGCGGCCCGCTCGTCGGCGCGTTCCGGCAGGTCGACCAGGCCGCCCCAGCGGTGCGGGTACTCCAGCGCGGCCACCCGGCCCAGGCCCCAGACGGCGGCCTGGAGCGGCCGGCGCGGGCGGTCGGTGCGGTTGGCGGACACGGCGCTGCGGGTGACGCACCACAGTGGGGCCTCGATCCCGGCGTCGCCGAGGGCCTGGAGCAGCGTGCCGGTGAGGGCGACGCCCTCCGGCACGTCGCCGTGCACGGTCTCGCGCAGGGCGAGCAGGGAGACGACGCCGCCGAAGCGGGTGCCCTCCCCGGCGGCCTCGCGCAGGGTGGCGGTCATGGCCTCCCGGTCGGCGCCGCCGACCTCGGCGCGCACCACCCGGGTGCCGAGGGCGTCCAGCGCGGTCGTCACCCACGGGTCCTCGCCGAGGCCCTCGGGGACGACGGCCAGCCAGGTGCCGGTGAGCGGCTTGGCGTGGGCCATCGCCGCGCCGGTCAGACGCTTCCAGACGATGCGGTGGCGCCAGCTGTCGAGCCGCGTCTCCTCGGAATTGCGGCGGCGCCAGTCGAGCAGCGCCGGCAGCACCTTGGACAGGGCGTCGCCCTCGACGTCGAGGACGGACTCGAGCGAGCCGAAGTCCTCCTGCGCGACGGCGTCCCAGAAGGCGGTGTCGGTGCCGTCGGCCTCCCCGGCGGACACGCCGCCCTGAGCGGTGGCGGGCAGGGTGTCCGGCCAGAACCGGCCGCGCTGGAAGGCGTACGTCGGCAGGTCGAGCCAGGAGCCGGGGGCGGCGTCGAAGAAGGCGTCCCAGCGGGGTCCGGCGGCGTGTACGTGCAGCCGGCCGAGGGCGGCGACCAGGGTCTCCACCTCGTCGCGGTTGCGGCGCTGCGCGGGGATGCAGACGCTGTCCGGGGCGCTCTGCCCGGCCGGCGCGGACAGCACCGCGTCGGGGCCGAGTTCGAGGAAGACCCGGACGCCCCGGCCGGCCAGTGCGGTGACACCGTCGGCGAACCGGACGGTGCCGCGCACGTGGCGGACCCAGTAGTCGGCGCCGCACAGTTCCTCGGCGCCCGCCACGTCGCCGGTCAGGTTCGACACGACGGCGATGCGGGGTGC
The DNA here is from genome assembly GCF_042896885.1 of Streptomyces sp. NPDC001231. NCBI lineage: Bacteria > Bacillati > Actinomycetota > Actinomycetes > Kitasatosporales > Streptomycetaceae > Streptomyces > Streptomyces sp. NPDC001231. The sequence goes on from NZ_JBIAXS010000037.1 coordinate 65,356, forward strand.
CTCGTAGCGCAGGCTCTCGGCGACCTTGCGGAACTCGGCGAGCATCGGGTCCATCAGCGCCGAGTGGAAGGCGTGGCTGACCTTGAGGCGGGTGGTGCGGCGGCCCCGCTCGGCGAGGACGGCGGCCAGGGCGAGCACCGCGTCCTCCGCACCGGCCAGCACCACGGACGTGGGGCCGTTGACCGCGGCGATCGACACCGCGTCGGTGAGTTCGGCGGCGACCTCCTTCTCGGTGGCCTCGACCGCGACCATGGCGCCGCCGTGCGGCAGTTCCTGCATCAGGCGGGCCCGTGCGGCGACCAGCCGGCAGGCGTCGTCCAGGGAGAGGACGCCCGCCACGTGGGCGGCGGCGATCTCGCCGACGGAGTGGCCGGCGACGAAGTCCGGCGTCACACCCCAGGACTCCACCAGGCGGTACAGGGCGACCTCGAAGGCGAACAGCGCGGGCTGGGTGTGCCCGGTCTCGTTCAGGGAGTCCTGGTCGCCGTGCCAGACGATCTCCCGCAGCGAGGCGCCGAGGTGGCCGTCGAGCCGGGCGAGGACCGCGTCGAACGCCTCGGCGAACGCCGGGAACCGCTCGTACAGGTCCCGGCCCATGCCGAGTTGCTGGGAGCCCTGGCCGGAGAAGAGCACGGCGTGCTTGCCGGTGCGCTCCACGTGGTGCTCGACGACGTGCGCGGCGGTGGTGCCCTCCGCCACGGCGGTGAGTCCGGCGAGCAGCGCGTCCCGGTCGGCGGCGGTCACCGCGGCCCGGTGTTCGAACACGGCGCGGGTGGTGGCCAGGGTGCGGGCCAGGTCGGTGACCGTCTCCTCGGGGTGGCCTGCCACATGGGCCAGGAGCCTGCGGGCCTGGGCGCGCAGCGCGTTCCGCGAGCGGCCGGACAGCAGGACGGGGACGGGCGAGCCGTCGGCGGCGGGCCTCGCATGCCGCGCGGGCTGCTGGATGGGTTCCGGCTGTTCCAGGATCAGGTGGGCGTTGGTGCCGCTGGCCCCGAAGGAGGAGACGGCGGCCCGGCGCACCCGCTCGGACTCGGGCCAGGGGGTGAGTTCGGTGAGCAGGCGCGCGTTGCCCGCGGTCCAGTCGACGTGCGAGGAGGGGTTCTCGGTGTACAGCGAGCGCGGCAGCAGACCGTGCCGCATGGCGAGCACCATCTTGATGACGCCGCCGACACCGGACGCGGCCTGCGTGTGACCGATGTTGGCCTTCAGTGAGCCGACCAGCACGGGCCGCTCGCGGTCCTGGCCGTAGGTGGCGAGCAGGGCCTGCGCCTCGATCGGGTCGCCGAGCCTGGTGCCGGTGCCGTGCGCCTCGACGGCGTCGACGTCGGCGCTCTCCAGGCGGGCGTTGGCGAGGGCCTGGCGGATGACGCGCTGCTGGGCGGGGCCGCTGGGCGCGGTCAGGCCGTTGGAGGCGCCGTCCTGGTTGATGGCGGAGCCGCGCAGCACGGCGAGCACGCGGTGGCCGTTGCGCCGGGCGTCGGAGAGGCGCTCGACGACGAGCATGCCGACACCCTCCGACCAGCCGGTGCCGTTCGCGTCCTCGGAGAAGGCGCGGCAGCGGCCGTCGGGCGACAGCGCGCCCTGGGCGCTGAACTCCACGAAGCCGACCGGGGTGGCCATCACGGTGACACCACCGGCGAGGGCGATGGAGCACTCGCCCGAGCGCACGGCCTGGGCGGCCAGGTGCAGGGCGACCAGGGAGGACGAGCAGGCGGTGTCGACGGACACCGTGGGGCCCTGGATGCCGAAGGTGTAGGCGAGGCGGCCGGACAGGAGGCTGGCGGACTGGGCGGTCTGCCACTGGCCGTACTCGGCCGGCGGCCGGTAGTCGCCGGAGCCACCGCCGACGAAGACGCCGGTGGTGCCGCTGCCCCGCAGGGTCGCCGGGTCGATGCCGGCCCGCTCCAGGGCCTCCCAGGACGCCTCGAGCAGGATCCGCTGCTGCGGGTCCATCACCATGGCCTCGCGCGGCGAGACGCCGAACAGGCCGGGGTCGAAGTCGGTGGCGTCGTAGAGGAATCCGCCCTGGTCGGTGGCGCTGCGGCCCGGGCCGTCGCCGGCGAGGGCGTCGAGGTCCCAGCCGCGGTCGGTCGGGAAGTCGCCGACTGCGTCGACCTCGTCGACGAGGAGCTGCCACAGGTCCTCGGGCGAGTTGACGCCGCCGGGGTAGCGGCAGGCCATGCCGACGATGACGACCGGGTCGTCGCCGGTGGCGACGGGCGCGGCCACCGGGGCGGCGGTGTCCGTGGCGCCGCCGAGCAGTTCGGTGCGCAGGTGCGCGGCGAGCGCCGCCGGGTTGGGGTGGTCGAAGACCAGGGTCGCGGGCAGGGTGACGCCGGTGGCCGCGGTGAGCTGGTTGCGCAGGTCGACGGCGGTCAGCGAGTCGAAGCCGAGGTCCCGGAAGGGCAGGTCGGGTTCGACGAGCGCGGTGTCCGCGTGGCCGAGGACCAGGGCGGCCTTCTCGCCGACGAGGGCGAGCAGGATGTCGTCCCGGTCGGCGGCGGGCTGCTCCAGGAGCCACTGGCCGTAGCCGCCGGAGGCGGCGGCCCCCTCGGCACGGTCGCGGGCCGCGTCGGCGAGGGCGGTCCTGGCCTCGGGCAGGCCGTCGAACAGCGCGGTGGGCCGGACCTCGTGGTGCGCCGGGGCGAAGGTGTCCCAGCGGACGTCGGCGACGGTGACCGCGGCGGAGCCGTCGGCGACGGCACCGGCCAGCGCGGTCAGGGCGGCGTCGGCGTCCATCACCGGCAGCCCGTTCATCCGCAGGTGGGCGGTGGTCGACGGGTCGGCCAGCTCGGCCCAGGCGCCCCAGGCGACGGCCAGCGCGGGCGTCCCGTCGGCGCGCAGGGCGCGGGCGAGGGCGTCGACGTAGGCGCCGCCCGCGGCCTCGTCGGCCCGGCCGCGCACGCCCCAGACCCCGGCGATGGAGCCGAAGAGCACGAACGCGTCCAGGGAGCGTCCTGCGACGGCCTCGGCGAGGGTGTCCACCGGGGCGAGGGCGGCGGCCGGGCCGTCCGTCGGGGCGTCGTCGGCGTACACGACCGCGGTGAGGTCGGTCAGACCGTCCAGGAGGGCGGTGGCCGCGTCCCGGTCGCCGCTGTCGTACGGCGCGAGGACGACCTCGGCGCCGAGCCGGGCGAGTTCGGCCCGCAGCTCCTCGGTGTCGGTGGCGCCGTCGGCGGGCGAGGTGGTCAGCACCAGGCGGGCGGCGCCCTCGCGGGCGAGCCAGCGGGCGGCGCGGGCGCCCATGGTGCGGGTGCCGCCGACGACGAGGACGGTGCCGTGCGGGCGCCATCCGGTGTCGCCGTGGGCGACGGCGGTGCGCACGAGGCGGCGGCCGAGGAGACCGGCGGCGCGGACGGCGATCTGGTCCTCGGTGCCGGGCTCGGCCAGGTGGGCGGCGAGCAGGCCCGCGGTGGCGGCGTCGGCGTCGGGCGCGAGGTCGGCGAGGCCGCCGAAGCGCTCGGGGTGCTCCAGCGCGGCGACCCGGCCCATGCCCCACAGGGCGGCCTGGCCGACGGCGACGGGTGCCTCCCCGGCGACGGAGACGGCTCCGCGGGTGACGCACCACAGCGGGGCGTCGACACCGGCGGTCCGCAGGGCCTCCAGGACGGCGGCCGGTGTGGCGTCGGGGGCCGGCAGGGTGCCGGTGCCCGCGGCGAGCAGCGAGACGACGACGGTCCAGCCGGCCGGGTCGAGTGCCCCGGCAGGCAACGTTTGCGACGGGGCGAACGTTGCCTGTTGCGGCACTAGGTCCGCGAGTTCCCGGGCGAGGGAGCCGGGGGCACCGTCGACGACGAGCGGGTCGGCGCCCAGGGCGGCGACGAGGGTCTCCGCCCAGTCGGCGCCGGCGTGTTCGGCGGGCACCAGGGCCAGGACGCGGCCCGTCGGCGTGGCGTGCGCCGGGGTGCCGAGCGCGGTCCAGCTCTCGTGGTAGCGCCAGTCACGGGCGGTGGAGCGGGCGTCGGTGCGGCGGCGCCAGGCCGACAGCGCGGGCACCATCGTGGTGACGGTGTCGCCGTCGAGGCCCAGGGAGGCCGTGAGGCTCTCCAGGTCCTCCCGCTCGACGGCGGCCCAGAAGGCGGCGTCGACGGGGTCGGGCGTGCCGGTGGCGCCGGGCGCGGCGGGCTCGGGCCAGTAGCGCTCGCGCTGGAAGGCGTACGTCGGCAGCTCGACGCGGTGTCCGCCGGTGCTCTCGAACCAGGCGCTCCAGTCGGGTCCGGCGCCCTGGGTGTGCAGGGTGGCCAGGCCCTCCAGGAGGGCGGTCTCCTCGGCGCGGTCGCGGCGCTGGAGCGGGACGACGGTGGCGGGTGCCTCGTCGGCGGACGCGTCCAGGGTCTGCTGGGCGGCGGCGGTGAGCTGGCCGTCCGGGCCGATCTCGACGAAGGCGGTGACGCCGGCCTCGCGCAGGGCGCGCACGCCGTCGGCGAACCGGACGGTCTCGCGGACATGCCGCACCCAGTAGCCGGGGGTGAGGAGTTCGGCTCCGGCGGGGGCGCCGGTCACGGTGGAGACCAGCGGGATACGGGGCTCGTGGTAGGTGAGGGACTCCGCGACCCGGGCGAAGGCGGTGAGCATCGGGTCCATGAGCGGCGAGTGGAAGGCGTGGCTCACCTTGAGCCGGGTGGTCCTGCGGTCCTGCGCCTCGAAGTGCGCGGCGATCGCGGCGACTTCGTCCTCGTCACCGGCGACGACCACGGACGACGGCCCGTTGACCGCGGCGATGGAGACCCGCTCCGTCAGGTGCGGGAGCACCTCCTCCTCGGTGGCGCGCACCGCGAGCATCGCACCGCCCCGCGGCAGCTCCTGCATCAGGGAGGCACGGGCCGCCACCAGCCGGCAGGCGTCCTCCAGCGAGAACACCCCCGCGACATGCGCCGCGGCGATCTCACCGATGGAGTGACCGGCGACCTGGTCGGGGGTCAGGCCCCACGACTCCAGGAGGCGGTGGAGGGCGACCTCGACGGCGAACAGCGCGGGCTGGGTCCAGCCGGTCTGGTCCAGAAGCCCGGCGTCGGGCGTGTCCGGCGCGGCGAACAGGACCTGGCGCAGCGGGAAGTCCAGCGCGGTGTCGAACTGCGCGAGGACCGTGTCCAGCGCGTCGGCGAACGCCGGGTACCGCTCGTACAGTTCGCGGCCCATCAGGGCGCGCTGGGCGCCCTGGCCGGAGAACAGGAAGGCGGTACGGCCCCGGGTTCGGGACGCGACCGCGCGGGCCGTCTCGCGCACCCCGTCGGGGCCCGAGAGCAGCACGGCGCGGTGCGGGAAGAGGGTGCGGTCGGTGGCCAGGGAGCGGCCGACGTCCAGCGGGGAGAGCTCCGGATGGGCGGCGGCGTACGCGGTGAGCCGGTCGGCCTGGTCCTGGAGGGCCTCGCGGCTGCGGCCGGAGACGATCCACGGGACGGTGCTGATTTCGGCGGCGGGGGCGGGCTCGTCGGCGGGGGCGGGGATCTCGGGGGCCTGCTCCACGATGACGTGCGCGTTGGTGCCGCTGACGCCGAAGGCGGAGACACCGGCGCGCCTCGGCCGTCCGGTCTCGGGCCAGTCGCGTTCCTCGGTGAGCAGCGACACGGCGCCGCCGCTCCAGTCGACGTGACTGGTGGGGCTGGTGACGTGCAGGGTGCGCGGCAGGGTGCCGTGCTGGATCGCCAGCAGCATCTTGATGACGCCGGCGACGCCCGCGGCGGCCTGGGTGTGGCCGATGTTCGACTTGACGGTGCCAAGGAGCAGCGGCTGCTCGGCGTCCCGGTCCCTGCCGTAGGTGTTCAGCAGGGCCTGCGCCTCGATCGGGTCGCCGAGGGTGGTGCCGGTGCCGTGCGCCTCGACCGCGTCGATGTCGGACGGCGCGAGGCGGGCGTCCGCGAGGGCCTGGCGGATGACGCGCTGCTGGGACGGGCCGTTGGGGGCGGTCAGTCCGTTGGAGGCGCCGTCCTGGTTGACGGCGGTGCCGCGGATGATGCCGCGGACCTCGTGGCCGTTGCGGATCGCGTCGGAGAGCCGTTCCAGGACCAGGATGCCGACGCCCTCCGACCAGGCGGTGCCGTCGGCGTCGTCGGAGAACGGCTTGCAGTGTCCGTCGGGAGCCAGGCCGCCCTGGGTGCTGAACTCGATGAAGGAGTCGGGGGTCGACATCACCGAGACGCCGCCCGCGACGACGAGGTCGCACTCGCCGGCGCTCAGCGCGCGGCCCGCCCAGTGCAGGGCGACCAGCGAGGAGGAGCAGGCGGTGTCGACGGTGACCGCGGGGCCCTCCAGGCCGAGGGCGTAGGAGAGGCGGCCGGACATCACGCTGGCGGTGTTGCCGGTGGCGACATAGCCGGAGACGTCCGAGGCCGAGCGGCGCAGCAGGTTCGGGTAGTCCTGGCCGTTGGTGCCGACGAAGACGCCGGTGGTGGAGCCGCGCAGCGCGGCCGGGTCGATGCCGGCCCGCTCCAGGGCCTCCCAGGTGGTCTCGAGCAGCAGCCGCTGCTGCGGGTCCATGGCGAGCGCCTCGCGGGGCGAGATGCCGAAGAAGCGGGCGTCGAAGTCGGCGACACCGGCGAGGAATCCGCCGTGCAGCGTGTCGGAGGCGCCGGCGCCGAGCGCCGCCAAGTCCCAGTCGCGGTCGTCGGGGAAGCGGGTGATGCCGTCGCGGCCCTCCGCCAGCAGCCGCCACAGCTCCTCGGGCGTGGTGACGCCGCCGGGGAAGCGGCAGGCGAGGCCGACGACCGCGATCGGGTCGTCGTCGACGGCCCGGGTGGCGACGGCGTGGGCGGTGGACTCCGGGAGCGTGCCGAGGAGTTCGGCGAGCAGGAAGTCCGCCATCTCGCGGGGCGTGGGCTGGTCGTAGACGAGGGAGGCGGGCAGGCTCAGGCCGGTGATGGCGTTGAGCGCGTTGCGCAGCTCCAGGACGGTGAGCGAGTCGAAGCCGAGGTCGCGGAAGGCCAGGTCGTCGTCGACGGTGCGGGCGTCGGCGTGGCCGAGGACGGCCGCCACCTGGGTGCGCAGCAGGTCGAGGACGTGTGCGGGGCGCTCCTCGGCGGGCATCTCGGCCAGTCGCTGACGCAGGCCGGACGCGGTGGCGGTGGCCGCCGCCGGGGCGGTGGCGCCGGCCGTCTCCGGGAGGTCGGCGACGAGCGGCAGCGGGCGGGCCGCCGCGAAGGCGCGCAGGAAGCGTTCCCAGTCGATGTCGGCGACGGCGACGGTGGTGTCGCCGTTGTCGACGGCGCGCAGCAGCGCGGCGACGCCGGAGGCGGGGTCGAGCGGTTCGAATCCGCCGCGGCGCACCCGGGCGGCGATCTCGGCGGCGTCGGCGACCATGCCGGAGCCGGCCCAGGGGCCCCAGGCCACGGACAGGGCGGGCAGGCCCTGGGCGCGGCGCTGCTCGGCGAGGGCGTCGAGCTGGGCGTTGGCGGCGGCGTAGTTGCCCTGTCCCGCAGCGCCGATGAGGCCGGCGGTCGAGGAGAACAGGACGAACGCGGCGAGGTCGAGGCCGGCGGTGAGGTCGTGCAGATGGCGGGCGGCGACCGTCTTGGCATGCAGGACGGTGGCGAAGCTCGCCGGGGTCAGCTCGTCCACCACGTGGTCGTCGACGACGCCCGCGGTGTGGAAGACGGCGGTGAGCGGCGCGTCCTCGGGCACCGCCGCGAGGAGTGCGGCGAGCGCGTCACGGTCGGCGGCGTCGCAGGCGGCGACGGTGACGCGGGCGCCCAGCTCCTCCAGTTCGGCGCGGAGTTCGGCGGCGCCCGGGGCGTCGGGTCCGCGGCGGCTGGTGAGCAGCAGGTGGACGGCGCCGTCGCGGGCGAGGCGGCGGGCGAGGTGTCCGCCGATGCCGCCGGTGCCACCGGTGATCAGGACGGTGCCGGCCGCCGGGTCGAAGGCGGAGCTGACGGTGTCGGCGGCGGGGCTGTGGGCCAGCCGGCGCAGGAAGACGCCGCCGGCGCGGACGGCGACGGCGTCCTCGCCGTCGCCGGCGGCCAGGATCCCGCGCAGCCGGCGGGCGGCCTGCGTGTCGAGGTCCTCCGGGAGGTCGACGCTGCCGCCGACGCGGCCGGGCAGTTCGAGGGCCGCGGCCCGGAAGAGGCCCCACACGGCGGCCTGTTCGGGTGCCGTGACCTGCTCGGAGCGGCCGACGGCGACGGCTCCCCGGGTGATGTTCCACAGCGGGGCGTCGATACCGGCGTCACCGAGCGCCTGGAGGGCGGTGGCGGTGAGGGTGAGCGCGGCCGGGGCGCCGGGGTGTCCGGCGTCGCCGGGCGCGAGCGGCAGCAGCGACAGCACGCCCTGGAAGGTGTCGCCGTCGGCGGCCTCGGTGAGCCGGGCGGCAAGGGCGGCGCGGTCGGTGCCGGTGACCTCCACGCGGACGGTGGCGGTGGCGAGGGCGGCCTCGACGTCGGCGGCCCAGGCGGCGGTGGTCTCGTCGCGGTACTCGGCCGGGACGAGGACGAGCCAGCGTCCGGTGGGTGCGGCGGCGGGGGCGCCGCCGCGCGGCTTCCAGGTGACGCGGTAGCGCCAGGAGTCGAGCGCGGACTGTTCGCCGCGGCGCCGCCGCCAGGCGGTGAGCGCCGGAACCATCGCGGTGACGGTCGTGTCGTCCAGGCCGAGGGAGGCGGCGAGCGACGCTACGTCGGCGTGTTCCACCGCGGCCCAGAACTCGGCGTCGAGTGCGGAGCCGGGGACGGCGGCGGTGGTGCCGGCCGCGGTGGTGTCGGGCCAGTACCGCTCGCGCTGGAAGGCGTAGGTGGGCAGGGCCACGCGGCGGGCGCCGCCGCCCTCGAACCAGGCGGCCCAGTCGACGTCGAAGCCGTGGGCGTGGGCCGCGGCGACGGCGGTGACGAGGGCCTGCTCCTCCGGGCGGTCGCCGCGCAGCGTGGGCAGCAGCGCGGTGCGGGAGGCGTCGGTGAGGCTCTCGCGGGCCATGCCGCTGAGCACGCCGTCGGGGCCGAGCTCCAGGAAGGTCTGGACGCCGCCCTGGGTGGACAGCCAGCCGATGCCGTCGGCGAAGCGCACGGCGGAGCGGACGTGGGAGACCCAGTAGTCGGCGCCGCACACCTGCTCGGGGGTGGCGAGGGTGCCGGTCACGTTGGAGACGAACGGGATCGTCGGCGCGTGGTACGTCAGGGCGCGGGCCACGGCGGCGAAGTCGTCCAGCATGGCGTCCATGAGCGGCGAGTGGAAGGCATGGCTCACCCGCAGACGCTTGGTGCGGCGCCCCTGCTCGGCGAAGTGCGCGGCGACGGCGAGGACGGCCTCCTCCTCGCCGGCGACGACGACGGACCGGGGTCCGTTGACGGCGGCCACGGAGACCTGGTCGGCGAGGCCCTCCAGGTGCGGCAGCACCTCGTCCTCGGCGGCCTGAAGGGCGACCATCGCGCCGCCCTCGGGCAGCGCCTGCATCAGCCGGCCGCGGGCGGCCACCAGGGCGCACGCGTCGTCGAGGTCGAGGACGCCGGCGACGTGCGCGGCGGCGATCTCGCCGACGGAGTGGCCGGCCAGGTAGTCGGGGGTGATGCCCCACGACTCCAGCAGACGGAACAGCGCGACCTCGAGGGCGAACAGCGCGGGCTGCGCGTAGCCGGTGCGGTCGAGCAGGGCGGCGTCCTCGGCGCCCTCGGCGGCGAACAGCACGTCGCGCAGGGGGCGTTCGGTGATGCCGTCGATCCGGGCGAGCACCGCGTCCAGGGCGTCGGCGAACACCGGGTGACGCTCGTACAGTTCGCGGCCCATGCCGAGGCGCTGGCTGCCCTGTCCCGTGAACAGGAAGGCGGTGCGTCCGCGGCCGGTGCGGCCCTGGACCAGTCCGGCGCCGGGCGTTCCGTCGCGCAGCGCGGTCAGGCCGCGCACCAGTCCTTCGTGGTCGCCGGCGACGACGGCGGCGCGGTGCTCAAGGGCGGCGCGCGAGGTGGCGAGGGAGAACGCCAGATCGGTCGGGTGGACGCCGGGGCGCTCCGCCAGCAGGTCGAGCAGGGCTCCGGCCTGGGCGCGCAGGGCCGCCTCGCCGCGTCCGGAGACGAGGACGGGCACGAGGCCGTCCCGCGGCGCGGGGGTGTCCTCGGGGGCGGCCGGGGCGCTGTCGGCGGGGGCCTGTTCCAGGACGGTGTGGGCGTTGGTGCCGCTGAGGCCGAAGGACGACACGGCGGCGCGGCGCGGACGGCCGGTCTCGGGCCACTCGGTGCGCTCGGTGAGCAGCCGGATGGCGCCGGAGGACCAGTCGACGTGGGTGGACGGCTCGTCGATGTGCAGCGACTTGGGGACGACGCCCTCGTTGAGGGCGTGGACCAGCTTGATGACGCTGGCGACGCCGGAGGCCATCTGGGTGTGGCCGATGTTGGACTTCACCGAGCCGAGCAGCACGGGCCGCTCGGGGTCGCGGTCCTTGCCGTAGGTGGCGAACAGGGCCTGCGCCTCGATCGGGTCGCCGAGGGAGGTGCCGGTGCCGTGCCCCTCCAGGACGTCGATGTCGTCCGCCTCGACGCCGGCATTGGCGAGGGCCTGGCGGATGACGCGCTGCTGCGAGGGGCCGTTGGGGGCGGTGAGGCCGTTGGACGCGCCGTCCTGGTTGATGGCGGACCCGCGGATGACGGCGAGGACCTCGTGGCCGTTGCGGCGGGCGTCGGAGAGCCGCTCCAGCAGGATCAGGCCGACGCCCTCGGCGAGGGTCATGCCGTCGGCGCCCTCGGCGTACGCCTTGCAGCGGCCGTCCTCGGCGAGGGCCCGCTGCCGGCTGAAGCCGATGAACGACATGGGGGTGGACATGATGCTGGCACCGCCGGCGAGGGCGAGGGTGCTCTCGCCGTTGCGCAGCGACTGGCAGGCCAGGTGGATGGCGACCAGCGAGGACGAGCAGGCGGTGTCGAGGGTGACGGCCGGGCCCTCGAAGCCGAAGAGGTAGGAGACGCGGCCGGACAGGACGCTGGGCAGCGAGCCGGTGATCATGTGGCCTTCGGAGCCCTCGCTGCCGGGCACGGCGGCGCCGTAGTCCTGGTAGCTGGCGCCGATGAAGGTGCCGGTGAGGCTGCCGCGCCGGCCGACCGGGTCGATTCCGGCGTTCTCGAAGACCTCCCAGGCCGTCTCCAGCAGGAGACGCTGCTGCGGGTCCATGGACAGGGCCTCGCGGGGCGAGATGCCGAAGAAGCCGGGGTCGAAGTCGGCGACGTCGCGCAGGAAGCCGCCCTGGACCGAGTAGGTGCGGCCGGACGCGTCCGGGTCGGGGTCGTAGAGGGCCTCGGCGTCCCAGCCGCGGTCGGCCGGGAAGACGGAGATCGCGTCGACCTCGTCCAGCGCGACCCGCCACAGCTCCTCGGCGGAGGTGACGCCGCCGGGGTAGCGGCAGCTCATGCCGACGATGGCGATCGGGTCGTCGTCGACGGGCGCGCCCGCGGTGACGGCGACGGCGCCCGCGGAGTGGACGTCGGCCAGTTCGGAGTGGAGGAAGCCGGCCAGGGCTGCCGGGTTCGGATAGTCGAAGACCATCGTGGACGGCAGCGTCAGCCCGGTGACGGACGCGAGCCGGTTGCGCAGCCCGACGGCGGTCAGCGAATCGAAGCCGACGTCGCGGAAGGCACGCTGGTCGGTGAGGTCCTCGGCGGAGGACAGGCCGAGCACGGAGGCGGCCTCGGTGCGGACGGTCTCCAGCAGCTTGCGCTGCTGCTCGGCGGCGGGCAGGGCCAGCAGCGCGGCGGCGAACTCGCCCCGGGCGGGGGCCCCGGCGCTCTGCGCGGCAGCGGCGGTGAGCTGCCGCACCTCGGGGACCTCGTCGAACAGCGGGGTGGGCCGGGCCGAGGTGTAGACGGGGTGGTACGTCTCCCAGTCGACGTCGGCGACCGCGATGACGTGCTCGTCGTCGTCGAGGGCCCGCTTGAGGCCGCTCAGCGCGAGCTGCGGGTCCATGAACTCCAGGCCGCTGCGGCGGATCATCTGCGGGTCGACGCGGCCGAGTTGGAGGTCGTCGGCCCAGATGCCCCAGGACAGCGACATAGCGGTCAGGCCGCGTCCGCGCCGGTGCTCGGCGAGGGCGGCCAGATAGGCGTTGCCCGCGACGTACGCGGCGTGCGCGCCGCTGCCCCACATGCCGGCGGTGGAGGAGTACAGGACGAAGTCGTCCAGCTCCTCGTCGTCGAGGAGTTCGTCGAGGATCCGCGCACCGGTGACCTTGGCGGCGAGGACGCGGTCGAAGTCGTCGAGGGTGGTGGCGTCGAGGGTGTGCAGTTCGATGGTGGCCGCGGTGTGCACGACCGTGCGGACGGTGCGGCCCTCGGCCTTCAGACCGTCGAGCAGCGCGGCGACCGCGTCGCGGTCGGTGATGTCGCAGGCGGCGAGGGTCGTGGCCGTGCCGCGCTCCTCCAGCTCGGCGCGGAGCTCGGCGGCGCCCGGGGCGTGCGGGCCGCGCCTGCTGACCAGGACCAGGTGCTCGGCGCCCCGCTCGGCGAGCCAGCGCGCCAGATGGGGGGCGAGGGTGCCGGAGCCGCCGGTGACCAGGGTGGTGCCGCGCGGCTTCCAGTCGCGGGCGGAGCCGTCGGGGGCGGCGTCGGCGCGCACGATACGGCGGGTGAAGACGCCGGAGGAGCGCAGGGCGATCTGGTCGTCGTCGCCGAGCGCGCCGGCGAGGACGGCCGCGAGCCGCTGGCCGGCGCGCGCGTCGAGCGTCTCGGGCAGGTCGACGACACCGCCCCAGCGTCCCGGGCACTCCAGCGCGGCGGTCCAGCCGATGCCGGTGACCTGGGCCTGGACGGGCGCGGTGACCTTGTCGGAGCGGCCGGTGGAGACGGCGCCGCGGGTCAGCGCCCACAGCGGGGTTTCGATACCGGCGTCGCCGAGCGCCTGGACGAGGGCGACGGTGAGGGCGACCCCGAGGACGAGTCCGGTGCCGGGGACGGCGCCGGTCCGCTCGGCGCCGGCGAGGACGGAGACGATGCCGGTGAGGCCGTCGGTGTCGGTCAGGCGCTCGCGCAGGACGGTGCGGTCGGTGCAGGTCTCGTCGAGGACGAGGCGGCGCACCTGGGCGCCGCCCGCCTCCAGCGCCCCGGCGACGTCGGTGTCGTCGACGCCGTCGGCGGACACCAGCAGCCAGGTGCCGTCGAGGGTGCGCTGCGGGAGCTTGGTGACGGGCTTCCAGGTGACGCGGTAGCGCCAGGAGTCGACGGTGGAGCGCTCCCGGCGGGACCGGCGCCAGGAGGACAGCGCGGGCAGCACGGCGGCGACGGAGTCCTCGTCGGTGCCGAGGGCGGCGGTCAGGGTGGAGACGTCCCCGTCCTCGACGGCGGTCCAGAACGCGGCGTCCTCGGGGTCGGCCGCGGTGACGGCCTCCTGGACGGCCGGGACGACCCACAGGTTCTCGTGCTGGAAGGCGTAGGTGGGCAGGTCGACGCGGGACGCGCCGGTCCCCTCGAACACGGCGGCCCAGTCGACGTCGACGCCGCGGACGCACACCTCGGCGGCGGACAGCAGGAAGCGGTCCAGGCCGCCGTTGTCGCGGCGCAGGGTGCCGGAGGCGACACCCGCCACTCCGGCGTCGTCGATCATGTCCTGGACGGACATGGCGAGGACGGGGTGGGAGCTGACCTCGATGAAGGCACGGTGCTCGGCGGCGATCAGGTCGCGGATGGCGTCCGCGAACAGCACGCGTCCGCGCAGGCTGCGGTACCAGTAGCCGGCGTCCATGGCGGTGGTGTCGAGCCAGTCGCCGGTGACGGTGGAGAAGAACGGGATCTCGGACGCGGTCGGCGCGACCTCGGCCAGCAGCTGAAGGATCTCGTCGTGCAGGTCCTCGACGTGGTGGGAGTGCGAGGCGTAGTCCACGGCGATCCGGCGGGCCCGGACCTCCTCGGCGGTGAGCTGCGCGTGCAGCTCGTCCAGGGCCTCCGGCTCGCCCGCGACGACGGAGGAGCGGGGGCCGTTCTCGGCGGCGACGGACACCCGCCCGCCGAACGCCTCCAGACGGGCCTCCACCTCGGCGACCGGCAGCGCCACCGACATCATGCCGCCCCGCCCCGCGAGACTGCGCCCGATGGCCTGACTGCGCAACGCCACCACACGCGCACCATCACGCAGGGACAGCGCACCCGAGACCACGGCGGCGGCGATCTCACCCTGCGAGTGGCCCACCACGGCGTCCGGCTCCACACCCTGCGCACGCCACACCGCGGCCAGGGACACCATCACGGCGAACGACGCGGGCTGGACCACGTCGACACGCTCCAGCGTCGGCGCACCCTCCACGCCCCGCAGCACGTCAATGAGGTTCCAGTCCGTGAACTCGGCCAGCGCGGCGGCGCACTCGGCGATCCGCTCCGCGAACGCCGGCGACTCGTCCAGGAGTTGGGCACCCATGCCCACCCACTGCGAGCCCTGACCGGGGAACACGAAGACCGTGCGGCCCTCGACGTCGGCGACACCGCGGGCGACGACGCCCGAGGGCCCGTCGGCGGCGACGGCGCGCAGCGCCTCCAGCGGATCGGTACCAGTGGGCGGCACGACCACCGCACGGTGCTCGAAGAGGGCGCGGGAGGTGGCGAGGGACAGACCGACGTCGATCGGACGGGCCGCCGGGACGGCGGTCACGAGGTGGGTGAGGAGACGGTCGGCCTGCTCGCGCAGCGCGGCGGCGCCGCGGGCGGACAGGACCCACGGCACGACGCCGGCGGCGACCGGCACGGGCGCCACGGCGGGCTGCTCGTCCTCGGCGGCGGGCGCCTCGGTCTCCTGCTCCAGGATGACGTGGGCGTTGGTGCCGCTGATGCCGAAGGAGGACACGGCGGCCCGGCGCGGACGGCCGGTCTGCGGCCAGTCGGTGTTCTCGCCGAGCAGCCGCACGGTGCCCGGGCTCCAGTCGACGTGGCTGGAGGGCTCGTCGGCGTGCAGGGTCCGGGGCATCACACCGTGGCGCAGCGCCATGACCATCTTGATGATGCTCGCGACACCGGCGGCGGACTGGGTGTGCCCGATGTTCGACTTCACCGAGCCCAGCTGCAGCGCGGTCTCGGGCGTACGGGTGCGGCCGTAGGTGGCGAACAGGGCCTGCGCCTCGATCGGATCGCCGAGCGGGGTGCCGGTGCCGTGGGCCTCCAGGAGGTCGATCTCGCCGGGGGCGACGCGGGCGTTGGCGAGGGCCTGGCGGATGACCCGCTGCTGGGAAGGGCCGTTGGGGGCGCTGAGGCCGTTGGACGCGCCGTCCTGGTTGATGGCGGACCCGCGGATGACGGCGAGCACCGGGTGGCCGTTGCGGCGGGCGTCGGAGAGCCGCTCGACGAGGACGATGCCGACGCCCTCGGCGAGGGTCATGCCGTCGGCGCTCTCGGAGAACGCCTTGCAGCGGCCGTCCTGGGCGAGGGCCCGCTGCCGGCTGAAGGCCACGAACGCGTTGGGGGTGGTCATGACCGTGGCGCCGCCCGCGACCGCGAGGGTGCTCTCGCCGTTGCGCAGTGCCTGGCAGGCCAGGTGCAGCGCGACCAGCGAGGACGAGCAGGCGGTGTCGACGGTGACCGCCGGGCCTTCGAGGCCGAAGACGTAGGCGAGGCGGCCGGAGAGCACGCTGGGGCTGGTGCCGGTGACCAGGTGGCCCTCGGTGCCGTCGCCGGCGCCCATGCCGTACTCCTGGTAGCTGGAGCCGATGAACGTGCCGGTCAGGCTGCCGCGGAGGGTGGCGGGGGTGAGTCCGGCGCGCTCGAAGGCCTCCCAGGTGGTCTCCAGGAGGAGCCGCTGCTGCGGGTCCATGACGAGCGCCTCGCGGGGCGAGATGCCGAAGAACATGGGGTCGAACTCGTCGGCCTCGTGCAGGAAGCCGCCCTGGGTGGAGTAGGTGGTACCGGGGTGGTCCGGATCCGGGTCGTAGAGGCCGGCGGTGTTCCAGCCGCGGTTGACCGGGAAGTCGGTGATCGCGTCGGTGCCGGAGAGCACCAGGTCCCACAGCTGCTCCGGGGAGCCGACACCGCCCGGGTAGCGGCAGCTCATGCCGATGATGGCGATGGGCTCGTCGTCGGCGCCGCCGGTGGCGACGGGGCCCGCGACCTCCAGCACGGAGCCGACGATCTCGGCCCGCAGGTACTGGGCCAGCTCCAGCGGGGTCGGGTAGTCGAACACCATGGTGCTCGGCAGGGAGAGGCCGGTGGCCGCGCCGAGGTGCTTGCGCAGTTCGACGGCGGTCAGCGAGTCGAAGCCGATGTCGCGGAAGGCCCGGCCCTCCGGCACGGCGTCGGCGGAGGCGTGACCGAGCACGGTCGCGGCCTCGGTGCGCACCAGTTCGGTGAGCAGACGCAGCTGCTCCGGCTCGGACAGCGAGCGGACCCGCCGCACGATTTCGGACGCGTCACCGGTGTCGGCGGGGGTGTTCTCGGCGGCCAGGGCGCGGACCTCGGGCAGGTCGCCGATGAGGGCGCTGGGCCGGGCGGAGGTGAACAGCGGGGCGTAGCGGGTCCAGTCGACGTCCGCGACGGCGACGGCGACGTCCTGGCGGACGACGGCGCGGCGCATCTCGGTGAGGGCGGGCGCGGGGTCGAGCAGGCGCAGGCCCTGGCGTCGCAGGGTGCCGGAGACGGCGTCGTCGGCGGCCATGCCGGTGCCGCCCCAGGGACCCCAGGCGATGGAGGTCGCGGCGAGGCCGCGGGCGCGGCGGGCCAGGGCGAGGGCGTCGAGGTAGGCGTTGGCGGCGCCGTAGGCGCTCTGGTCGCCGCTGCCCCAGACGCCGGCGATGGAGCCGAACAGGATGAAGAAGTCCAGTTCGCGGTCGCCGAGGAGGTCGTCGAGGTGGGCGGCGCCCGCCAGCTTCGCGGCGGTGAGGGCGGCGAACTCGGCGGGCGTCAGCGCGTCCAGCGGGCCGTAGTGGCCGACGCCCGCGGTGTGGACGACACCGGTGAGGGGCTGGTCGGCGGGCAGACCGTCGAGGACGGCGGCGAGGGCGTCACGGTCGGCGACGTCGCAGGCCACGAGGGAGACGCTCGCGCCCAACTGCTCAAGTTCGGCACGGAGTTCGGCAGCGCCGGGGGCGTCGGGGCCACGGCGGCTGGTGAGGACGAGGTGGGCCGCGCCGGAGCGGGCCAGCCAGCGGGCGGTCTCGGCGCCGAGGCCGCCGGTGCCGCCGGTGATCAGGACGCTTCCGGAGGCGGTGAACCGGTCGGCGGACGGCAGCTCGTCGACGGTGTGGCGGACCAGGCGGCGGCCGTGCACGTCGCCGCCGCGCAGGGCGACCTGGTCCTCGCCGTCGGGAGCGTCCTTGACCGCGAGGACTTCGGCGAGGCGCTGTCCGGCGCGGCGGTCGAACTCGGCCGGGAGGTCGACGAGACCGCCCCACAGGCGGGGGTGCTCCAGGGCGACACCTCGGCCCATGCCCCAGGCGGTGGCCTGGGCGGGGCGGGTGACCGGGTCGGCGGGGCCGGTGGAGACGGCGCCGCGGGTGGCGGTCCACAGCCGGCCCCGGGCGCCGGTGTCGGCGAGGGCCTGGACGAGGGCGATGGTCAGGGCGAGGCCCTGGGTGAAGCCGGCGGGGCCGTCGGTGGGGCGCTCGTCGAGCGGCAGCACGGACAGCACATGGGCGGTGGTGTCGACGTCCTCGGTGCCGGCGAGGCGCGCGCCGAGCACGGCCCGGTCGGCGCAGTCGGCGTCCAGGACGAGGCGGCGGACCCGGGCGCCGTGCGCGCCGAGCGCCTCGGCGAGGCCGTCCAGCAATTCGGTCTCGTCGTCGGCGGTGGCGTCGGAGGAGACGAGCAGCCAGGTGCCGTCGAGGACGGGCGCGGCGGGCTTGCCCAGCCGGGTCCACTCGACGCGGTAGCGCAGCGTGTCGAGGAGCGCCTTCTCCTGGTTGCCGCGGCGCCAGGAGCTGAGGGCGGGCAGCAGGGAGTCGAGCGGGGTGAGGCTGTCCTCGTCGAGGCCGAGGACGGCGGCGAGTTCGGCGGCGTCGCCGCGCTCGACGGCGGCCCACAGCTTCTGGTCGGCCGGGTCGCCGGCCGAGGAGGGCGCGGCGGAGGGCAGCTGCGGCCAGTAGTGGGCGTGCTGGAAGGCGTAGGTCGGCAGGTCGACGCGGTGGGCGCCGGTGCCGGCGAGGTACGCGGTCCAGTCGAGGTCGACGCCGTGGACCTGGAGGCGGGCCGCGGCGGTGGCGGCGGCGGTCTCCTCGGGGCGGCCGGCGCGCAGCAGCGGGACGAGCACAGTGCTGTGATCGTGGCGATCGTGGCGATCGTCGTGGTCGTCGCCGAGGGTGTCCTCGGCCATGGCGGTCAGCAGTCCGTCGGGGCCGAGTTCGAGGAAGAGGGTGGCGCCGGCGTCGCGCAGGGTGCGGACGCAGTCGGCGAACCGGACGGCCTCGCGGACGTGGCGCACCCAGTAGTCGGCGGTGCGCACCTCGGCGTCGTCGGCTCTGCGGCCCGTCAGGTCGGAGACCAGCGGGATGCGGGGGGCGGCGTAGGACAGCGTCTCGGCGACCGTGCGGAACGCGTCGAGCATGGCGTCCATGTGCGGCGAGTGGAAGGCATGGCTCACCCGCAGACGCTTGGTGCGGCGCCCGCGGCCGGAGAACTCGGCGGCCAGTTCCACGGCGGCGTCCTCGTCGCCGGAGACGACGACGGAGGTGGGGCCGTTGACGGCGGCGAGGGACAGGCGCTCGCCGAGCAGCGGGGCGACCTCGTCCTCGGTGGCCTGGACGGCGATCATGGCGCCGCCGGACGGCAGCGCCTCCATGAGGGTGGCGCGGGCGGCGACCAGGCGGGCCGCGTCCTGAAGGGTGAACACCCCGGCGACGTGCGCGGCGGCGATCTCACCGATGGAGTGACCGGTGACGAAGTCGGCGCGGACGCCCCAGCTCTCGACGAGGCGGTAGAGGGCGACCTCGACGGCGAACAGCGCGGGCTGGGTGAAGCCGGTGCGGTCGAGCAGGGCGGCCTCGTCGGTGCCCTCGGCGGCGAACACGACCTCGCGCAGCGGCCGGTCGAGCAGCGGGTCGAGGGCGGCGCACACCTCGTCGAACGCGGCGGCGAACCGGGGCTGGGTCTCGTACAATTCCCGGCCCATGGCGGCACGCTGGCTGCCCTGGCCGGAGAACATGACGGCGATCCGGGCACGCCCCGCGGCCTCGCCCTCGACGACCGCCGGGGCGGGGCGGCCGGCGGCGAGGGCGTTCAGGGAGGCGAGCAGTCCGTCGCGGTCCCGTGCGATCACCGCGGCGCGGCGCTCGAAGCGGGAGCGGGTGGTGGCCAGGGAGTGGCCGAGGTCGGCGAGGGACGGCTCGGGGTGGTTCCGGAGGTGGGTGAGCAGGCGGGCGGCCTGGGCGCGCAGGGCGTCGCGGGTGCGGCCGGACAGCAGCAGCGGGACGGCTCCGACGGTGCGCTCGGGGGCGGCCGGTGCGGGCGCGGTCGTGGCGGGCGCCTGCTCGAGGACGGTGTGGACGTTGGTGCCGCTGATGCCGAAGGAGGAGACGGCGGCGCGGCGCGGACGGCCGGTCTCGGGCCACGCGGTCTGCTCGGTGAGCAGTTCGACGGCGCCTTCGGTCCAGTCGACGTGCGAGGACGGGGCGTCCACGTGCAGGGTGCGCGGCAGCAC
>NZ_JBIAXS010000038.1:0-83920 GCF_042896885.1 Streptomyces sp. NPDC001231
CACCAGCCCCGCACCCCGCCACCCCGTCGGCAAACACCCCCACAAACAAGACACCCCCCGACCTTGAAGGCCGAGGGGGAACCTTTAAATTCAAGTTGAGGACGACCGGCAGCTGAAGTCCGATGAGGGCGAACACCGACGACTCCAGGACGAACGCCACCATCCGCCACACCGCGTCCTCCTGGAGCCGGGTGGCGAAGTCGACCTCCCACGCGCGGTGGCCGAGATAGAGGGCGACGGTGACGACGGCCAGGACGCCGGAGGCGTGCACCTGCTCGGCGACGCCGTAGGCGACGAACGGGATCAGCAGGGAGAGCGTGTTCTGCAGCAGCGCCTCCTTCAGGTGGGTGCGCAGCCAGTGCAGCGGCGCCATCAGCACCAGCCCGATCCCGACGCCGCCGATCGCCGCGATCAGGAACTCGCTCACGCCGCCGGCCCAGGTCGCGCCCTCGCCGACCGCGGCGGCCAGCGCCACCCGGTAGGCGGTGATCGCGGTGGCGTCGTTGAGCAGGGACTCGCCCTGGAGGATCGTGGTGATCCGCGAGGGCAGCCCGACCCGGCGGGCCACCGCCGTCGCCGCGACCGCGTCCGGCGGCGCCACCACCGCGCCCAGCACCAGCGCCGCGGTCAGCGGCAGTCCCGGCACGAGCAGGTACACGGCCCAGCCGACCACGAAGGTCGCGAACAGCACGTACCCGACGGAGAGCAGCGCCACGGGCCGCAGTTGCGCGCGCAGGTCGAGGTAGGAGCTGTCGATGGCGGAGGTGTACAGCAGCGGCGGCAGCAGCAGGGGCAGGACCACGCCGGGGTCGAGGGCGTAGGCGGGGACTCCGGGGAGGTAGGAGACCGCCAGTCCGGCCGCGACCAGCAGCAGGGGCGCCGGCACGGGGGTGCGCCGGGCGGCCCCGGCCACCGCGGCACTGCCCGCCACCAGGAACAGCAGCGGCACTACGTCCATGGTCCTCGCCCACCCATCGTTCGTCGCCCGTCCGCTTTCCGCGCGGTCACCCGCACGCCCGTCGTAATCTGGCAATCATGAAACAGTGCACGCACGCCGGCACGCTGCCGCATCCGGAGCCCGGCCCCGTGAGCGAGACGTGTCCGGAGTGCCTGGCGCAGGGCACGCATCCGGTGCAGTTGCGGCTGTGCCTGTCCTGTGGCCACGTCGGATGCTGCGACTCATCGCCGGGACAGCATGCGACCAAGCACCACAAGGACACCGGACACCCGGTGATGCGGACCTTCGAGCCCGGCGAGGACTGGCGTTGGTGCTTCGTGGACCACGTGCTCGTGTGACCGGAATCGGGGACGGTTCGACCGTCTGACGTCTGGGTACGTCAACCCGGCGCCCGCCGTTCCCATTTGGGCCCGCGGAACCCCTAGCCACGGAGCGTATCCGTAGCTTTACTATGAGTGACAGCAATGGGGTTGGGGCCCCGGGACAGGAAGGCCGGGCGCGCGGTAGCGTCACCGCAGAACCATGTATCGCGTTGTCCCGGGGGATGCCCCCGGCCCTGAGAGAGCTTGTACCACCTTGGAGGTGAGGGTGTCCCAGATCGCAGGCGAGCCCGCGGCGAACCAGGACTTCGTGGAGGTCCGGCTGCCGGCTGCGGGTGCCTACCTGTCGGTGCTGCGGACGGCCACGGCCGGTCTCGCGGCCCGTTTGGACTTCACCCTCGACGAGATCGAGGACCTGCGCATCGCGGTGGACGAGGCCTGCGCGATCCTGCTCCAGCAGGCCGTGCCCGGCTCGGTGCTCAGTTGTGTCTTCCGGCTGGTCGACGACTCGCTCGAGGTCACCGTCTCGGCCCCGACGACGGACGGTCACGCGCCTTCGCGGGACACGTTCGCCTGGACCGTCCTGTCCGCCCTCGCGGGCAAGGTCTCCTCCGCCGTGGACGAGGACAGGACCGTGTCGATCAGCCTCTACAAACAGCGCGGCGCGGGACCCGGGCCGGCGTGAGGAACGGGGACGGGCCGGTGCGGGACGAAGAGCGCGGCACACGGGAGATGCCGGCCGAGGACGGGACTCCCGCGCGCGCGGACGGGGCCGGAGCCCCGGGCGGGGCAGCCCGGGGCGGTCCGGCCGCGGCCCGGCGCGCGGCGGACGGTATCGACGGCATCCCCGAGCAGGCCAGGCCGCACCCGGAGGACGAGCCGCTGGCCGCGGGCCACGGCGGTCCTCCCCCTCACGGGGACTCCCCCTGTTCGAGCGAAGGCGAGAACGGTGAGACCGGCGGGACCGGCGAGACCGGCGGGACCGGCGGGACCGGCGAGAACTCGGGGAAGGAGGCGAGGGCTCGGGGAAGGGCAACGGGCGGGACGATGAGCGAGCACGAGCGATACCCCGAGGACGGGTCGCGGGCCGCACCGATCGTGCGCAACGCGCGACACGACCCTCAGGACCGCAGTGGCGCGCGTGCCATGTTCGTCGAACTGCGCTCCCTGAAGGAGGGCAGCCCGCAGTACGCCGAGCTGCGCAACCAGCTGGTCCGCATGCACCTGCCGCTCGTGGAGCACCTCGCGCGCCGCTTCCGCAACCGCGGCGAGCCTCTGGACGACCTCACGCAGGTCGCCACCATCGGTCTGATCAAGTCCGTCGACCGCTTCGACCCGGACCGCGGCGTGGAGTTCTCCACGTACGCGACTCCGACGGTCGTCGGCGAGATCAAGCGGCACTTCCGGGACAAGGGCTGGGCGGTGCGCGTGCCGCGCCGGCTCCAGGAGCTGCGCCTGGCGCTGACCACCGCCACGGCCGAACTGTCCCAGCTGCACGGCCGCTCCCCGACGGTGCACGAACTGGCCGAGAAGCTCGCCATCTCCGAGGAGGAGGTCCTGGAGGGCCTGGAGTCGGCCAACGCCTACTCCACGCTGTCGCTGGACGTCCCCGACACGGACGACGAGTCCCCCGCGGTCGCGGACACCCTCGGCGCCGAGGACGAGGCGCTGGAGGGCGTGGAGTACCGGGAGTCGCTGAAGCCGCTGCTGGAGGATCTCCCGCCGCGCGAGAAGCGGATCCTGCTGCTGCGCTTCTTCGGCAACATGACCCAGTCGCAGATCGCGCAGGAGGTCGGCATCTCGCAGATGCACGTCTCCCGGCTGCTGGCCCGCACACTGGCCCAGCTGCGGGAGAAGCTGCTGGTGGAGGAGTAGCGGAAGGGCCGCGAGGACCGGGACGGCCGGGGCGGAGGCCGGCCGCAGGGCTATCGCTGCCCGGTCTCCCCGGCCCGGCCCGGGCCCTTGATGCCGAGGGCCCTGGTCGTCTCCGGGTTCACGAGCAGCACCAGCGACGTCACGGCCACCACGGCGAGCGCGATGCCGGCCGGGATGGCCACGCCGTCGGTCCGCAGCAGGGTGTAGGCGACGGGCAGCGCCATGATCTGCGTGATGACCGCGGGTCCCCGGCTCCAGCTGCGGCGCAGCAGCAGTCCACGGGTGGCGAGCAGCGGCAGCAGCGCGAGCACGATCACCGTGATGCCGCCGGTGACTCCGGTCTGCCGGTCGCCCTCGTGGCCGGTGATGCCCGCGACGAGCATCCAGATCCCGCCGGCCGCCAGCACGAGCCCTTCCAGCGCGGCAAGCGCCGCCGCGTACGTCAGCCGCCGCGGGCGCGGACCCGCTGTGTCCGGGGCGTCCGTGCCGTCCGTGGTCCTGGGGGTGGGGTTGCGGTCACTGCTCACCCCAGCAGCGTAACCTTCGCGGTACGGATCACCGTGTGCAGGCTCACGTCCCCATCTCTTACCCGATCCCTACCTCGGGGTGGGGCGGGTACTGTCCGGTAGGTACGCTGCACCTCATGCGTGCACTACTCGTGGTCAACCCGGCGGCAACCACCACAAGCGCACGTACGCGCGACGTCCTGATCCACGCGCTCGCCAGCGAGATGAAGCTGGACGCGGTCACCACCGAGTACCGCGGCCACGCCCGCGACCTGGGCCGGCAGGCCGCGGACAGCGACGACATCGACATGGTGGTGGCCCTCGGCGGCGACGGCACGGTCAACGAGGTCGTCAACGGCCTGCTGCACCGCGGCCCGGATCCCGAGCGCCTGCCGCGCCTGGCGGTGGTGCCCGGCGGTTCCACCAACGTCTTCGCCCGCGCCCTGGGCCTGCCCAACGACGCCGTGGAGGCCACCGGCGCGATCCTGGACGCCCTGCGCCGGGGCGGCGAGCGCACGGTCGGCCTGGGGCTGGCCTCGGGCACGCCCGGCACCGACGACGCGGCGGTGCCGGAGCGCTGGTTCACCTTCAATGCCGGGCTCGGCTTCGACGCCGGCGTGGTCGGCCGGGTGGAACAACAGCGCGAGCGCGGCAAGAAGTCCACGCACGCCCTGTACGTACGGCAGGTGGTCCGCCAGTTCCTCGGGGAGCCGAGCCGCCGGCACGGGACGATCACCCTGGAGCGGCCCGGGGAGGACCCGCTCACCGAACTGGTCGTGGCGATAGTCTCGAACACCTCGCCGTGGACGTATCTCGGCAATCGCCCGATGTACACGTCGCCTAAGGCCTCGTTCGATACCGGGCTCGACGTGCTCGGTCTCAGCCGTCTGTCCACCGCCGCGGTTGCCCGGTATGGCACCCAGTTGCTCACTTCGTCCCCCGAGCGCGGCCCCTACGGCAGGCATGCGGCCTCCCTGCACGATCTGAGCCACTTCACCTTGCATTCGAAGGTGCCGCTCCCCCTCCAGATGGACGGTGACCACCTGGGGCTGCGTAGAAGCGTGACGTTCACAGGCGTACGCCGTGCACTGCGTGTGATTGTGTGAGTAGAAGGGCCCAAAGTCCTTTCACTCGAACGTTTAGGCCAGGATCCACCCCATGGAAGTACGGCTGTGACCTAGTCGACACCGAGGAATCAAAAAAAACTTTCCGGAAGGGGTTGTATCCGCCGCTGAGGTTTGCGAGTCTCTACGTGGCGATCGGGGCGGCCCACCACACGGGCCCCAGAGATCACCGGAACCCCTCTCCAAATCACAGGACCACGCCAGGGAACCTGGCAGTCGGCCCTTCCCTTGTTGAGGGATTCGTGAAAGCGTTCACATTCACAAGCAACCGCACGTAACACCAAGAGAGGTAGCAGCCATGGACTGGCGTCACAACGCCGTTTGCCGCGAGGAAGACCCCGAGCTGTTCTTCCCCATCGGCAACACCGGTCCTGCGCTGCTGCAGATCGAGGAAGCCAAGGCCGTCTGCCGTCGCTGCCCGGTTATGGAGCAGTGCCTGCAGTGGGCGCTCGAGTCCGGTCAGGACTCCGGCGTCTGGGGTGGTCTCAGCGAGGACGAGCGCCGCGCGATGAAGCGCCGCGCCGCCCGCAACCGGGCTCGTCAGGCCTCCGCCTGACCACAGCCACCCCGCTGACAGCCTGAGCTTGGCGGCGCGTACAGCGAGTACGCATCTCCCGCCCCCGAGCCGCAGCGCGCAGTACCCCCGATGCGCACACAAGCCGCAACGAGCGACTGGCCTCGGACCGATTTCGGTCCGAGGCTCTTTGCTGTGCGGGCTACTTGTGCGCTTGCACGGGAATGTCGAGGATTACCCGGGTGCCGCGCTCCGGGGCCGGCACCATGTCGAAGGTGCCGCCCAACTCCCCCTCGACCAGGGTCCGTACGATCTGGAGGCCGAGGTTGCCCGAGCTGTGCGGGTCGAAGTCGTCGGGCAGACCCACGCCGTCGTCCTGGACGGTGACGAGGAGTCGGGCCTCGCGCGAGGTGCCGCCGCGGACCGCGGAGACCTCCACCGTCCCCGTCTCGCCCTCGCCGAAGCCGTGTTCCAGGGCGTTCTGCAGAACCTCGGTCAGCACCATCGACAGCGGGGTGGCGACCTCGGCGTCCAGGATCCCGAAGCGGCCGCTGCGCCGCCCGGTCACCTTGCCCGGCGAGATCTCGGCGACCATCGCCAGCACCCGGTCGGCGATCTCGTCGAACTCCACGCGCTCGTCCAGGTTCTGGGACAGCGTCTCATGCACGATGGCGATCGACCCGACCCGGCGAACCGCCTCCTCCAGGGCCTCCCGGCCGCGCTCCGACTCGATGCGCCGGGCCTGGAGCCTGAGCAGGGCCGCCACCGTCTGGAGGTTGTTCTTGACCCGGTGGTGGATCTCCCGGATCGTCGCGTCCTTGGTGATCAACTCCCGCTCACGTCGGCGCAGTTCGGTCACATCCCGGAGCAGTACCAGCGAACCTATGCGCGTGCCCTTGGGTTTGAGCGGGATCGCCCGGAACTGGATCACCCCGTCGTGGGCCTCGATCTCGAACTCCCGGGGCGCCCAGCCACTCGCCAGCTTCACCAGCGCCTCGTCCACCGGCGCCCGGGAGGGGGCGAGTTCGGCGGTGGTCTCGCCCAGGTGATGGCCGACGAGGTCGGCGGCGAGGCCGAGGCGGTGGTAGGCGGAGAGCGCGTTGGGCGAGGCGTACTGGACGATGCCGTCCGCGTCCAGCCGGATCAGGCCGTCGCCGACGCGCGGCGAGGCGTCCATGTCGACCTGCTGGTCCGGGAACGGGAACGAACCGGCCGCGATCATCTGCGCCAGGTCCGAGGCGCTCTGCAGATACGTCAGCTCCAGCCGGCTCGGGGTGCGCACGGTCAGCAGGTTGGTGTTGCGCGCGATGACGCCGAGGACGCGCCCCTCCCGCCGCACCGGGATGGACTCGACGCGGACCGGGACCTCCTCGCGCCACTCGGGGTCACCCTCCCGCACGATCCGGCCCTCGTCGAGGGCGACGTCCAGCATCGGGCGGCGGCCGCGCGGGACGAGGTGGCCGACCATGTCGTTCTGGTAGGAGGTGGGCCCGGTGTTGGGCCGCATCTGGGCGACCGAGACGTACCGGGTGCCGTCCAGGGTGGGGACCCACAGGACCAGGTCGGCGAAGGAGAGGTCGGAGAGCAGCTGCCACTCCGAGACCAGCATGTGCAGCCACTCGAGATCGGAGTCGTCGAGCGCGGTGTGCTGGCGTACGAGTTCGTTCATGGAGGGCACGTCTGCGAGCGTACCCGGGCATTTGTACGGTCCTGAAATAAGCGGAGGCGCGGGGCCCCGGGGACACCCGCGGGCCGCGGCGCCTGAGAGGGACCCTCAACCCTCCCGGCACCGCAGCCCGGAGCAGTATCGGCCTCGGGCGTGCGGTCCCGGTCGGCCGAAGGATGAGGAACCGGGGCAGTCAGGGCAGAGAGCTCCGGGTCCTCGGTCCGCCTTCCTGTGCGGGGAAGACGGAGGCTCGTGCGTTCACCTGTCGTGCGCGGACGGTGCCGCGCGCGTGCGCTCTTCGAGACGTCTCACAGCATTCTGGACTAGACCACTTGCCCTGTCCATGTGCGGGACGGCGGTTGTTGTGTTTTCTTCACCGAACGACCGGTCGGGCGGAGCCGGGCCGGCCTGCCGACCGGATCTCCCGGCGCGCTCACCGCAGCCTAGCCCGCCCGGCTCGGCGGCGGGGCCGGATGGCGAGGCGGATTTCCGTGAGCGCCTCGACTTCCCCCGGCTCACGCCGTCGCGGCCGGTCGCGATCCGCCCCGGGCGAGCGTCCCCACCGCTTCGGGCACGTGGGCGGGGGAGCACCGCACGGACGGGCTCGACTCTGTTAGATTGGGCTTGGATTGGTCTAAACCACACGACCCCCGTTACCGGGTCCGTCCCCTTCAGATCCTCCTCAGATCGGCAGGCCCAGCGTGGAAGTTGTCATCGTTCCGGATGCCAGAGCGGGCGGCGAACTCATCGCCGAGGCGATGGCGCGGCTGCTCCGGCGCAAGCCCGACGCCCTGCTCGGCGTGGCCACGGGCTCGACTCCCCTGCCCGTGTACGAGGCGCTGGCGGCCAAGGCGCGCTCAGGCGCCGCGGACATCTCACGGGTGCGGATCGCCCAGCTCGACGAGTACGTGGGGCTGCCCGCCGACCACCCCGAGTCCTACCGCTCGGTGCTGCGCCGGGAGGTGCTGGGGCCCCTCGGCATCGGGATGGACGCCTTCCTCGGGCCCGACGGCACCGCCGAGGACGTCCGGTCTGCCTGCGCGGCCTACGACCGGGCCCTGGCCGAGGCCGGCGGTGTCGACCTGCAACTGCTCGGGATCGGGACCGACGGGCACATCGGGTTCAACGAGCCGTGCTCGTCGCTCGCCTCGCGCACCCGGATCAAGACCCTGACCGAGCAGACCCGCGCCGACAACGCCCGCTTCTTCGACGGCGACGTCGACCAGGTCCCCCACCACGTCATCACGCAGGGCATCGGGACGATCCTGGAGGCGCGGCACCTGGTGCTGCTGGCGACGGGCGAGGGCAAGGCGGACGCGATCGCGGCGACCGTCGAGGGCCCGCTGGCGGCCGTCTGCCCGGCCTCGGCACTCCAGCTCCACCCGCACGCGACGGTCGTCGTCGATGAGGCCGCGGCGTCCAAGCTGAAGCTCGCCGACTACTTCCGCCACGCGTACACCAACAAGCCGGACTGGCAGGGCATCTAGTGCTGTGACCGGAAAGGTTCACCGGCTCGCGACGCCCGGCACGGCACCTCGCCGCGTTGTCGCATCACCCGAGTACATCCAGTACGCGGGTCATGCTCCGCGTTGCGATGTACCGCACCGGACGCCGCGAGCTTCCCGGCAAACCTTTCCGGTCACAGCACTAGCCACTCGCGCGGCTCGATCCACGGCGACGCCGGCCACCCCGCACGGGGCGGCCGGCGTCGCCGCGTCGACAGCCGTGGGACTCCACACGGAACCCGGCCACGCACGCGCGTCGCCGCCGCGGCGCCGGTGGCGGCGGGCCGGCGACGCCGGCAGGCAGCCCCGAGGCGCGGCTGCGCCGGACAACCGTCCCGTCGGGTGGCGACGAGTGGATGCCTGTCCGCGGGGCCTACGCCGCCCCGCCCCCGACTCGGCCAGGACGCCCCCTCCCGGCTCCCGGCCCCGCGAAACGCCCCGTAGAACTGGTCCCACGCTGCAACCACTCAGGTCCGCCGGGAGGACGCCTCCCTGCTCCCAGCCCTGTGGGACGCCTCCCCGGCCTGCTCCCAGGCACCGCCCGGGACGAACACCCGCCGACTCCTGACTCTGCGGGAGTCGCCTCCCGGACCTGGTCCCAGGCGGCGACCGCCCCGGCTTGCCGGGACCAACACCACCCCGCTCCTGGCCCTGCGGCAGGCCTCACGAACCTGCTCTCCCAAGCGGCGACCACCCGGGGCGGCCGACACGAACGCATCCCCGCTCCTGGCCCACGGGAAGCCACGCGAGCCTGGCGCCAGGCGGCGACCACTCGGGGCCGCCGGGACCACCACCCCGCCCCCGCCCCCGCCCCCGCCCCCGCGGAAAGCATCACGAACCCGGTCCCAGGCACCCACCGCCCGGGACCGCCCGGAGGAACCCCTGCCGGCTCCGGGACCTACGGGACGCCGCACGGACCTGGTCCCAGGCGGCGACCACCCGGGTCCGCCCCAGGAACGTCTCCCCGCTCATGGCCCCATGGGACACCTGCCGGGCCCGCTCCCGAGCGGCGACCGCCCGGGGCCGCCGGGGCGGACACCTCCCGCGGGGCCCGGCCCTCCGGGAGGTGTCCGGGCCTGGGCCTCGGCGGTCGTCGGCGTCTACTTGCCCGTGATGATCTCCGCCGCTGCCCGGCCGCAGACGCGGGCCGCGCCGTGGGTGGCGAGGTGGAGGGCGCCTCGCGGGGGCGCCTGGGGGACGCCCATCTCGACGATCACCGTGTCCGGCCGGGCCGCGAGCAGGGTGTCCAGGGCGGCCGCCATCCAGGCGTGGCGGTGCTCGTCGCGGACGACGGCCACCACACGCCGGGTGCCGGCCTCCTGAAGGGCCGCGCGGCCCGCGTCCTCGCCGGCGAAGCTGCCCGTCCGGGTGCCCGGCAGGAGGCGGCAGAGCTCGGCGGCCACGCCCCACGGGGTCTCCTCGCCGACGGCGATGTTGGCGACGGGGGTGAGGGCGGCGACGTAGGGCGGATCCGTGAGCGGCGTGAAGCCCTCCGCGGCGGTGACGCGCAGCGCGCGCCGGGCCGCTCGCAGCCCGACCACCAGATCGGCGTCGCCGCGTGTCCCGGCCGGGCCCGCGGCCGCGGCGGTCCAGCGGGCGAGGGCACGGACCCGGTCGGCGGCGTCCGCCAGCCGTTCCTCGGGCAGTTCGCCGGAGCGGACCGCGGCGACCAGGGCGTCGCGCAGACCGGTCACAGTCTCGTCGTCGGCCAGTCCGCCGCCCACGCAGATCGCGTCGGCTCCGGCGGCGATGGCCAGGACGCTGCCGCGCCGGATGCCGTAGTTGTCCGCGATGGCCCGCATCTCCATGCCGTCGGTGACGATCAGGCCCTCGTAGCCCAGTTCGCCGCGCAGCAGGTCGGTCAGCACCCGGCGGGACAACGTTGCCGGAAGCTCCGGATCCAGGGCCGGCACCAGGATGTGGGCGCTCATCACGGCCTTGCTGCCGGCGGCGATCGCCGCGCGGAACGGGGCCAGTTCGCGCTCCTGGAGCACCTCGGCGCCCACGTCGATGCGGGGCATCGCGTGGTGGGAGTCCACGGCGGTGTCGCCGTGCCCGGGGAAGTGCTTGGTGCAGGCGGCGACCCCCGCGGACTGGAGGCCGGTGACGTAGGCGGCGGTGTGCCGGGCGACCAGGTCGGTGGAGGCCCCGAAGGACCGTACGCCGATGACCGGGTTGCCGGGGTTGGAGTTGACGTCCGCGGAGGGTGCCCAGTTGAAGTTCACTCCGCACTCGGCCAGCCTCCTGCCGAGTTCACGGGCGACGGCCTGGGTCAGTTCCACGTCGTCCACCGCGCCCAGCGCGTGGTTGCCGGGGAAGCTGGAGCCGGTGCGCACCTCCAGACGGGTGACGTCGCCGCCCTCCTCGTCGATGGCGACCAGAACGTCCTCGCGTTCGGCGCGCAACTGGGCGGTGAGGGCGGCCAGCTGTTCGGGCGAGGCGATGTTCCGGCCGAACAGGCCGACCGAGGACAGGCCCTCACCGAGGCGCCGGAGCAGCCAGTCGGGGGCCGTGGTCCCGGTGAAGCCGGGCTGGAGGACCGTCAGCGCGTCGCGGGTGAGTGTGTCGGTGCCGCTGGCGATTGTCGTCATCGGGTGGCGTTATCCCTTCACGGCGCCCGCGGTGAGGCCGCCGACGGCCTTGCGCTGGAGGAAGAGGAAAAGGATCAGGATCGGGACGGCGAAGAGGGAGGAGGCCGCCATGGTCGCGCCCCAGTCGTCGCCGAACTGGGTCTGGAAGCTCGACAGCCACAGCGGCAGCGTCTTGGCCTCGGCGTTCTTGTTCAATACCAGGACGAGCGGGAACTCGTTCCAGGCGGTGATGAAGCCGAACATCGAGGTCGACATCAGGCCCGGGGCGAGCAGCGGCAGGATGACCCGGCGGAAGGCCGTCATACGGGAGCAGCCGTCCACCATGGCCGCCTCCTCCAGTTCCTTCGGCACGGCGGCGACGAAGCCGCGCAGCGTCAGGATGGTGAAGGGCAGGATCATCATCGTGTAGAAGAGCGTCAGCGGTACGAGGCTGTTCAGCATCGACGCGTCCCGCACGATCATGTAGATGGCGATGACCATGACTTCCCAGGGCGCCATCTGGGCCAGCATGAAGCCGATGACGAAGCCGCGCCGCCCCTTGAACCGCATCCGTGCCAGGGCGAAGGAGCCGGCCAGCGCGACGATCAGCGAGAAGACGACCGCGAGGACGGTGACGGTCAGCGAGTTGGCCACGTACGTCCAGAAGAGGTCGACCTCCGTCGCCGTTCTGAAGTGCTCGAAGGTGACGTCGACCGGGAACCAGACCGGGTCCTCGGAGATGATGTCGCCGGTCGGCTTGAAGGCCGTGGAGAACATCCAGTACACGGGGAAGACGAAGCCGATGAACAGGACGACGGCCGTGGCGTTGGGCCACAGGCGGCCGAAGAGCGAGCGCTTCACAGCTCGTCCTCCTCTTGCTTGAGCACGATCCTGAGGTAGTGGGCGGTCAGGCCGAGCATGATCAGGATGGTCAGGACGGCGATCGCCGCACCCATGCCGTAGTGCTGGTTGCCCACGCCCTCGACGTAGGCGTAGACGGGCAGGGTCTCGGTGAGCCGGTCCGGGCCGCCGCCGTTGATGGTGAAGACCTGCACGAACGCCTTGAAGACCCAGATGATCTCCAGGAAGGTCGTGGCGTAGAGGAAGGGCCGCAGGAACGGCAGGGTGACCGTGGTGAAGCTCCGCCAGACGCCGGCGCCGTCCAGGGACACGGCCTCGTACAGCTCGCCGGGGATGGTGGTGGTCGCCGCGTACAGGTTGATCGCGACGAACGGAATGGACATCCACACGATCAGCACGGTGACGACGAAGAACGTCGACATCTGGCTGCTGGTCCAGCTGTAGTCGGCCATCGAGTGCCAGCCGAGCTTGTCCAGCACCCAGTTGACGACGCCGAAGCGCTGGGCGAACAGCCACTGGTACACGGTGGTCGCGGCCACCACGGGCATCGCCCAGGCCAGCACGAGGCCGATCAGCAGGGTGACCCGCATGCGCTTGCCGAGACGGGCGAGCAGCAGGCCGACCAGCGTTCCCAGGACCATGATCAGGACGACGTTGACCGCGGTGAACAGGATCGAGCGGAGGGTGACCCGCCAGAAGTCCTCGCCGGTGAGGACCTCCTTGTAGTTGTCGATGCCGTTCCACTCGGTGACGTGCTGGATCAGCTGCGTCATATTGAGGTTCTGGAACGACAGCAGGAAGTCCTTCAGCAGCGGCCAGCCGAGCAGCAGCACGGTGGCCGCGCAGGCGGGCAGCAGCAACAGATAGGGGGCGAACCCGCCGCTGCGCGAGGCGGCTCGCGGTGTCGGACCGCCGGATGCCCGGCCGGCCGCCCTGCGGGCGTCCACCGGGCCGGAGGGCGGCCGTTCGGTCTGCACGGTCATGCTCGCGATCTCTCTTCTCGGCCGAGGGGCCCTAGGTACGTCGACCCGCGTACAGGTGCCGGGGCGGGGCCGCCCGTCGTACGGCTGCCCCGCCCCGGCCCACCCGGTGCTACTGCTTCTGCGCCAGGCGCTTGTTGAACTCGCCCTCGACCTGCTTGGCGGCCTCGGCCGTGGACTTTCCGTTCAGCACGGCGGTCATGTAGGCCTTGACCGGGTTCGGGTCGTTCTCCACCGCGGCCCACTCCGGGATCAGCGGCGTGGTGCCACCGCCCGCGGCGGCCGGGGCGGCGGCCTCGGCGACGGCGTTGCCCTGGAGGTTGCTCTGCAGCGACTCCTTGTTCGGGATGACGCCGTTCTCCTTGGCCAGCTGGCCCTCGTACTGGTCGGACAGGGCGATCTTCAGGAACTCCCTGGCCAGCTCCTGCTTCTTGCTGCCCGCGGCGACTGCGAGGTTGGAACCGCCGAGGAAGACACCCTCGGGCTTGTCGGCCGTGGCGCCCGGGATCGTGAAGTAACCGATCTCCTTCTCGATCTGCGGGTTGGCCTTGATCGCGATGCCGGCCTCCCAGCCCATGCCGATGAAGGCGCCGACCTTGCCCTTGGCGAAGACCTCGCCCTGCTGCGGGTGGGCCTCGTCCTTGTCCTTGGGCGCCTTGGACAGGGCCTGGAACTTCTTGTAGGTCTCCATGGCGGCGGCGACCTTCGGGTCGGCCAGGTTGGAGACGTACTTGTCGCCGTCCTTCTTCACCAGTTCGCCGCCCTCTCCGATCACCAGGCCGACGAAGTGGTACCAGTTCTGGCCGGGCAGGTAGATCGGCTCGGCGCCGGTCTTGTCACCGACCTTCTTGAGGTCGGCGTAGAACTCGTCGCGGGTCTTGGGGGTGTCCTTGATGCCGGCGTCGGCCCAGAGCTTCTTGTTGTAGAGGACGACGCGGTTGGCGAAGTACCACGGTGCCGCGTACTGCTTGCCGTCGAAGACGGACGAGTTGTTGAGAGACTCGGTCCAGTCGCCGCCGATCGAGGACTTCAGGTCCGCGAGGTCGGCGAGGCCGCCGGTCTTGGCGTAGGCCGGGGTCTGGGTGTTGCCGATCTCGAAGACGTCCGGCGGGTTCTCCTCGGACAGGGCGGTGGTCAGCTTCTGCTGAATGCCGTCCCACTGCTGGATCTCGAACTTGACCTTCGCCTTGGTCTTGGCCTCGAAGGCCGCGGCGACGTCCTTCTGCCACTGGTCCGGGGAGGAGCCGTCCATCACCCACACGGTGAGCGTCTGACCGGCGTAGCCGTCCTTGCCGCTCTTGGCCTTGTCCCCGTCGTCGCCCTTGCCGCCCCCACACGCCGCGATGGAGACCATCATGCCCGCGATACCGATCGCGGCTACCAGCTTGCGCTTCACGCCACCCTCCTCAGGGATGCCACAAACCCCCCTGCCTCCCCGCGGTTGAGCGACATCCGAGCGTCGGCGTAACCGCCCGTGGGGCCGGGACCTGGACCAATGGTGTAGACCAGTACGGGGAGCTTGGCCCAGACCAATAGGGCTGTCAAGAGTGCGCCGACCCGCTCAGGTGGTCCGTTATGGGACCGCGATATGCAGGGACCTTTCATTGTTCGTCCGGCAAAATGGACGCTCGCGTTCCACTGGACCAGTGGCGACCGTACGTCACCCGCCGGTCGCGCCGGCCAGGTGGACCACCGACCCTGGCCGGGGTGATGGACTAGACCAGCGGGAGTCACGACGGTATACAGAGGAGATCACGGAGCGTACGGGTGACCACCCGGCACGCGAAGCCGTGCCACGATGTGAGCCGGGGCCGACGGGACGTCGGCCGCTTCGGCACTGGAGCCGGGAAGGCGGAGCATGAGCACCGACGTCAGCAGTGCGGAGAACGAGGGTGGGGCGACCGTCCGTACCGCGCGCGTGCCCAAGTACTACCGCCTGAAGAAGCACCTGCTCGACATCACCCAGACGCTGCCGCCCGGCACTCCGGTCCCGCCGGAGCGGACCCTGGCGGCCGAGTTCGACACCTCGCGCACCACGGTGCGGCAGGCACTCCAGGAACTCGTCGTCGAGGGACGGCTGGAGCGCATCCAGGGCAAGGGCACCTTCGTCGCCAAGCCGAAGGTCTCCCAGGCGCTGCAACTGACCTCCTACACCGAGGACATGCGCGCCCAGGGCCTGGAGCCGACCTCGCAGCTGCTGGACATCGGCTACGTGACCGCCGACGACCGCCTGGCCGAGCTGCTCGACATCACCGCCGGGGGGCGCGTGCTGCGCATCGAGCGGCTGCGCATGGCCAACGGCGAGCCGATGGCCATCGAGACCACCCATCTTTCGGCCAAGCGCTTCCCGGCGCTGCGGCGCAGCCTGGTGAAGTACACCTCCCTCTACACCGCCCTCGCCGAGGTCTACGACGTCCATCTCGCCGAGGCCGAGGAGACCATCGAGACCTCGCTGGCCACTCCGCGCGAGGCAGGCCTGCTCGGCACCGACGTGGGCCTGCCGATGCTGCTGCTGTCCCGGCACTCCCTGGACCGCGAGGGCCGGCCGGTGGAGTGGGTGCGGTCGGTGTACCGCGGGGACCGCTACAAGTTCGTGGCCCGCCTCAAGCGCCCGCAGGAGTAAGGGTCTTGTGATGGCGTAAGAATCTCGTGGCGGTCCGCGGCGTGATGCGCACGAGGGATTCCGCACGTGTGACACCGTGACCTAGATTGCCTGCGCACCGCACGGACGCTCGCCGGTGATCAGCTAGGGGACGGAGTCGCCACATGTCGAATGCCCCGGAAGCCACCAGAGCGGTGGTGACACCCTTACGGGTCGTCATCGCCCTCTGCCTCGTCGCCCCCTTCGTGGCGCTGTTATGGGTGGGGTCGTACGCGAAGACGGATCCGGCGTTCATCGGGATCCCGTTCTTCTACTGGTACCAGATGCTGTGGGTGGTCGTCTCCGCGGCCCTGACGATGACCGCGTACCGGCTGTGGCTGCGTGACCGGCGCACCGCCCGAGCCGCCCGGACGGCCCGTACCGCCACGGCCGAGGACGGGGGTGCGGTGAAGTGAAGGACGGCGTCAACGGCGTCGCGCTCGGCGTCTGTGTCTTCTTCTTCCTGCTCGTCACCGTCATGGGCTTCCTGGCCGCGCGCTGGCGCCGTGCCGAGAACGAGCACAGCCTCGACGAATGGGGCCTGGGCGGCCGGTCGTTCGGCACCTGGGTGACCTGGTTCCTGCTCGGCGGCGACCTGTACACCGCCTACACCTTCGTGGCCGTGCCGGCCGCCGTCTACGCCACGGGCGCGGCCGGCTTCTTCGCGGTGCCGTACACGATCCTGGTCTACCCGCTGATCTTCACGTTCCTGCCGCGGCTGTGGTCGGTGTCCCACCGGCACGGATACGTGACCACCTCGGACTTCGTCCGCGGCCGGTTCGGCTCCAAGAGCCTGTCGCTGGCGGTGGCGCTCACCGGCATCCTCGCGACCATGCCGTACATCGCGCTCCAGCTGGTCGGCATCCAGGCCGTGCTGGACGTGATGGGCGTCGGGGGCGGCGACAGCACCCACTGGTTCGTGAAGGACCTGCCGCTGCTGATCGCCTTCGGTGTGCTGGCGGCGTACACCTACTCGTCGGGGCTGCGCGCGCCCGCGCTGATCGCGTTCGTGAAGGACACCCTGATCTACATCGTGATCGCGGTGGCCATCATCTACATCCCGATCAAGCTGGGCGGCTTCGGCGAGGTGTTCGCCAAGGCGGACCAGAAGTTCAGCGAGTCGGGGACGGGCGGTCTGGTGCCGGCGGCGGCCGGCCAGTGGACGTACGCCACACTGGCCCTGGGCTCCGCGCTCGCGCTGTTCATGTACCCGCACTCGATCACCGCGACGCTGTCCTCGCGCAGCCGCGAGGTGATCCGCCGCAACACCACGATCCTGCCGCTGTACTCGCTGATGCTGGGCCTGCTCGCCCTGCTGGGCTTCATGGCGATCGCGGCGGGCGTGCAGGTGAAGAACGGCCAGCTGGCCATTCCGCAGCTGTTCGAGAACATGTTCCCGGACTGGTTCGCGGGGGTGGCGTTCGCGGCGATCGCCATCGGCGCGCTGGTACCGGCGGCCATCATGTC
This sequence comes from Streptomyces sp. NPDC001231, assembly GCF_042896885.1. Taxonomy (NCBI): domain Bacteria; kingdom Bacillati; phylum Actinomycetota; class Actinomycetes; order Kitasatosporales; family Streptomycetaceae; genus Streptomyces; species Streptomyces sp. NPDC001231. Next base: position 16,988 of record NZ_JBIAXS010000038.1, read on the forward strand.
GATCGCCGCCGCGAACCTGTTCACCCGCAACATCTACAAGGACTTCCTCCGCCCGCACGCGACGCCGAAGGAGGAGACCCGGGTATCCAAGATCGTGTCGCTGCTGGTGAAGGTGGGCGCGCTGGTCTTCGTCCTGACCATGGACAAGACGGTCGCCATCAACTTCCAGCTGCTCGGCGGCATCTGGATCCTGCAGACCTTCCCGGCCCTGGTCGGCGGCCTGTTCACCCGCTGGTTCCACCGCTGGGCGCTGCTGGCGGGCTGGGCGGTCGGCATGGTCTACGGCACGGTCGCCGCCTACGGGGTCGCCTCGCCGACGCAGAAGCACTTCGGCGGCTCGGCGAAGGAGATCCCGGGCATCGGCGAGATCGGCTACATCGGTCTGACGGCGTTCGTGCTCAACGCGGCCGTCGCGGTGGTCCTGACCTTCGTGCTGAGGGCGGTCAAGGCGCCTGAGGGCGTGGACGAGACCCGGCCGGATGACTACACGGCGGACGCCGGCGACCCGGACGTCGAGGTGGAACTCCCGCCGGCCACGGCGGCGGCCCCGCGCTGACAACCGGGAGGGGCACCCCACGGGCCGCCGGAGAAATCCGGCGGCCCGCCGCCGTGCCCGTGCGGCACACTCTGGCGCATGGACATCGTGATCCGGCCGGTGGAACCCGGCGAGTACGGCACCCTCGGTGAGATCACCGCCCAGGCCTACCTCCGGGACGGGCTCCTCGACTTCGGTGAGAGCGACGAGTATCTCGGCGAGCTGCGGGACGTGGCCAAGCGGGCGGCCGCGGCCGAGGTACTGGTGGCGGTGGCGGACGGGAAGGTGCTCGGCGGCGTGACCTTCGTCCCCGGCACGGGCCCCATGGCCGACCTAGCCGGTCCCGGGGAGACCGAGATACGGATGCTCGCGGTCGCGCACACGGCGCGAGGCCGAGGCGTCGGCGAGGCCCTCGTACGGGCCTGTCTGGACCGGGCACGGGCCGTGGAGGGCTGTGTCCGCGTGGTGCTGTCCACCCAGAGCGCCATGCACACCGCCCACCGCATCTACGAGCGCCTGGGCTTCGTCCGCACGCCGGGCCGGGACTGGAACCCCCTCCCGCACCTGGACGACATCATGCTGCTCACCTACGAGTTGACATTCTGACACGTTCCTGAAGCGACACGGCACAACATATGGGGGTGCCCGACTCACTCAGCACAAGATGTATGCTCGTGCTCACTGTCGCCGCAGGGGAATCCGGTGCGAATCCGGAACTGTCCCGCAACGGTGTACTCGTGCGCGTATGCCCCCATGGGCCGCCACGAGCGTCAGTCCGAGGACCTGCCGACAGTGCGCCCGGCCGTCCGGTCCGGGTGCCCTGACGTCCGGGCTTCGTGGAATGGGCCGGTGGACGCGGCGCCGCGTGCGCTCGTGTGCTGCCCCCTGCCCTCGGCGAGGCCCCGTGCCGAGCGAGGGAGAGCTCCACGTGACCATCGCGCCAGCAGACCCGGTTTCAGCCACAGCTCCGGAAACCGACGGTCCAGGTGCCGTACTGCTGCGGACCCTGACCGAGCTGACCGCCGACCTCCCCGACGCCGACCCCGGCCGGGTCGCCGCCGCCGCGCTGCGCGGCCGGTCGGCGCGGGCCGACGAGGCCGAGTTGCGCGAGCTGGCCACGGAGGCGGCCGCCGGGCTCATCTCCGAGGACCCCGCCTACTCCCGGCTCGCGGCCAGGCTGCTGACCCTCGCCATCCGCGCCGAGGCCGCCTCCCAGGGCGTCGTGTCCTTCACCGACTCCGTCGCCGTCAGCCACCGCGAGGGCCTTCTCGCCGACCGGACCGCCGAGTTCGCGCGCCGGTACGCCGACCGCCTCGACGCGCTGATCGACCCGGCCGCCGACGACCGCTTCGGCTACTTCGGCCTGCGCACCCTGCACAGCCGGTACCTGCTGCGGCACCCGATCACCCGCAAGGTGATCGAGACGCCGCAGCACTTCATGCTGCGGGTCGCGGCGGGTCTCGCGCAGGACGACACCGCGCGGTCGGTCGACGAGGTCGAGGCGCTCTACGGGCTGATGAGCCGCCTCGACTACCTGCCCTCCTCCCCCACGCTCTTCAACTCCGGTACGCGCCACCCCCAGATGTCGTCCTGCTACCTGCTCGACTCCCCCAGGGACGAGCTGGACTCGATCTACGAGCGCTACCTCCAGGTCGCCAGGCTGTCCAAGCACGCCGGCGGCATCGGCATCGCCTACTCCCGCATCCGCTCCCGCGGTTCGCTGATCCGCGGCACCAACGGGCACTCCAACGGCATCGTGCCGTTCCTGAAGACCCTGGACGCCTCGGTGGCCGCCGTGAACCAGGGCGGCCGGCGCAAGGGTGCCGCCGCGGTCTACCTGGAGACCTGGCACTCGGACATCGAGGAGTTCCTGGAGCTGCGCGACAACACCGGTGAGGACGCCCGCCGGACGCACAACCTCAACCTCGCGCACTGGGTTCCGGACGAGTTCATGCGCCGTGTGAACGCCGACGGGCAGTGGTCGCTGTTCTCCCCCGCGGACGTGCCGGAGCTGACCGACCTGTGGGGCGAGGAGTTCGACGCCGCGTACCGCGCCGCGGAGGCGCGTGGCCTGGCCAGGAAGACCATGCCGGCCCGCGACCTGTACGGCCGCATGATGCGCACCCTCGCGCAGACCGGCAACGGCTGGATGACCTTCAAGGACGCCGCCAACCGCACCGCCAACCAGACCGCGCAGCCGGGCCACGTCGTCCACTCCTCCAACCTCTGCACGGAGATCCTGGAGGTCACCGACGACGGCGAGACGGCGGTGTGCAACCTGGGTTCGGTCAACCTCGGCGCGTTCGTGGCCGGCGGTGACATCGACTGGGAGCGGCTGGACGAGACCGTCCGCACCGCCGTCACCTTCCTCGACCGCGTGGTGGACATCAACTTCTACCCGACCGAGCAGGCGGGCCGCTCCAACGCCCGCTGGCGGCCGGTGGGCCTGGGCGCCATGGGTCTTCAGGACGTCTTCTTCAAGCTGCGGCTGCCCTTCGACTCCCTGGAGGCGAAGGCCCTGTCCACCCGTATCGCCGAGCGGATCATGCTCGCCGCGTACGAGGCGTCCGCCGACCTCGCCGAGCGTGACGGCCCGCTGCCCGCCTGGGAGAAGACCCGTACGGCCCAGGGGGTGCTGCACCCCGACCACTACGACGTCGAGGTGACCTGGCCGGAGCGCTGGGCGGCCCTGCGCGAGCGGATCGCCGCCGTCGGCATGCGCAACTCGCTGCTGCTCGCCATCGCCCCGACCGCCACCATCGCCTCGATCGCGGGCGTGTACGAGTGCATCGAGCCGCAGGTCTCCAACCTCTTCAAGCGTGAGACGCTCTCCGGGGAGTTCTTGCAGGTCAACTCGTACCTGGTGAACGATCTGAAGGCGCTCGGCGTCTGGGACGCCCGCACCCGCGAGGCGCTGCGCGAGGCGAACGGCTCGGTGCAGGACTTCGCCTGGATCCCCGAGGACGTGCGGACGCTGTACCGCACGGCGTGGGAGATCCCGCAGCGCGGCCTGATCGACATGGCCGCGGCCCGCACCGCGTTCCTGGACCAGTCCCAGTCCCTGAACCTGTTCATGGAGACGCCGACCATCGGCAAGCTCTCCTCGATGTACGCCTACGCCTGGAAGCAGGGCCTGAAGACGACGTACTACCTGCGTTCCCGCCCGGCGACCCGCATCGCCCGCGCCGCCCGGGCCCAGGCTCCCGCCACCGTCCCCGTCCAGCAGACGGCACCGGACGCCGACGCGATCGCCTGCTCCCTTGAGAACCCCGAGTCCTGCGAGGCCTGCCAGTGATGACCAGCACCAACCGACGCCAGAACCTGCTCGACCCGGGCTTCGAGCTGACCCTGCGCCCGATGCGCTACCCCGACTTCTACGAGCGCTACCGGGACGCCATCAAGAACACCTGGACCGTGGAGGAGGTCGACCTCCACTCGGACGTCGCCGACCTCGCCAAGCTGAGCCCGGGCGAGCAGCACCTCATCGGCCGGCTGGTCGCGTTCTTCGCGACGGGCGACTCGATCGTCGCCAACAACCTGGTGCTCACGCTCTACAAGCACATCAACTCCCCCGAAGCGCGCCTGTACTTGAGCAGGCAGCTGTTCGAGGAGGCCGTGCACGTCCAGTTCTATCTGACGCTGCTGGACACCTACCTCCCCGACCCGGAGGACCGCGCCGCCGCCTTCGACGCGGTGGAGAACATCCCCTCCATCCGGGAGAAGGCCGAGTTCTGCTTCAAGTGGATGGACTCGGTGGAGAAGCTGGACCGGCTGGAGACGAAGGCGGACCGCCGGCGCTTCCTGCTCAACCTCGTCTGCTTCGCCGCGTGCATCGAGGGCCTGTTCTTCTACGGTGCCTTCGCCTACGTCTACTGGTTCCGCAGCCGCGGTCTGCTGCACGGTCTGGCCACCGGCACCAACTGGGTGTTCCGCGACGAGACGATGCACATGTCCTTCGCCTTCGACGTGGTCGACACCGTGCGCAAGGAGGAGCCGGACCTCTTCGACGACGAGCTCCAGCGGCAGGTCACCGACATGCTGCGGGAGGCCGTCGAGGCCGAACTGCAGTTCGCGCGCGACCTGTGCGGTGACGGCCTCCCGGGGATGAACACCGCCTCGATGCGGCAGTACCTGGAGTGCGTCGCCGATCAGCGCCTGACGCGCCTCGGCTTCGCTCCGGTGTACGGCTCCGAGAACCCCTTCTCCTTCATGGAGCTCCAGGGCGTTCAGGAGCTGACCAACTTCTTCGAGCGGCGCCCGTCGGCGTACCAGGTGGCGGTTGAGGGCACCGTCGACCTGGACGAGGACTTCTGAGCCTCGTCGCGGCTCTCGCGGGCCTCCCGGTCCTCGTGGGCCTGACGGATCCGGCGGTCGGCACGTCGGTCGTGGACGATGCCGATCACCGACGGCAGGACCATGAGGACCAGGAGTCCCAGGACGGCGAGCGTCGAGATCAGGCCTTGCAGCTGTGTCGTAGTCATGGACACCACTGTGGCGCCGGACGCTCCTTACCGTGAGTGGCAGGACTGCCGTACATCTTCAAAATCCTGCCATCGCGGGGGCACACTGGAGCCATGCTGAAGAACGTGGCCACCGTGCTGCTGGACGGAGTGCACCCCTTCGAGCTCGGCGTGGTCTGCGAGGTGTTCGGACTCGACCGCAGTGACGAGGGGCTGCCCGTGTACGACTTCGCGGTCGTCTCCGTGGAGGGCCCGGCGCTGAGCACCCACGTCCCGGGCCTCACGATCTCGACACCGCACGGCCTGGACCGGCTGGAGGAGGCCGATCTGATCACGGTGCCGGCCGCCGACGCCGCCACCTCGCGCGACTACCCGCCCGAGCTGCTGGACGCGCTGCGCCGGGCGGTGGACCGGGGCGCGCGGGTGCTCAGCGTCTGCTCGGGCGTCTTCGTGCTGGGTGCCGCCGGTCTGCTGGACGGGCGGCGCTGCGCGGCGCACTGGAGGCACGCGGACGAACTGGCCCGGCGCTTCCCCCGGGCGATGGTCGAGCCGGACGTGCTGTACGTGGACGCGGACCCGGTGATCACCTCGGCCGGCACCGCCTCCGGTATCGACGCCTGTCTGCACATCGTGCGCAAGGAACAGGGCCCGGAGGTCGCCAACAAGATCGCCCGGCGGATGGTGGTGCCCCCGCACCGCGACGGCGGGCAGGCCCAGTACATCGAGCGGCCGCTGCCGAAGTCCTCCTGCGACACGGTCGGCGAGGTGCTGGTCTGGATGGAGGAGCACCTGGACCAGGAGGTCACCGTCGAACAGCTCGCCGCCCGCGCCCATATGTCGCCGCGGACCTTCGCCCGCCGCTTCCAGCAGGAGACGGGAACCACTCCGTACCGCTGGCTGCTGCGCCAACGCGTGCTGCTGGCACAGCGGTTGCTGGAGGCGACGGACGAGACCATGGACACGATCGCGGACCGTACGGGGTTCGGGACCGCGGCGGCGCTGCGGCACCAGTTCGTCCGCGCGCTGGGCACCACCCCGAACTCCTACCGGCGCGCGTTCCGGGGCCCGCAGGCCGCCTGAACGCGCGCCGTGCCGCTCACGTCACCTGAGCACCGGGCGCACCAGCATCTTCTGCGGGCGCAGGGTGATACCGACCCGGGGCGTGCCGTCCGACCCGGGAACCTCCTCGAAGCGGAACTTCGTCGCCACCGCGGCGGTGAACAGGCTCAAAAGCGCCATCGAGAAGTGGTCGCTGGGACACTTGCGGTTGCCCACACTGAACGGGCTCATGGCGTATTTCGGTACGTCCTTGGCGCGTTCCGGAAGCCAGCGGTCGGGGTCGAACTCCAGGTTGTCCGGATACGAGCGCCGATCGCGCTGGACGGCGTACGGGCTGTAGATGATGTCCGCCCCGGCCGGAATGCGATAGCCACCGAGTTCGGTCTCGGTCACCGCCCGCCGCGTCAATACCCATACGGCGGGCCGCAAACGCATCGTCTCCACGATGACATTGTTGGTGTGCGTGAGCTTGCGGACGTCGTCGAATCCGACGGGACGGCCGCCGGTGACGGATTCGACCTCCGCACGGATCCGGTCACCGTGTTCCGGGTGTATCGCGAGCACCCGGAGCAGCCACATGATCGTGGCGCCCACCGTTTCGCTGCCCGGGGTGAGTATCGCGACCACCTGGTCGTGGATCTCCTGTTCCCCGATGGGCTCGCCATTGTCGTCCTTCGCCGTCAGCAATGCCGTCAGCAAATCGTCCGGATTCCGGCCGGACGCCCGGCGCTCGGCGATGATCTCGTCGACGAGGAGATGCAGATCGGCCAGCGCGCGGTTGAATTCGCGGTTGGCCGGCAGCGGCAGCCGGTACAGCGGCCCGAGCGGCACCACCATCCGCTGGTACATCCCGCGGAAGACGGTGGCCAGCGCGTCGCACAGCCGGTCGGCGCACTCGTCCATGTACTGGCCGCGCAGCAGGCAGCGGGCCGCGATGCGCACGGCGATCCGGAAGGCCTCCGAGGCGCAGTCGATCGTCTCCCCGGGCCGCCAGCGCTCGGTGAGCGCGTGCGCCTCCTCCTCCATGACCGGCCCGTAGGCGGGGATGGCGTCGAGCCGGAAGGCGGGCTGGATGGTGCGGCGCTGGCGCCGGTGCAGCGCGCCGTTGGAGGTGGCCACCCCCTCCTTGCCGACCAGGCCCTCCAAGGACTCCCACAGCGGGCCGGAGATGATGTAGTCGGGGCTGAGGGCCACCGCGCCGGTGAGGGCGGGCGTGGTGACGGCGTACACCGTCTTCGGGCCGAGCTTGAGCCGGACGACGTCGCCGTGGTCGCGCAGCTGGGACATGAAGGCCAGCGGATCGCGGACCAGTTTCAGACCGTGGCCGAGAAGCGGCACCCCGCCCCCGGCCACCGGTGGCTCCTGCGGGCCCGGGGCGTTGTGCCGGGCTGTCGACCGCACCGATTCGGCGGTCATTTCCCACCTGCCCCTTCGTTGTCGACGTACGGGGGTGTGGCCGGGTCCTCCCAGCTGTCGACCATGTACCGGCCGGACTCGAGGTGGAACCAGTAGACGGAACTGAACCAGTTCCGCATATTGCCGAGGCAGGCCCTCACGGCGGCGCTCAGTTCCTTTCCCCGTACCGTGTCGTCCGCGAGGCCGTCGGCGAAACGCAATCCCTCCTGTTCCGCGATCAGGAATTCGGAGACGCATCCCTCGAGGCGCCCGCGCATTTCCGCTGTCGCCTCCTCCAGGCTCAGCCCGTCGTGTTTGACGAGACTGATACCGAGATTGTGCACCTCGCCACCCGCTATTTCCTTGGGCAGTGAACACAGATCGTTGTACCAGGCGGCGAATTCCTGACTGAGCAGCGCCGGACGCCGGTACGCGGGATTCTTGCGGACGGCGTCCGGGAGTTCACAGCCGGCGCTCGGCTCCAGCAGGTCGGTCCAGATCCAGTGGGCGAAGGTGAACCGGCGTAGCGCGAGGTATTCCTCGACCGTGGGCACAACGTCCGCGATGCGGTTCTGGAATTCCCGGTCGTAGGCGTCGATCACCGCGTGGAAGTGCCGCGCGAAGCGGGCGTTCCATCGCGCCGACAGGAACGAGTAGAAGCGCAGCACAGTGTCCGCGAACCCCGCGACCAGGGGGTCCTGGTGGTGCAGGTGGTCCTGGGGGGAGTCCAGGGCCGTGTGCAGCGCGCGGCACAGCCGCTCCCAGGCGGCGGGCCGGCCGTGGACGACGTCGCGGTCCTGACGGTCGTCCCAGAGGAAGAACCACGCGCTGAAGTCCGCTATCGCCTGGAGCACCTCGTCGGGGGCGCCGATGAAGTACCCCGCCATGAGGTCCGTGTAGCCGAGGCTGTCGGCGTGTTCCTCCACCTTGTCCGCGGACATGAGCCGCTTTTCCAGCAGCCAGCTGCGTGTCTTCTCCTGGGGTTGGGGCCAATACCCGTGCAACTGCCTGGGAAACTCGGCCTCGATCACCGGAAGCGCGAGCGTTGGTGGGACTGCGACCGCTGTCGTTGTCGGTGTGGTGCTGTATGGGAAAGCTGGCACGAAGAAACCCCTCTCAGCCGCCGGTGGCGCACGCCCTTCCGCCGTGCCGGGCGCACGCCGTCGCGTATCCCCGCACCCCCATTCAGCACCACAACTGACCGTTCTGGGAATGGATTTGCTCCATTCATCACTTCGGGATGCCGAGAATCTCCCCTTGTGTGACTGATTACGAATCACCAGAAGCGCACAAGGGATCGAATGTGTGACGGACACAAGTACGGCGCCCGACCGGACGTTCCGGTCGGGCGCCGTGCGCACGGGCCACTGGCGCCCCAACGGGCGGCAGAGGATCAGTCGTTGGCGACCACGGGGTAGCGCGGCTCGTTCTCGGCCATCTGCCGCAGCGCGTCCTTGCGCTCACGCTTGGAGAGCCGGTCGATGTAGAGGTAGCCGTAGAGGTGGTCCGTCTCGTGCTGGAGGCACCGCGCGAAGTAGCCGGTGCCCCGCACCTTGATCGGGTTGCCCTGCTCGTCCTGCCCGGTCACCTCGGCGTAGTCGGGGCGGGCGAGCGGAGCGTAGGCGGTGGGCACGGACAGGCAGCCCTCGTTGCTGTCGTCCAGCCGGCGCCGCTCGGCGGGCAGTTCGACCAGCCGGGGGTTGCAGACGACCCCGACGTGCCGGGCGCCCTCGTCGTCCGGGCAGTCGTAGACGAAGACCTTCAGGTCCACGCCGATCTGGTTGGCGGCCAGGCCCACGCCCTCGGCGGTGTGCTGGCTGGCGAACATGTCGGCGACCAGCTGCTGGAGCTCCTCGCCGAAGTCGGTGACGTCCTTGCACTCCTTGTGCAGCACGGGGTTCCCGACGACCGTGATGGGCCGGGAGGTGCCGCGCTCACGCCAGGCCGTCTCGCGCTCCTCGCAGTCCTCCGTGTCGACGACGTATCCCTCGTCGTCGACGGGGAGCACGCCCGCGTGCTGCTGATCGGTGTCCTGCTGCGCCATGACCGACGTACGCCTTCCTGACAAGAACGGGGAGTGAATTCTGATACAGGGTACGGGGCCCGCGCCCCCGACCCGGCCCAGGAGTGTCCGATATGCGACTGTGCCGGGAGGACACGGCCGGCCACAACGGGTCCGCCGGCGGGCCCGAGGCGGACCGGCGTCCTCAACAGACCTCTTCCAGATCCCGCCAGTCCCGCGAGTCCGGGCTGTCGGCCACCCACCCGTCCAGCAGCCCGCGGACCAGGGCGGCCGGAGCGGCCACTCCGCACTCCCGCTCCGGCACCCACAGCTGCCCGTCGGTGCGGTGCCCGAGCGGTCCGGGGTGCCCCGGCTCGCTGTGGTCGTGCGGGTCGAGGTGCACGCCGTCGCCCTCGTCGGACGGCATCCGCGACTCCGAGCACATCCGGCACAGCAGCCGTACGGACGACGACCAGTCCTCGGCAGCGAAGCCGGCGTCGGCGGCGAGCTGCTCCAGCGCGTCCCGGTCGGCCTCGGTGGCGGCCTCCAGCAGGACCACCCAGGTGGGCACCGGCGAGGGCGCCCACAACTCGATCTCGTCGAACACGGGGTAGGTGTGGCCGGCCGCGGTGGTCCGCTCCCCGTGGGGCACGCCGTCGTGCAGTACGACCTCGCCCCAGCGCCGCCCCGAGGAGGGCAGCGGGATGGACAGCACCTCGATCCGGGCCGGATCCAGGCGCCGGCCCCAGACCACCTCGGCCTCGCCCTCCGGCGACAGCCGCACGGCCGCGCTGCCCAGTTCCATGCCCATCGGCTCCCCGGCGGCGGCCGCGCCTCCGGGCACCTTCAGTCCGTACGCCTGCCAGGCCCGCCGGGCCAGAGGCCAGTCCTGGAGGGCGGTGGCGGCGATGCCGACGTTCCACCAGTCGGGCGCGCCGGTCTCCTTCTCCAGCAGGGCCACGGCCCGCAGGCCCGCCGCCCTCGCCTGCTCCCAGTCGTGCCGGAACTTGTGCAGCAGGGCGAGGTTGAACCAGGACTCGGCCAGCCAGGGCTCCAGGTCGGCGGCGCGTGTCAGCAGCGCGCCCGCGTCCTCGTACCGGCCGTCGCCTATCAGCGTGAACGCCCGGTCGGTGGCCTGCCGCCAGGAGGCGGAGGGCCGGTGCCGTCCCTTGCCGAAGATCCTCACGATTCCCGCCTGCCAGTTCCGTCGAGTGGGTCGGCTTCTGCCCCCGGACACCCTCTCATTCGCATCCAACCACGTACGACTGGAGGGACGCTCATTACCCATGGGTTACCCCCCGGCGGGAAGCGTCAGGCGGTCCCGCGACAGTACCCGGCCCAGTGACTCCACCACCTCGGGGGCGTATGCGCCGGCCCCCGCCAGCCGCAGTTCCTCCAGCGCCCTGAGCGGGCCGCCGGGCCCGGCGTCGCGCGCCTTCTCCTCGTAGGCGTTGACCGCCCGCACGATCCGCGCGGGCAGTGGCTGCTCCCGGCAGGGGTCGGCCTGCCGCTCCACCACCACCGCGACCCGGGAGTCGACCCCGGTCTGCCGCACCACGGCCCCGCCGAGCAGCGCGATCCGCCGCTGCTCCTCGGCGGGCAGCCCCGCGGTGGCCCCGGCGGGCACCGGGTCGACCAGGCTGAGCTGCCCGATGTCGTGCATCAGGGCCGCGTGCTCCAGCACGGTCAGCTCCGGTTCGATCAGGCCCAGGTCCCGGCCCACGGCCCGGCTGAGCGCGGCCACCCGCCGGGCGTGCCCGGCCGGGGTGTACCCGGCGACCTCGGTGGCCCGGGCCAGGGAGGCGATGGTCTGCCGGTAGGTCCTCCGCACCGCCGCGTACCGTCGGAGGGACAGCTGGGTGAGCAGCAGCGGCAGCGAGAACACGGGCAGCGCCCACAGTCCGGCCACGGCGACGGCGAGGGCCATGACCGCGCCGGTCGCGCACACCGCCGAGCCGATCCCGAGCAGGCTTCGCAGCTCCTCCCGCAGCAGCGGGCCGAACGGCCACCGGGTGCGGCAGTGCGCCTGCGCGGCGGCGAGAACGGCGCCGCACAGCGCGGTGAGCACCAGGAGCGCGAGCAGCAGCAGGGCGTACGCCGGACCGACCCACCCCCGGAACACCCCTTTGCCGTAGAGGGGTTGGAAGCAGACGGCGGCGAAGGCGACGGTGAGGATCCGCCGCACGAGGTGGTCGAGCGTCCGCCCGCACCCGCGCGCGATGTGCGGCACACCGCCCAGGAGGCAGGCGGCGAGCACCACGGCGACGACCTGGAAGGCGCCGTGGTGGCTGGATCGGCCGGCGTCCTCGCCCAGCAGGGCGTACGACAGCGCCCCGGCGGCGCCGAGCGGCGCGGCCTCCCGGGCCTCCGACCCGGTCCACCGGGCGAGTTCACCGACGAGGACCAGCAGCCCGAAGGCGAGGGCGGCCCCGCGTTCCTCGAGGCCGGTCCACAGGGTGACGGCGAGGGACAGCAGGGCGACCAGGACCGCCGAGCCGCGGATGAGGAGCAGCAGGAGGGACCGGCTCATCGACGGGCTTCCGGCCGGCCGCCCGCGGACCGCTCCGGCGCACCGCCGGGGCCGCCGTCCCCGGCGGCGGCGCCCGCCGCCGGAACGACGGGCGTGTCCTCCGCGCCGCCGGGAGCCGCCGCCGGGCCCGTGGTGCCGGGGACGGCACAAAACGGTGCCGGCGGGGCGACGGGCGTACCGTCCTGCGCGGTGACCGCCGGGTGCCAGCCGTACCGGTCCAGGGCCCGGACCAGCGCCGTGACCATCCGCGGGTCGAACTGGCTCCCCGCGCAGCGCTCCAGCTCCGCCAGCGCGGCGGGCACCGGCCGGGCCCGCCGGTAGGACCGGGTGGACGTCATCGCGTCGAAGGCGTCCGCGACGGCCACCACACGTGCGCTCTCCGGGATCTGACCACCCATCAGTCCGTACGGGTAGCCGCCTCCGTCGAGCCGTTCGTGGTGGTGCAGGATCGCCGAGCGCGCCTCGCCCAGGAAGGAGATCCCGCGCACCATCTCGTGCCCGTACTCGGGGTGCAGCTCGATCACGCGCCGCTCCTCGGGGGTCAGCGGCCCGTCCTTGCGCAGCAGCCGGGTGGGGACGCCCAGCTTGCCCACGTCGTGCAGGATGCCGGCGAACCGCAGCACCTCGACCCGCTCGTCGTCCATGCCGAGCTCGCGCGCGATCATCATGGAGGCCTGGCCCACCCGCTCGCTGTGCCCACGCGTGTAGCCGTCCTTGATGTCGACGGCCTGCACCAGCGCGCGGATGGTGGCCCGGTGCGCGGACCGCTCCCGGTGGTACTGGGCGTACACCCAGCCGGACACGCACATCGGCAGCAGCACGAGCAGCGCGGCGACCGGCCCGTAGGGGCTGCGCCACAGCACGGCCATCATCAGTCCCGCGAGCCCGTGCACCGCGATGGGCGCCGGCGACCGGGCGAACAGCCCCTGCCAGGCCCGCCGTACCGGCACGTGCTCGGCGAGCGCGAGGACCCCGCCGTCCAGCGCCGTCAGCGCCAGGCAGAAGGCGAGCACGGCGGCACCCGCGGGGAGGAGGACGTAGGGGAAGTCGCACCCGTCGACGGCGTCCCGGCCGCCCAGCGCCCCGTGCACCCGGGCGGCCGCCCACACCGCGAGGGCGAGCTGCGCGGCGCGCCAGATCCGGCGCAGCCCCTCGGGCCGCCGTCCGGCGCGGGCGAGCAGGACGCCGGGCAGCGGGACGAGCGCGGCGACGGGCGGCGGCAGCAGGAAGGCCGCCGCGAGCAGTACGGGGTAGAAGGGTCCGGCGAAGCCGCACCGGGCGAACTGCCTGCACCCGGCGTACACCGCGGTGAGCAGGGCGACCGCCCACCAGGGGGTGTGCGTCACCGGCAGCGGCAGCAGACAGGCCACGGCACCAAGGGCGGCACAGGCGACGTACGCACGGGCCCGCGGTGGAACCGCCTCCATGCCGCCCCTCCCCCGTCATGCCTCTCCCCTGGGAGCGTAGGGCGCACAGCCGGGAGTCCACGGGCCGAAGACCCGGGGATTAGCACGTTCGGGTGAAGAGCGTCCGGGTGGGTGCCCGAAACGGGTCCGCAAGCATCTCCGAGGCGCGTCCGACGTCTGTGCGAGCGCCGGGTGCGGGCGGTGCCGGGTGCGGGCGGCAGGCGCGAAGGGAGCCGACGGGGCGACGCGCGGGTGTCCGCGCGCGGCGGGTCAGGACTCCTGCTGAGTCACCGGTGCCGCGGTCACGTCGTGCTCGGGGACGGCCTGGCCGGAGCGGATCAGATCGAGCCGCCCCATGACCTTGGCGCGCAGGTCGGCGGGGACGTCGTCATGTCCGCAGCACCGCTTGACCAGCTTCTTCACGGCCTGCTCCAGGCCGTACTTCTCAAGGCACGGCGAGCACTCCTCGAAGTGGTGCTCGAACTTGGTGCGATCGATGTCCGGCATCTCACTGTCGAGGAACTCGTAGAGGTGGTCGAGTACCTCACTGCAGTCCGTCTCGTGCGGGTCTCCGCAGCTCATGAGCCCGAGCCTTTCGCTTCGTTCGACTCTCCGGCGCCGGCCGGGACCAGTCCGCGCTCGCGGGCGTAGTCCTCGAGCATGCCGCGCAGTTGACGGCGGCCCCGGTGCAGCCGGGACATCACCGTCCCGATGGGTGTCCCCATGATGTCCGCGATCTCCTTGTACGCAAAGCCTTCTACGTCCGCGAGGTAGACGGCGATGCGGAATTCCTCGGGGATCGCCTGAAGCGCTTCCTTCACGTCCGAGTCGGGCAGGTGGTCGAGCGCCTGCGACTCGGCGGAGCGCAGACCGGTCGACATGTGCGACTCGGCACGCGCGAGCTGCCAGTCCTCGATCTCCTCGGCGGCACTGCGCTGCGGCTCGCGCTGCTTCTTGCGGTAGGAGTTGATGAAGGTGTTGGTGAGGATCCGGTACAGCCACGCCTTGAGGTTGGTGCCCTCACGGAACTGGTGGAAGGACGCGTACGCCTTGGCGTACGTCTCCTGCACCAGGTCCTCGGCGTCGGCCGGGTTGCGCGTCATGCGCAGGGCGGCCGAGTACATCTGGTCGAGGAATTCCAGCGCGTCCCGCTCGAAGCGCGCGCTGCGCTGGGCCGTCGACTCCGCGGATGCGCCCACGCCCGTGCCCCGGCCCTCGGGCTGCTCCGCCTGGCCGTTGTCGGTCCCTGCGTCGGTACCGGGAACCGGACCCACCTCCTCAAGCGATGTCGTGGCACCGAATGCGGTTCCACTCGAATCGGAGGATAGACGACGACCCGTGCCTGCCGCCGCTCGAACTGGAGCGGTCCTCGCCGCGTGCAGCACCGTCCAGTCCAGGTCAGTGCGGCTGCTGCGGCTCGGGCAAACGGTCGAACCCATGCGGCGGACTTCCTCTCGTGTGACGTCGGCGCCGCTGAGCGGCACTACTGTCCGGCTCAACAGCGGCGGTCCGCCAGGCATTCCCGGGGGTCACGGGAGTGACGCGGTCCACTGGGCGACGCCCTCGGTGATGATCTCCAGGACCTGCTCCTGCGTGATCCCCGCCCGCTTCGGCACGGCGAAGCCGTGATCGCCGTACGGCACCTCGACGAGCCGGTAGGAACCCTCCGGGAACTCCCCGGGCCTGCCGAACGGGTCGTTGCCGCCCTGGACGACGAGCGTGGGCACCCCCGCGCCGAGCAGCTCGTCGGCGCGGGACTTCTCGGGCCTGCCCGGCGGGTGCAGCGGGAAGCTGAGGGCGAGCACGGCGTGCCCGCCCAGCTCGGCCGCCGTACGGCAGGCGACGCGCGCCCCGGCGCTCCGGCCGCCCGCGACCACCGGCAGCCCCGGCCCGGTGAGGGCGGGCCACAGGCCGCGCCAGCCGGCGTCCAGCGTCCGCGGCGCGGGTGCCACCTTCCGGCCGGCCACCCGCCAGGGCTGCTCGACCAGTGCGACGGTGACCCCGTGCGCCGGGAGTGCGCGCGCCAGGGCCTGGAGGTCGCGGGCCTCCACACCGCCGCCGGCTCCGTGGCCCACGGCGAGCACCAGGCGTGCCCCGTGGGCCCGGTGCCAGGTGATCCGCGCCGCGCCCGCTTCCGTCTCGACGATCTCGCTCACGTCGCTCATGTCCATGTCGTTCATGTTGCTCACGCCGCCCACGCCGCCGAAGTCAGAAGAGTGTGCCCTCTTCCGGTGCCGCGAGCTCCTCGAGCAGCTCCGGTCCGTTGTTGCGGACGTTGCTGACGGCCGTGGACACCGGGTAGGCGCGCATCAGGCCGGGGGCCGGCGGGGTGAGCAGCGCGCGCAGGTCGTCCGGGTCGGTGCGGGCCGGGTCCAGCCAGGCGTCCCAGCGGTCGGGGGTCAGCATCAGCGGCATCCGGGGGTGGATGTCGGCCAGCGAGCGCGGGCCCTCGGCCGGGGCCACCGCCAGCGGGGTCTGCTCGGCGTCCGTGGTGATCACCGAGCAGGTCGCCCACCAGGCCCGCGGGTGGTCGTCGGGCAGTGTCCGGTCCCGCCAGAACTCGTAGAGCCCGGCCATCGCGAAGACCGATCCGTCGGCCGGGGTCACGAAGTAGGGCTGCTTGCGCGGCCGCTTGCGCCTGCCCTCGACCTCCAGATCCCGCTCCTGGGTGCCGGTGACCCACTCGTAGTAGCCGTCGGCGGGCACGACACAGCGCCGGGTGGCGAAGGCGCGGCGGTACGACGGCTTCTCGTGCACGGTCTCCGCGCGCGCGTTGATCATCCGGGCGGCGCCCTCGGGGGACTTCGACCAGGACGGGACGAGTCCCCACCTCAGCTTCCGCAACTGGCGAACCGGGCGACGGTCGTCGGCGTCCTTCAAGGGACGGTCCAGGACGACGTGGACCTCCTTGGTCGGGGCCACGTTGTAGTCGGGCTCCAGGGTCTCCTCCGGGTCCCACTTCTGGATCTCGAAGACTCCCGCGAGGTCCTCGGGGCCGCGACTCGCTGCATACCGTCCACACATACGTGCAACACTGCCAGACCGCGCACACGGACAGGGAGCCACTCGGAAACATGGACAGCCTCGCCGCCACCGCGCTGCCCGATCTCTGGGACCGGCTCGTCGGCACCCAGCCCGATCCCGACGTGTGGGTGGTGCTCGCCACCGCGGCCGCCGCGCTCGCGGTGGTCGTCCCGCACGGCCTGTGGCGCGTCTCGCGCAACGCGATCACCATCGCGCACGAGGGCGGTCACGGGCTGGTGGCGCTGCTCACCGGACGCACGCTGACCGGCATACGCCTGCACTCCGACACCAGCGGCCTGACCGTCAGCCGGGGCAAGCCGCACGGCATCGGCATGATCCTCACGGCGGCGGCCGGCTACACCGCTCCCCCGCTGCTGGGCCTGGGCGGCGCGGCCCTGCTCGCCACCGGTCGCATCACGCTGCTGCTGTGGGTGGCCACGGCGCTGCTGGTCGCGATGCTGGTGATGATCCGCAACGCCTACGGGGCGCTCACCGTGCTCCTCACCGGCGGCACGTTCCTGCTGGTGTCCTGGCTGACCGGGCCCCAGGTACAGGCCGCGTTCGCGTACGCGGTGGTGTGGTTCCTGCTGCTCGGCGGGGTGCGCCCGGCCTTCGAGCTCCAGGCCAAGCGGGCGCGCGGGGGCGCCGGTGACTCGGACGCGGACCAGTTGTCGCGGCTGACGCACGTCCCGGCGGCGCTGTGGCTGTTCCTGTTCCACGCGGTGTCGCTGTGCTCGCTGATCGGCGGCGGGCGGTGGCTGCTGACGGGGTGAGGCGGTCCCTCCGCTCTCCCTCGTCCGTCCCTCGTCGCCGGGCGCGGTGTCGCAGGTCACGTGGCGGAGCCACTGTCCTGCGGTGCCGTGCGCCGAGCGTGCGTGCCAGGGCGTCGGGGCGCAGGCAGGGAACTCGGAACAGGCCCTAAGGTGGGGACCATGGCCCCGAACCCCACGCACACCGCCCTCTGGCCCGCCCCGCACGCGAGCGGAGCCGTCGACGCGACGGTCCACGTGCCGGGGTCGAAGTCCGTCACCAACCGCGCCCTGGTGCTCGCCGCCCTCGCCTCCGAGCCGGGCTGGCTGCGCCGCCCGCTGCGCTCCCGCGACACGCTGCTGATGGCCGGCGCGCTGCGGGCCATGGGCGTCGGCATCGACGAGGGCGTGGGGCCGGACGGCACCGGGGAGGCCTGGCGCGTGATCCCCGCCGGGCTGCACGGCCCGGCCACGGTCGACGTCGGCAACGCCGGCACGGTGATGCGCTTCCTGCCGCCGGTCGCCGCGCTGGCAGACGGCCCCATCCGCTTCGACGGCGACCCGCGGTCGTACGAGCGTCCGCTGGACGGCGTCATCGACGCGCTGCGCGTCCTCGGCGCCCGGATCGACGACGACGGCCGCGGCGCGCTGCCGATGACCGTGCACGGCAGCGGCGCGCTGGACGGCGGGCCGGTGGAGATCGACGCCTCCTCCTCGTCCCAGTTCGTCAGCGCCCTGCTGCTGTCCGGACCGCGCTTCAACCAGGGCGTGGAGGTCCGGCACACCGGGTCGTCGCTGCCGTCGCTGCCGCACATCCGGATGACGGTCGACATGCTGCGGGCGGTCGGCGCGCAGGTGGACACCCCCGAGTCGGGCGGCGAGCCGAACGTCTGGCGGGTCACCCCGGGCGCCCTGCTCGGCCGGGACCTGGTCGTGGAGCCCGACCTGTCCAACGCCCAGCCCTTCCTCGCGGCGGCGCTGGTGACCGGCGGCAAGGTCGTCATCCCGGACTGGCCGGCCCGGACGACCCAGCCGGGTGACCGGCTGCGGCAGATCTTCACCGAGATGGGGGGTTCCTGCGAACTCACGGACTACGGCCTGGTGTTCACCGGTTCGGGTGCCGTGCACGGCATCGACGTGGACCTCGGCGAGGTCGGCGAGCTGACCCCGGGCATCGCGGCCGTCGCCGCGCTCGCGGACTCGCCCTCGACCCTGCGGGGCGTGGCCCATCTGCGGCTGCACGAGACCGACCGTCTGGCCGCGCTGACCAAGGAGATCAACGAACTCGGCGGTGACGTGACCGAGACGGCCGACGGCCTGAGCATCCGCCCGCGCCGCCTGCACGGCGGGGTCTTCCACACCTACGAGGACCACCGCATGGCGACGGCCGGCGCGATCATCGGCCTGGCGGTCGAGGGCGTGCAGATCGAGGACGTGGCGACGACGGCGAAGACACTGCCGGACTTCCCCGATCTGTGGACCGGGATGCTCGGGGCGTAGGGACGCGGGGATCACGCCATGCGCCGCTACGGCAAGCACACCGACGAGGACGACATCCGCAGCCGCCCCAACCGCAGGGGCAACCGGCCGCGCACGAACATCCGCCCCAAGCACGAGGACGCCGCCGAGGGCATGGTCCTCACCGTCGACCGGGGACGGCTGACGTGCCTCGTCGACGGCCGCGCGGTCGTCGCCATGAAGGCCCGCGAGCTCGGCCGCAAGGCCGCCGTCGTGGGCGACCGGGTGGCCCTCGTCGGTGACCTGTCCGGGGCGAAGGACACCCTCGCGCGCATCGTCCGCATCGAGGAGCGCGGCTCGGTCCTGCGCCGCACCGCGGACGACGACGACCCCTACGAGCGCGTGGTCGTCGCGAACGCCGACCAACTGGCCATCGTCACCGCGCTCGCCGATCCCGAACCGCGCCCCCGGCTGATCGACCGCTGCCTGGTCGCGGCGTACGACGGCGGTCTGGAGCCGCTGCTGGTCCTGACGAAGTCGGACCTGGCCCCGCCGGACAAACTCCTGGAGCTGTACGGGGATCTGGACATCCCCTACGTCGTCACCAGCCGTGCGGAGCTGGACGCCGGCGCCGCCGCGGACCGGGTGCGCGAGCAACT
Source organism: Streptomyces sp. NPDC001231 (assembly GCF_042896885.1). NCBI lineage: Bacteria > Bacillati > Actinomycetota > Actinomycetes > Kitasatosporales > Streptomycetaceae > Streptomyces > Streptomyces sp. NPDC001231. Next base: position 36,265 of record NZ_JBIAXS010000038.1, read on the forward strand.
CGACGGGAAGGTCACGGCGTTCGTCGGCCACTCCGGCGTGGGCAAGACGACACTCGTCAACGCGCTGGTGCCGGCGGAGCGGCGGCGGGTGACGGGACGTGTGAACGCGGTGACCGGCCGGGGCCGGCACACCACCACCTCCGCGCTCGCGCTGCCGCTGGCGGGCGCGGCCGGCTGGGTCGTGGACACCCCGGGCGTACGGTCGTTCGGGCTCGCGCACATCGATCCGTTCCGGGTCATCCACGCCTTCCCCGAGCTGGAACAGGGCACCGAGGGCTGCCCGCGCGCGTGCAGCCACGACGAGCCGGACTGCGCGCTGGACGCGTGGGTCGCCGAGGGGCACGCGGACCCGGCCCGGCTGTACTCGCTGCGCCGGCTGCTGGCCACGCGGGAGCGCAAGGAAGGCGACTGACCTCCGCGTTGTTTGGGTGCGGTGCGGTCCGGCAAGTGCATAATCGCACGGAGCCGGATCATGACCTGCCCCAAGCACGACCAAGCGGTCACGGCATGCGGACCCACGGGAGGACAGCACATGGCGTGGCTGCTGGTCATCGTTGCCGGGTTGCTCGAGACCGGCTTCGCCGTGTGCCTGAAGCTGTCGCACGGCTTCACCCGGCTCTGGCCGACCATCGCCTTCTGCTGCTTCGCCCTGGGCAGTTTCGGTCTGCTCACCCTGTCCCTGAAGAAGCTCGACGTCGGCCCCGCGTACGCGGTGTGGACCGGCATCGGCGCGGCGGGCACCGCGATCTACGGCATGGTCTTCCTCGGCGACCTGGTCTCCACGCTGAAGATCGTGTCGATCAGCCTGGTGATCATCGGGGTGATCGGGCTCCAGCTGTCCGGTTCCGCGCACTGACGCGGCGGTGCGGAGGGCGGACGGGTCAGCCCGGTTGGCGCGAGAGTGCGCCGCGTACCAGTTCGGCGACCCCGCCCCGGCCCGGCGGCGCCGCCACGCACGACAGGGCGAGGCGGATCACCAGCTCGCAGGCGCGGGCCAGCTCGGCGGTGTCCGCCCTGGGTGCGCCGGGGGCGGAGAGCAGGGTCACGGCGCGGTCGCGGACGATCGCCACGAAGTCGCCGGGCGAGGGCAGCGGGCCGTCGGCCCGGCGCTGGGCCGGAACCGCGCTGGAGGACGGCACCGCCGACAGCGTCGGCGAGGGCAGCCGGTCGCTCCAGCAGCCGGTGAGCATCGCCTTCACCAGCGCGTTGCCCCGCGCGGCGGACACGGTCCACTCGGCGGCGGCGGTGAGCCGCTCGCGCGGGTCGGCGGGGGTGGTCAGGGCTCGTTCGACGCCGATGAGATAGCCGTCCGCCTCCCGCCTGACCAGGGCCCGCGCGAACCCCTCCTTGCTGCCGAACTCGTTGTACAGCGTCTGCCGGGAGACCCCGGCCGCCGCGGCCACGTCGATCATCCGTACCGCGGCCCACGGCCGCCGTGTCAGCGCCGTGTAGGCGGCGTCCAGCAGGGATTCCCGCGCTGCAGACATCATCGCCTCCCCGGGGCGAGCGGCTCTGCGCCCAGATTTGACGCCCCGGAACGCACTGTCAAGGGTCCGTGACAGCATGTGCGCGCCACCGCGGGCGCACGCGCCACCGCGACCTTTGGGCCTCTCCCGGGTCGCGCGGCACTTCCGCACACCGGGCCACCCCGCCCCCCGTAGCCCCGTGTCGCCCCAGGCGGATACGGTTCTCGCATGCCGGACTACCTGGACGATCTGCGCCTGGCCCACGTCCTCGCGGACGCCGCCGACGCCGCCACCATGGACCGTTTCAAGGCCCTCGACCTCAAGGTCGAGACGAAGCCGGACATGACCCCGGTCAGCGAAGCGGACAAGGCGGCGGAAGAACTCATCCGCGGCCAGTTGCAACGCGCCCGCCCCCGCGACGCGGTCCTCGGCGAGGAGTACGGCATCGAGGGCACCGGCCCCCGCCGCTGGGTCGTCGACCCCATCGACGGCACCAAGAACTACGTGCGCGGCGTCCCGGTCTGGGCCACGCTCATCTCCCTGATGGAGGCCGGCGCGGGCGGCTACCAGCCCGTCGTGGGCGTCGTCTCCGCCCCCGCCCTGGGCCGCCGCTGGTGGGCCGCCAAGGGCCACGGCGCCTTCACGGGCCGCAGCCTGGCGCAGGCGAGCAGGCTCCAGGTGTCCCGCGTGGGGGAACTCGCGGACGCCTCCTTCGCGTACTCCTCGCTCGGCGGCTGGGAGGAGCAGGGCCGCCTGGACGGCTTCCTCGACCTGACCCGCGCGGTCTGGCGTACCCGTGCCTACGGCGACTTCTGGCCGTACATGATGGTCGCCGAGGGCTCGGTCGACTTCTGCGCCGAGCCGGAGCTGTCCCTGTGGGACATGGCCGCGAACGCGATCATCGTGACCGAGGCCGGCGGCACCTTCACCGGCCTCGACGGCCGCCCCGGCCCGCACAGCGGCAACGCCGCCGCGTCCAACGGTCTGCTGCACGACGAGATGCTGGGGTATCTCAACCAGCGCTGACGCGAGGGGGGAACGCCTGCGCACGCCCCCGGCCGGCCGCGCACGCCCCCTTGTTGACCCCCGTTTTGCCTGAGACTCTGGGAGTTCCCCCACTTGTGAACTTGTGCAGTGCTCAACAGACGCCTTCGGCGCCTGGCACGCATCAGCCGGATTCCCCGAGGAGGTGGCTCCATCCCATGCTCGTCCGCGACGCCATGAGCACGGTGGTCCTCACCATCGGTCCCGCACACACCCTCCGACAGGCGGCGGCCCTGATGTCCGCGCGCCACGTCGGCGCCGCCGTCGTCCACGACCCGGACGCAGGCGGCATCGGCATCCTCACCGAACGCGACGTCCTCAACTCCGTGGGCCTGGGACAGAACCCGGACACGGAGCGCGTACACGCGCACACCACCACCGACGTCGTGTTCGCCGCGCCGTCCTGGACCCTGGAGGAGGCGGCCCGGGCCATGACCCGCGGCGGCTTCCGGCACCTCATCGTCCTGGACCACGACGAGCCTGCGGGCATCGTCTCGGTCCGCGACATCATCCGCTGCTGGGCGCCGGTCCGGCAGCACGCTGCGGCCGCGGGTGCGGGCACGGCCTGAGCGCACGCCGGCGGGCCGCACCCCCGAAGGGACCCGGCCCGCCGTCCACGACAAGCGTTCCAGTGCTGGAGATCAGCCGCGCAGGGCCTGGACCGCGGCCTCCAGCCGCTTGCCGAAGTCCTCGTCCGCCTGACGGAAGTTGCCGATCGCGCGCTCGGCGATGTCCTCGCGCGAGACCTGCGAGATCGCGCCCGCCAGGTTGCCGATCAGGCGCTCCTTCTCCTCGTCCGACATCAGACGGTAGAGGTTGCCGGCCTGGACGAAGTCGTTGTCCTCGGCGTGGACCGCCGCCTCGTGGTCACCGGTGACGCCGGAGACCGTCACGGGCTGCCACAGCGGCCGGTCCGTCTGGAACGGCCCGCCGAAGCTGTTCGGCTCGTAGTTCTTCGCACCCTTGTGGCGGCCGTCGTACAGGTAGCCGTCACGGGAGTTGGTGCGCGCCTCGGTGGCGTGCGGACGGTTCACCGGCAGGTGGTCGGCGTTGATGCCGACGCGGTAGCGGTGAGCGTCGCCGTACGCGAAGAGGCGGCCCTGGAGCATCTTGTCCGGGGAGGGACCGATGCCCGGCACGAAGTGGGCGGGGCTGAAGATCGACTGCTCGACCTCGGCGAAGATGTTCTCCGGGTTGCGGTTGAGCTCCAGCTTGCCGATCTCGATCGGCGGGTAGTCCTCGTGCGGCCACACCTTGGTGAGGTCGAACGGGTTGAAGCGGTAGGTCGCCGCGTCGGCCGCCGGCATGATCTGCACCTGCACGGTCCAGGTCGGGTACTCGCCGCGCTCGATGGCCTCACGCAGGTCGCGCTGGTGGGAGTCGGGGTCCTCACCGGCGAGCCGGGCGGCCTCCTCGGCGGTGAGGCTCTTGATCCCTTGGTCGGTCTTGAAGTGGTACTTGACCCAGAAGACCTCGCCGGCCCCGTTGCTCCACTGGTAGGTGTGGGAGCCGTAGCCGTTCATGTGCCGGTACGACGCCGGGATGCCGCGGTCGCCGAACAGCCAGGTCACCTGGTGCGTCGACTCCGGAGACAGGCCCCAGAAGTCCCAGACGTTGTCCGCCTCCTGGCTGCCCGTGTAGGGGTCGCGCTTCTGGGTGTGGATGAAGTCGGGGAACTTGATGGCGTCCTTGATGAAGAACACCGGGGTGTTGTTGCCGACGAGGTCGTAGTTGCCCTCCTCGGTGTAGAACTTCAGCGCGAAACCGCGGGGGTCGCGGACCGCGTCGGCGGCGCCGAGGTTGCCCGCCACGGTCGAGAAGCGGAGGAAGGTCTCCGTCTGCTTGCCGACCTCGGAGAGGAACTTGGCGCGCGTGTACTGGGTGACGTCGGCCGTGACCGTGAAGGTGCCGTAGGCGCCGGCGCCACGGGCGTGCACCACGCGCTCCGGGATGCGCTCGCGGTTGAAGTGGGCGAGCTTCTCCAGCAGGAGCTGGTCCTGGACGAGCACCGGGCCGCCGACGCCCGCCGTCTCGCTGTTCTGGTTGTCGGCAACCGGAGCACCGGCCTCCGTCGTGAGCGGCCCCTGGGTCACGTCGCCTCCTGGGTCATTTCCATCGCGCCTGTCTCTTGGCCAAAGCCAGTCTCGATCCTACAATGGACTTAGTCCAAGTCAAGTGGAGCTCCAAAGTCACACTGGTTCGGGAACTATTTCCCCTTGCTGTTAGGCTGGTCGGTATGAGTGACCTTCTGGAACGGCTGCGCGGACGCGGATGGCGGATGACCGCGCAGCGGCGTGTGGTGGCCGAGGTCCTCGACGGCGAACACGTTCACCTGACGGCCGACGAGGTCCACGCCCGGGCTGTCGCCAAGCTGCCCGAGATCTCCCGGGCGACCGTCTACAACACGCTGGGCGAGTTGGTCTCCCTCGGTGAGGTCCTGGAAGTCGCCACGGACAAGCGCGCCAAGCGGTACGACCCCAACGCGCACCAGCCGCACCACCACCTGGTCTGCGCCGGCTGCGGCGCGATCCGCGACGTCCATCCGAGCGGCAACCCGCTGGCCGACCTGCCCGACTCGGAGCGCTTCGGCTTCACGGTCTCGGACGTGGAGGTCACCTACCGCGGCCTCTGCCCGAACTGCGCGGCGGCCTGACGGTCACACTCGTGAAAGAAGGACCCCCGGCACCTCGACGGTGCCGGGGGTCCTTCTTTCGTGATCCGTCCCGGGAAGCGCGCCTCCGGAAACACCGAGGGCCGGAATCCTTGATCGGATTCCGGCCCTCGGCCTTCAGTAGCGGGGACAGGATTTGAACCTGCGACCTCTGGGTTATGAGCCCAGCGAGCTACCGAGCTGCTCCACCCCGCGTCGGTGAATGCAACATTACGTGAACGGCGGACCGAGAAGCAAATCGTTTACAGGGACGACGGTGATCCACGTCAGGCCGACAGTTCCTCGCGCAGCGCGTCCCGCAGTCGGGCGGCCCGCTGGGCGACCTCCGCCGGTCCCAGCGCCACGGCCCGGTCGGCCCACCCCTGCCCCTCGGCCAGCTCGCCGCGCCGCGCGTGCACCAGGGCGAGCCGCAGCGCCGCCCGCCCGTGCCCGGCGTCGGCCGCCCGCGCCCACCACACGGCCGCCTCGGGCTCACTGCCCTCCCGGGCGAGCAGCAGTCCCAGGTTGAAGGCGCCGTTGCGGGACCCGGACTCCGCCGCCCTGCGGTACCACCGCGCCGCCTCGACCGCGTCCCCACGGGCCGCGGCCAGCATCCCGACCCGCACCTGCGCCCGCCGGTGCCCCTGGCCGGCCGCCCGCTCGTACCACTCCTCGCACTCGGTCTTCTCCTGGATCGCCGGCTCCCCGAGCCCGTGCGCGGGCGCCGGCGGCCGCCGGGCGTCGAGCACGGTGGCCAGCCGGTACGCGGCCTCCGCGCTCCCGCCGCCGGCCGCGCACCGCAGGTGCCGCTCGGCCGCCCGCTCGTCGCCCGCCCGCAGCCGGGCGATCCCCACCTGCAACGCGGCCTCCGTGTGCCCGGCCGCCGCCGCCCGCTCGTACCACCGCAGGGCCTGGGCGTCCAGGTTCCGCCCGGCGTAGAGGATCCCCAGGTTGAACGCGGCGTCGACGCTCCCGGCCTCCGCCGCCTTGGAGAACCACGGCTCGGCCCCGCCGGTGTCCCCGCCCTGGAGCAGCAGGACGGCCAGCGCGTTCGACGCCTCCCGGTGCCCGGCGTAGGCCGCGCGCCGGTACCACTGCTCGGCCTGCGCGGTACGGCCCTGCTCGGCGCAGAGCAGCCCGAGGTTGTAGGCGCCGTTGATGTCGCCCGCGTCCATCGCCGCCCGGTACCACCGCTCGGCGGTCTGCGTCTCACCGCGCTCGGCGTGCAGCGCGCCCAGCGCGTTCGCCGCGTTGCCGTCGCCGTCCTGCGCGGCTCTCAGCCACCACAGGGCGGCGCTCTCCGCGTCTCCGGCGTCCCGCAGCAGGAACCCGAGGGCGCAGGCGGCCCTGGCCTCGCCGTCCTTGGCGGACGTCAGGTACCAGCGGCCGGCCTCCTTGAGGTCGCCGCGCCGCTCCAGGATGGCGCCCAGGTGCAGGGCGGCCCGCCGGTGTCCGCGCGCCGCGGCCTGGCGGTACCACTGCTCGGCCTCCGCCATCAGCCCGGCACCGTCACCGCCGGGCCTCCCGGCCCGCCGGTCCAGCGCCCGCGCCAGCCGGTACTCCGCCTCCCGGTGCCCCCGCTCCGCGGCGACCCGCATCCAGCGCTCGGCCCCGGTGTCCCCGCGGTGCTCCAGGAGGTCGGCGAGGACGTAGGCGCCGAGGACGTGCCCCTGCTCGGCGGACTGGCGCAGCCAGTATTCGGCGGCGGGCTCGTCGCCGCGCTCGCGGTGGTGCCGCCCGAGCGCGTGCGCGGCCGCCGCGGATCCGGCGACGGCGGCGATACGCCACCACCCGGCGGCCTCGTCGGCGTATCCGCGCTGGTGGAGCAGGACTCCCAGGTTGTTGGCCGCGGCGCGGTCACCGCCCGCGGTGGCGGAGCGCAGATGGGGTTCGGCTCCGTCGAGGTCGCCGCGGCGCAGCAGCATGGCCCCGAGGACGCTCATGGCCTCGACGTCGCCCGCCTCCGCGGCGAGGCGACGGCGCGCCAGCTCCGCGGCCTCGTCGGCGGCCGCCACCGACTCGTCCCGGGTCTCGTCCCGGGCTTCGCCTCCGGTCTCCTCGGAGTCGGAAGCCTGCACAAATCGCCCCGTCTCGAACAGAGTTGCCTTGTCCCCCATAACGTCCATCGTCGCACCACCTGCAACCCGGGTACATCTGTAATACCCCAGCCAGTGAGGTCACTTCAGCGTTTTGTCGACATGCCCACAGAGAGACAAGTCAAACACAGATCGCCCAACTCCCCACGGCGGCACGGCCGCCGGGCATGTCGGCACATGCGTTCGCCCACGGCGAAGGGCCCGGATCCGCGGTACGGATCCGGGCCCTTGGGCTCGACGGGGAGCGATCAGCCCCCGCTCGGGCTACCGCTCGGACTGCTGTCCGGTGTCGGACTGGCGCTCGCACCCGGGCTCGCGCCGCCCTTGCCGTCGCCGTTCTTGCCGCTGCCGCCGGCCTTCTCCGCCTGCGCCTGCGCGTCCTCGGCCCGCTTCAGCGCGTCCTGAAGGTCCTTCTGCGCCTGGCCGTACGCCTGCCAGTCGCCGTTCTTCAGGGCGGTCTGACCGTCGTCGAAGGCCTTCTGGGCGTCCTTCAACGCCTCCTGGACCGTCGGGTTGTTCGACGGCGGCGGGTTGGTCTTGCCGCTGCCGGTGCCACCGCCGCCGGTCTCGGAGCCGGGTGGCTCGGTGGTCGAACCCTCCGTGCCGAAGACCTTGTTGAGCGCCTTGTCGAGCGTGTCCTCGAACGCGGTGTTCCCGCCGTACGTCACCAGGACCTTGCGCAGCAACGGGTACTTGAGGCCGCCACCGCGCAGGTAGACCGGCTCCACGTAGAGCAGTCCGCCGTCGAGCGGCACCGTCAGCAGGTTGCCGTACTCGACCTCCGAGTCGCCGCCCTTCAGCAGCCGGATGGACTCGGCGATGGAGGGCTCGGAGTTGAACTGGCTCTGCACCCGCTTGGGGCCGTCGATCGTCTTGCCCGTGGGCAGCTTCAGGATGCTGATCTTGCCGTAGTCGCTCGTGTTCGCGTCGGCGTTGACCGTCATGAACGCGCTCAGGTTGTCACGGCCGTTCGGCGTCATCGTCGTCGTCAGCGAGAACGTCTGGGACGACTCACCGGGCATCTTGAGGCTCAGGTAGTACGGCGGCACCGCGTCGCCCGACTTGTTGGTCGGGTCGTTGGGGATCTGCCACACCTCGCTGCCGCTGAGGAAGGTCTGCGCGTCCGTGACGTGGTAGCGCGTGAGCAGCTCGCGCTGCACCTTGAACAGGTCCTGCGGATACCGGATGTGGGACATCAGCTCCGGAGAGATGTCCTTCTTCGGCTCGACCGTGCCCGGGAACGCCTTCATCCAGGTCTTCAGGACCGGGTCCTTGGTGTCCCACTGGTACAGCCTGACCTCGCCCGTGTAGGCGTCGACGGTCGCCTTGACCGAGTTGCGGATGTAGTTGACCTGGTTCTGCTGAGCCACCACCCGCTGGTTGTTGGCGGCGGTCAGCGAGTCCAGCGTCGTGTCCCCGAGGGTGGTGCGCGAGGAGTACGGATAGCCGTTGGTGGTCGTGTAGGCGTCGACGATCCACTGGACGCGCCCGTCGACCACCGCCGGGTACGAGACGCCGTCGATCGTCAGCCACGGGGCGACCGCCTCGACGCGCTGCTTGGGCGTGCGGTTGTACAGGATCCGCGAACCGTCGCCGATCGCGCCGGAGTAGAGGATCTGCGGCTCGCTGAACGCCATCGCGTACGCGGCCCTGTTCAGCGGGTTGGAGAGGCTGACACCGCTGTTCCCCTTGTAGCTGGTGGTCTTCTCACCGCTGTCGTCGGAGTAGTCGATCTCCTTCTGGGGACCGCCGACGATGGAGTAGGTGGTGGTCTTCTCGCCGTAGTAGATCCGCTGCTGGTACCGCGGGAGGTCGCCCGTGGACGGCAGGTTGTACTCGGTGAACACCGGGCGGCCCTCGGAGTCGGCCTCGGTGCCCTTGGCCGCGACCACGCCGTAGCCGTGGGTGTAGCGGAAGTGGTCGTTGATCCAGTTGTTCTTCGGGATCCCGGCGAGGTTCAGCTCGCGCAGGCCGATGACAGTGTCCTGGACCTTGCCGTCCTTGGTCCTGTACCGGTCGACGGCCAGGTTGGACGGGAACCCGTAGTAGTTGCGCACCTGCTGGAGCTGCTCGAACGTCGGCGAGACGATGTTCGGGTCCATCAGCCGGTAACTGGCCGCGTCGGCGGCCGCGTCCCGCAGCTTCGCCTTGTCCTGGGTACTGCTCGTGCCCGCGTAGTCGGCGACCTTGGAGTCGTCGATGCCGTACGCCTCACGGGTCGCCTTGAGGTTCTTCTGGACGTACGGGGCTTCCTTGGCCTGCTCGTTGGGCTCGACCTGGAACTTCTGCACGATCGCCGGGTACAGGCCGCCGATGAGTATGGCCGAGAGCACCATCAGGCCGAAGCCGATGACCGGCAGCTGCCAGGTGCGCCGCCACAGGGTGGCGAAGAACAGCAGCGCGCAGATGACCGCGATGCAGAACAGGATCGTCTTGGCCGGCAGATAGGCGTTGGCGTCGACGTACCTCAGGCCCGTCCAGTTGCCGGTCGCCTTGAAGTCGCTCGACTTCACCGCCAGTCCGTACCGGTCGAGCCAGTAGGCCACCGCCTTCAGCGTCACGAAGACGCCGAGGAGCACCGACAGGTGCCCGGTCGCCGCGGCCGTGGCACGCGCGCCGGGGCTGGTGACGCGCAGCCCGCCGTACAGGTAGTGCGTGAGCACCGCGGCGATCAGGGACAGGATCGTGGCGGCGAAGCCGAAGCCCAGCAGGAAGCGGTACCAGGGCAGGTCGAAGGCGTAGAAGGAGACGTCCAGGTGGAACTGCGGGTCCTGCTTGCCGAACGGCACGCCGTTGACCCACATCAGCCAGGTCCGCCACTCGCTCGCGGCGGAGGCACCGGCGATCAGCCCGACGAGCGCCGTGATGCCGCACAGCAGCCACTTCTTGTACGGCGCGATGCTCATCCGGTAGCGGTCCAGGCTCTGCTGCTCCATCGACATGGCGCTCAGCGGCGGCCGCAGCCGGTGCGCCAGCCAGATGTTCAGGCCGACCGCGGCCGCCATCAGCAGGCCGAAGACGAAGAACAGTCCGATCTTGGTCCACAGTGTGGTGGTGAACACGGACGAGTAGTGCACCGACCGGTACCACAGCCAGTCCGTCCAGAAGCCCGCGAACATGGCGAAGACCATGCCGAGGACGGCGAGGACGCCCAGTGTCATGAGCAGGGTCCTGGCACGCCGGGACGGACGGCCCACTCTCATCCGCGGCCCTGTCGGGCCTCCGCCGCGGTCCGGCATCTGGAAAGCCAAGGTGTGCACCTCGAAAATCGCTGTTGATTCGGTTTCGTTGCGTCAGGCCCCCGAGTCCGTGGACCGTACGGTGGGCCCCCGGAAATCGTGGGCCCACACCTATGCAACTTACTCACCGTTTACTCGGTTCCCGATTCCGCCCAGGAACGAGGCAGGATTGTGACCATGTCCAACACTCCCATGGCAGCGAACCCGCTCACCCGGGCGGTACTCGAAATCGACGAGTACGCCTCCGGCCTCGGCTGGGACCAGCCCGCTCGCCTCTTCGCCCTCGTAGACACCGCGCAGCTGCGGGCCCAGGAACCCGCCCTCGCGGCCCAGCTCGGCCTGGAGGACGAGCAGGAGACCTCCGGTCTCACCCCGGTCGAGCAGGACGAGGTCCCGGCCGACCGGCCCCTCGACGAGTTCCTCGCCACGATCGCCTGGCCCGGGGCGGTGGCCGGCTGCGCGCTGACCGTGGAGCGCCTGATGCTGCCCCCGTCCGCCGAGGCGCAGGTCCCGCAGGGTCTGGACGGGCCGAAGCTGGCGAAGTGGGTGGCCGGCCACCCCGAGCGCCAGGAGGTCCGCATGACGGTCGCGGTCCTGCGCGACGGCGCCCGGGAGTCGGCCCTTCGCCTGCGTGAGAAGGACTCCGCCACGGAGGTCCTCACCGGCGCCGACCTGGTGCCGGGGCTCGCCGAGGCCCTGGCCGCGACCTTCGAGGACTGAGTTCCGCCCACCCTTCGGTACCCGTCCGGTACACGGCCGGGGCGCTGCCCGTCAGCCCTTGGCCGTGCACTTCGGCAGATCGGCGGTCTTGCCGCCGCGGATGTCCGTCAGTGCGGTGAGCGCGTCACCGAGCGTGTGCACCTTGACGAGGGTGAGTCCCGAGGGGGTGTCCTTGGCGGCGGCCGCGCAGTTCTCGGCGGGGGTGAGGAAGAACCGGGCACCCTTGCTGCGCGCGCCGACGGTCTTCATCTCGATCCCGCCGATGGGGCCGACCTTGCCGTCGTCGTCTATCGTCCCGGTGCCGGCCACGAACTTCCCGCCGGTCAGGCTGCCCGGCGTGAGCTTGTCGTAGATGCCGAGCGCGAACATCAGCCCCGCGCTCGGGCCGCCGACGTCGGCGAGCTTGATGTCGATCGTGAACGGGAACGTGTGATCGGTCCCGGCGGAGATCCCGACGATGGCCCGCTTGGCCCCGGTGTCGGCGGACTGCGTGGTGGTGATGGTGACGTCCTTGGTGACGGTCGCCGTCCTGTGCCGCTTCGCGGCGTCGGCCTGCTCCTTGGCCGGCACGATCGTGAAGACCACGTTCTGCCCGGGCTCGTGCTTGGTGACCAGCTTGGAGACGTCGGAGGGCTGCTTGACCAGCGTGCCGTCGACGGCCCTGATGACGTCGCCCGCGTGCAGCTTGCCCTGCGCCGGGGTGTCCTTGACGACCGTGGAGACGATCACCCAGGACCGCACCGGGATACGGAGTTCCTTCAGGGCGGCGACCTTGGCGCTCTCCTGGGAGAGGGTGAACTCCTCGGCGTTCTCCTGGGTCGACTGCTCCTCCGTCTTGCCGTCGGGGTAGAGCGTGTCGTGCGGGACGATCTTGCTGTCGTGCGCCAGCCAGCCGTAGACGGCCTCGACGAGGTTCATGCGGTAGCCGGCACTGGTGACCCGGACGGTGGTCATGTTGAGGTGGCCGTCCGCCGGGTAGGTCTTGCGGCCGGAGATCTGCAGCACCGGCTCGCCGCCGTGCTCGCCCAGGGTGTTGACCGTCGGCCCCGGTGACATCTCCGAATAGGGCACGGGGAACAGGACTCCCGCGCACAGGAGCGCGATCAGCATCAGGGTGGAGGCGAGCATCGTCGCGGTGCGGCGTGGCATGACTCGACAGTACGGGACGGTTCTGTCGGCGCACCGTCAGGGCGGAACGCTCACGTACCGGAGTGGGACCTCTCCATGGCCTCACGGAAACGGGCGTAACCGTCCAGCTCGGGTCCGTCGCTGCGCGCCCTGCGGGTCCGGTTCGCCCAGCTCCCCCACAGTCCGGCGCCTATCGCAGCCATCAACGGAATCAGCAACCAGGCGAGCGCCGCCATGCCGACCTCCCAACCCCAAATGAGCGACCGCAACTGACTGATCAGCAGATTAACCATCCGCACTGACAACGCTCACGCCAGGGGTTCGGTTACGCAACCGGAGCTGCGGCCATGAGGTTCCAAGCGCTGGGCGCCGGCGAGACTGGCGTCGCGACGGGGCGAACGTTGCCTGTCGGGGCACTAGGCGCCGACCCACTCCTCGGTGCCGTCCGAGAACCTCTGGTGCTTCCAGATCGGCACCTCGTGCTTGAGGTCGTCGATCAGCTTCCGGCAGGCCTCGAAGGCCTCGCCCCGGTGCGGACACGACACCCCGACGACGACGGCGAGGTCCCCCACCCTCAGGTCCCCCACACGGTGGACGGCCGCCAGCGCCCGGACGGGGTACCCGGCGGCGACCTTCTCGGCGACCCGGCGCATCTCCGCCTCCGCGCTGGGATGGCAGGAGTACCCGAGCGCGTCGACACCGGCGCCCCCGTCGTGGTTCCGCACGGTCCCCACGAACAGCGCGGTCCCGCCGGCGGCGTCGTCCCCGAGCGCCTCGAACACCTCGTCCAGGGAGAGCGGGGTCTCCCTGACGCCGATCAGCTTGATGGGGTCCTCGGCGGCGTACTCGCCGGGATGATCGTTGGTGGCTGCCATGTGTCCATCGTGCCGCACACGCGGAAGGCCGGGGAATAGCGCGATCACCCGGCACGCGCGCGTGCGGGTTCGGAGTCTCGTACAGGGGGTGCCTCGTCCAGGGACTGCCTCGGCCCCTCGTACAGGCACCGCCTCGGACAGGGACGTGCCGCGTCCGAAGTGCCCCGCGGCCCGCCTCTCAGCGCCGGCGTGCCTTCCGGGCCCGCCGCACCACCGCCGCCGCGCCCAGCAGGGCCACCGTCGCTCCGGCCGCCCCCGCCGCCGTCGCGTCCTTGCGGCCCAGGCGCCGCCCGGCGACCGTGTGCCGCCCGGACACCTCCTCCAGCAGCGCCTCGAGGACCTCCTCGTTGGTCCACCGCGGCCGCCACCCGGCGTCGTGCAGCCGGCTGCCGCTCACCACCCACGGGTACATCGTGTACGCCAGGTCCCCCGCCGGAGACGGCGTGAGCCCGATCCGGTGCAGCCGGGCCGCCGCCCCCAGCGCGACCGCCGACGGCAGTTCCATCCGGCGGATCCCGCTGAGCTCCTCGACCTCCTCCTGCTCCAGCCACCCGTCGCACCCGACGGCCAGCTCCCCGTCGACCTTCTCCAGCACGGCGTACTCCAGGGCGCTGCACAGGTCCTCCACGTGGCAGAACTGCCACGCGGGCCGCGACCCGGCCACGACCAACAGGCGCGGCGACTCGAAGTACCTGGTCAGCGCGGTGTCCGTACCCCCGACCAGCACCGCGGGCCGGACCACGGAGACGTTCAGCCCGGGGTGCGCCCGCGGCGCGCGCCGCGCCAGCCGCTCGATCTCCAGCAGGTCACCGACCCCGGTCGCCTCGGCGGTCGCCCGCAGCTCCGCGTCCTCCGACAGCGGCAGTTCGTTGTCCGGCAGCGCTCCGTAGACCATCGCGGAGGTGCACAGCACCACGCGGTGCACCCCGGCCGCGGCCGCCGCGGTCAGCACGGTCTGCGTCCCCCGTACGTTGTACGCCGTCCGGGCGGCCGAATCGGTCTCCAGGTCGAGGTCGAGCGCCAGGTGCACCACGACGTCCGCGCCGCGCAGCTTCTCCGCGATCGCCGGATCCCGCACGTCGAGGATGTGCCACTGCGCCGCCGCGCACTCCCCGCGCCGCTCGTCGATGGCGATGACCTGCCTGACCTCGGCGGACTCGGCCAGCCGCTCGGTGAGCAGCGCGCCGACCCCGCGGGCGGCTCCGGTGACCGCGACGACCGGCCCGCGCACGGCGGGAGTGCTCTCGTGGTTTCGCGCTGCGCGAACCTGTGGATCTGGGGAACTCACCGGGCGTCTCCAGCGGTTGTTTTCACATACGGGCGCGAATGACGCGTACGTACCAGGTGGCATCCATCCTGCCGCAGGCGTTCTGTCGGCGAAGCACCGAGGCCCGAACCGCTCACGGTGTCTACGCTGGGTGGTGTTGTCGGGCAGCCGCGCCGCCGGAGAGAACCGGTGGCCTTACCAGCCGAGGAACCCCGTGAGTGACACCCCATTCGGATTCGGCCTTCCGCCGGAGGAGCCGGACGACGGCGACGAGGGCAAGAAGAAGGACCAGCAGAGCGGCGGTGAGCAGGGACCGGCCAACCCGTTCGGTTTCGGACTGCCCGGAGCCGGAGGCTTTGGCGGGCCCGGCGCCGACAATCCGCTCGCAGCCATGTTCGGTTCGCTGAACCCCACCGACCTGGGCGCGGCGTTCCAGCAGCTCGGCCAGATGCTCTCCTACGAGGGCGGGCCGGTGAACTGGGACATGGCCAAGCAGATCGCCCGCCAGACGGTCTCCCAGGGCACCTCCGACGGCACCAAGGACGCCAGCGTCGGCCCCACCGAGCGCACCGCGGTGCAGGACGCCGTCCGGCTCGCCGACCTGTGGCTGGACGACGTGACGTCCCTGCCGTCGGGCGCCGGCTCCGCGGTGGCGTGGTCCCGCGCGGAGTGGGTCGAGGCCACCCTGCCGGCGTGGCAGGAGCTCGTCGACCCGGTCGCCGAGCGGGTCGGCACCGCCATGGGCGACGTGCTGCCGGAGGAGATGCAGGCCATGGCCGGCCCACTGATCGGCATGATGCGGTCCATGGGCGGCGCCATGTTCGGCACGCAGATCGGCCAGGCCGTCGGCGTGCTGGCCGGCGAGGTCGTCGGCTCGACCGACATCGGTCTGCCGCTCGGCCCGGCCGGCAAGGCCGCGCTGCTGCCGGTGAACATCGAGGCGTTCGGCAAGGACCTGGGTGTGCCCAAGGAGGAGGTGCGGCTGTACCTGGCCCTGCGCGAGGCCGCCCACCAGCGCCTGTTCTCGCACGTGCCGTGGCTGCGCTCGCACCTGTTCGGCGCGGTCGACGGGTACGCGCGCGGGATCAAGGTCGACACCGCCAAGCTGGAGGACGTGGTCGGCCAGTTCGACCCGCAGAACCCCGAGCAGTTGCAGGACGCCCTCCAGCAGGGCATGTTCCAGCCGGAGGACACCCCGGAGCAGAAGGCCGCCCTGGCCCGCCTGGAGACCGCTCTGGCCCTCGTCGAGGGCTGGGTGGACGCCGTGGTGCACGCGGCGGCCAAGCCGCGCCTGTCGTCCGCCGACGCGCTGCGCGAGACGCTGCGCCGCCGCCGGGCCTCGGGCGGCCCGGCCGAGCAGACGTTCGCCACGCTGATCGGCCTGGAGCTGCGCCCGCGCCGGCTGCGGGACGCCTCCCGTCTGTGGGCCTCGCTCACCGACGCGCGCGGGGTGGAGGGCCGCGACGGCCTGTGGGCGCACCCGGACATGCTGCCCACCGCCGCCGACCTGGACGACCCGGACGGCTTCGTGCACCGCGAGCAGATGGACTTCTCCGAGCTGGACAGGATGCTCGGCGAGGCGGCGGGCGGTTCCGCGCCGAAGCCGGACCTGCGCAAGAAGGCCGAGAACGACAAGGACGACCAGGCCGACAAGGGCGACGACGCCGAGTGAGCCTCCATGACGACGCGGTCCTCGTCCTGCGGGAGTACGGGGACCAGGAGGATCTGCGCCCGCTCTACCTGGAGCACCTCCGGACGCGTCCGGACGGCATGTGGAAGGCCTGCGCGGACGGGCACATCACGGCGAGCGCCCTGGTGATCGACCCGGAGCACGGCCGGGTGCTGCTGACCCTCCACAGGAAGCTGCGCATGTGGCTCCAGATGGGCGGCCACTGCGAACCGGAGGACGCCACACTGGCGGACGCCGCGCTGCGCGAGGCGACCGAGGAGTCGGGCATCGAGGGGCTGACCCTGCTGCCCGGCGGTCCCGTCCGCCTCGACCGCCACCACACGCCGTGCGCCTGGCATCTCGACGTCCAGTACGCCGCGCTCGCGCCGAGCGGGGCGGTGGCGGCCATCAGCGACGAGTCCCTGGACCTGCGCTGGTTCGCCTACGACGACGTACCGGACGTGGCGGACAAGTCGGTCGTCCGCCTGCTGGAGGCGACGCGCGCCAGGCTCTGACCGTGCTCCGACCGTGCGAGGGGCGACCACCGTGGTGGTCGCCCCTGCCCATGGCCTCGGCTCAGCCCCAGACGTTCCCCTGGTTCTGTCCCCGCGCCCCCTGCTGCCCCATGCCGAACTGTGCGGCGAGGCCCTGCCCGATCACCGCGTTCTGCGGCGGCAGCAACTCGCTGGGCTGGACGAGCGCGTAACCGCTGCCCATGAAGCTGAGCTCCCAGCCCTCGCCGGTGTTGCCGCGGCGCCTCCACACGCCGGAGGAGTGCGTCTGGGCCTGCATCTGTACGCGCAGTCCGGTGGACCAGGCGACGATCGCGTCGGCGTCGCAGTTGACGTACTTGTCCGGCGTCACCTGCATCAGCAGCGGCGCGCCGGAGGTCATCAGGGCGACCCTGCCGCGGCCGGTGATGTTCAGCTGGTACTTCCCCGAGCCGGAGATGCCGTACATGCTGTCGACGGCGACGGCCTCGTGGTACAGCGAGGAGTCCATCGCCAGCACATAGCTGCTGTCGACGGTCAGGCCGTCCTGTTCGACGTCCATGATGTGCACGTACTGGGCGAGGTTGGCGAGGTAGACCGTGCCCTGTCCGTGGCAGCGCATCAGGTCCAGGCCCTCGCCGGTGTACGCGCGCGTGCGTGCCTGGCTGCCGGTCTGGTACTCGGCCTCGAACTCGATCATGCCCTGGTAGGCGACCATCGTGCCCTTGCGGGCGAGGATGTCGTCGTGGCCCTCCAGGGTGACGCGCAGCATCTGCTTGTTCTGCAGGCTCCAGCGCTCCTGCGTCTGAGCTTCGTTGAAGGCGAAAAGCGGGCTCTGCATGGTCTCCTGTCTCCCCCTCAGCCGCGCATCCGCAGGCGGTCGGTGCTGTCCTCGCTGGGCTGTACGACGACGATGCCCTGACCGGAGAAGGCCATCTGGTAGGCCTCTCCGCTGCCCCGGCCGATCAGGGACTGCGCCCTGAAGCTGCGCTTTCCCTTGACCTTCAGGTTCGGCGACCAGGCGACGAGCGCGTCCGGGTCGACGTAGGTCTCGTTCTCGCCCTCGCCGCAGTCGACGACGATCGGCTCGCCCCGGGAGGTCAGCGCCACCCAGCCCTGTCCGGAGATCCTGGTGTTCCACAGGCCCTGCCCGGCGAACTTCGCCAGCCCCTTGACCCGCTCGACGCCCCAGGTCAGGCCGGCGTCGAAGGCCAGCAGGTTGGTGGCGTTGACGGAGATCGCGTCACCGCCGAGGTTGATGACGACGACGTTGGCGCCGTAGTCGGCGAGGTAGAGCAGCCCGTCGCCGGTGCACTTCATCAGGGGGGCGCCCTCGCCGGTGACCCAGTCGCGCGCGATCTGGCGCACGGCCGACGGGCTGGGCTCGTACTGGATGAAGCCTTCGTAGGCGACCATCGACCCCACGCGCGCGAAGAGGTCGTTCCCGGTCTGCATGGCGACCTTCAGCATGTGGCTGCCGTGGTTCTCCATACGGGCGGTGACGGGTGCGGGGGCGTAACCCGCGAGCGGCTGGTTCATGACGGGCTCCCTCAGACCTCGTAGGGCTGGACGACGACGAAGTTGCCGGGGGCGGCGCGGAACTGGAGGTTGACGCCCTCTCCGGTGTCGCCCGGGTAGGCGTTGCGGCGCATCCGCACCTGGCTGGAGACGATCACCTGGGCTGCGGCCGACCAGGCGACCACGGCGTTGGAGTCGACGAACGTCGTCGGCGTCACGGGCAGGACGACCGGTGTGCCGTGCGTCTTGACGACGATCGTGCCGGTGCCCTGGAACTGCATCGTGAACAGGGCGCCGCCGGGGATGCCGTGCCCCTCGACGCGACGGACCTCGTACTCCAGGCTCTCGTCGAAGGCGAGCACGTTCTCGGCGGAGACGCAGATCGCGTCGCCCTGGAGCTCGACGGGGTGCAGGTGGGTGGAGTTCTCGGCGAAGAACACCTGGCCCTGGCCGGTGCAGCGCATCAGCTGCATCTCCTGGCCCGTGACGTTGCCCGTGATCCGGCCCGCGAAACCGGCGCCCTTGTAGGTGAAGTCGACCTTGCCCTGGTAGAGCACCATGCTGCCCTGCCGGGCCAGCACGGGCCGGCCCCCCTCCGTGCCGAGGTCGGCGCGGATCAGCTTGCTGTTCTGCAGGGTCCAGCGCCGGCCGGTGGGCGCCTCCTTGTACAGGTTCAGCGCGGCGGACACCCCGGCGGCCTGGGGAGCGGCCTGCGGCGCCGCGTACGGCGCGGACTGGCCGGGGACCTGGCCGAACGGCGGCTGATGACCGTAGCCGGGAGGCGGGGGCGGCGCCTGCGGCGCCTGGTACTGGGCGGGCGGCGGGGGCGGGGTCCGACCGTGCGCCTGGCCGTACGACGGCTGCCCGTAGGGCGCGGGCGCCGGGGCGGGCGGCGGGACCGGGCCACCGGGCGGGGTCAGGGGGGCGATGATGGTCGGCGCCGCGTGCACCGAGGGCGCAGGGCCCGGCGCCGGGGGCGGGGGCGGCGGCGTGGCTCCCGGGGGCGGTGTGAAGCCGTGCGCGGCGGGTGGCGGCGCGGGGGCGGCCGGGGGTGGAGCAGGGGCGGCGGGCGCGGCAGTGGCAGGGGCCGGTGCGGCCGGCCCGGAGGGGACGGCGAATTCCGGGGGCGCGGTGGCCTGGGCGGGCGGGGCGAAGCCCGGAGCGGCACCGGGCTGCGGGTCCTGGCCCGCGGCGGTGTCCTCCTCCTCTTCCAGGACCTCGCCGCCGAAGTTCTTCAGCAACGCCTCGAGGCCCCCGTCGAAGCCCTGGCCGACAGCCGCGAAACGCCACACGTCCTTGAGGTAGAAGTCGCCCAGCATCACGGCCCGTTCGGTGGAGAACTCCGAGCCGTCGAACGCGTACCGGGCCACCTCCTCCCCGCCCGCCACGATGCGCAGGTACCCGGAGTCGAGCTGCGACATCTGCCCGGCACCGTCGATGGCGGCCGTGAACGACAGCTTCCGGATGCGCGGCGGGATCTTCTCCAGCGTGACCCGGAAGGACTCCGTGTCGCCTGCCTGAGCGCCCAGCAGCTGGATGGCCTCCTCGGGGGACTTCGGCTGGTTGAAGAAGACGAAGTACCGGTCGTCCGAGAGGCGTTCGTCGGCGTCCAGCCCGAAGCAGCTGATGTCGACGGTCAGTCCGGGTGCCGAGATCTGCACGCCTACGTACAGATCCGTCCCCGCGGTCAGGTCACTGATCCTGGCCTTGTGGCCGCGCTGGAATTCCCTGGGCATGCGTAACGACCGTCCCCCGTCCCGAGTGCGAGTGCGTCGCGCCAGGCTAACGGCAAACTCCGACACCGGACGAAGTCGGTACAGACCCGGTACACAAACACAGTCCGGCGGTACCGGACGCCCCCGGCGGACCGGTCAGTCGTCGCGCGTTCCCGGCGGATGCGGCAGCCGCGCGGCCGCGGCCACCCCCTCCAGGTAGCCCCGGGCCCGCTCGGTGCGCGGGTACGCCTCCAGCAGCCGCCAGAAGTCGGGGCCGTGTCCGGGGACGAGCAGATGGGCCAGCTCGTGCAGGAGTACGTAGTCGACGACGTACTCGGGCATCCCCTGAAGACGATGGGAGAGGCGGATGCTGCCCTCCGCCGGGGTGCACGAGCCCCAGCGCGTGTTCTGGTTGGTGACCCAGCGGACCGAGGCGGGCCGGGCGCGGCCGTCGAAGTACTGGGCGGACAGCCGTTCGGCGCGTTCGGCCAGCTCCGTGTCGCCGAGCGTCCGCCGGCTCTCCTGGGCGGCCAGCTTGTCGAGCATGACGGTCACCCAGCGCCGCTCCTCCGCCTCGGACATCCGGGCGGGGATGAGCACGACGGTGCGACCACCCTCGCGGTACGCGGAGACCGTCCGGCGGCGCCGGGCGCTTCTGCGGACCTCGATCTCGCTCGCCGCCGCGCCCTCCGGGGGCCGGCTCGTCTTGCCGCGCTGTGGCGTTCCGGCACGGTTCAGTGGGTCGGCGGACACGCCCCGACGTTACCGGGTGCGAGGGCGAGAAGTCCCGGGCGCGGAACGGTTCCGTGCGGATCCTCCACCGAGGGTCCGATTCGTACGACGAGTACCCACCGCCTGTGGACAACTTCCGGCACCCGCTGTCCGGGCCGGGCATGCTGGCAGTCGTGACAGTCGTCGGCGGCGGCTCTGACCGGCTCCCGTCGGCGCATGAGGACGTTTTCGATCCCTTTCCTTCACTTCCTTCACTTCGTTCGTTCCCTTCACTTCGTTCGCTTCGTTCTTTTTCGATGCTTCTCCTTCTTCGGGCTACGGGGGCTCGCATGCATCCGATGGTGAAACCCGCGCTCAGGCGCGGCTGGCGTGATCTCGGCACCGTGCAGTTCGGGATGACTCCCGCGCACGCGATGACGCTGGGCCCGCTGGACACCGCGACGGGCAGTTTCCTGGACCTGCTCAACGGCACGCGCGGACTGCCGCTGCTGCGGGAGGAGGCGCGCCGCATGGATCTGCCCGACGGCCATGCCGACCGTCTGGTGGAGCGGCTGGCCCGGGCCGGGCTCCTGGACGACGCCCGGGGCGGCGGCGCGGCGGCCGACACGCTGCGGGAGCGGAAGGAGGCCATGGACCGGCTGGGGCCCGATCTCGCCTCCCTCTCCCTGATCACCCGCGAACCGGGCGAGGCGATGGAACGCCTCGCCGCCCGACGTGAGGCGCGCGTGCAGGTCAAAGGCGCGGGCCGGGTGGGCGCCGTCCTGGCCGCGCTGCTGTCCGGGGCGGGGGTCGGCGAGGTCGACGTGCGGGACGGCGGCTGTGTGGAGCCGGGGGACGTCGCCCCGGGCGGGCTGTCCGCCGAGGCCGTCGGCGAGCGCCGGGACACCGCGGCGCGGCGGGCCGTGCGCGCGGCGGCCCCGGACCGTCCGGCCCGCCGCGCCCCCCGGACGCAGCCCGAGCGGGAGGAGCGGGGATTCACCCTGGTGGTCCTCGCCCCGCGGGACGACATCGCCGTGCACGCGCCCGACCCGTCCGCGGCCGCCGCCCTGATCGAGTCCGGCACCCCTCATCTGTACGCCGGGGTGGTGGAGGGCACGGGCGTCGTGGGCCCGCTCGTCCTGCCCGGCGAGACCGGCTGCGCCGGCTGCCTGCACCGGGACCGCACGGACCGGGACGGGACGTGGCCGCGCCTGGTGGCGCAGTGGCGCTCGGGCAGACCACGTCACGTACGTCCGTGTGATCTGTCTCTCGCCGCGACCGTGGCCGCCCTGTCGGCCGCGCACGCACTCGCCTTCCTGGACGGGGAGTCGCCCTCAAGTACAGGCGCCCGCTGGGAGGTTTCACTGCCCGGCCTGAACTGGCGCGCGCGACCGGTGTGGCCGCATCCGACCTGTCCGTGCGGCGCGGCCGGGAAAGCCGAGAGGGAGTGGGCCTCAAAGAACGGGGAGCCACGCGCGACAATGGCTGGGCAACGGCCGTCATCGACGCCCTGCCGTCGGGCAGACGCGGCGCGGCTTGCTGGGACTTGGAGGACGCATGTCTGATCTTCCCCGGAAGGCGGTCACCCGGACCGCCAAGCTCGCCGCGCTCCCGCTCGGTTTCGCCGGGAGAGCGACCTGGGGACTCGGCAAACGGATCGTGGGCGAGTCCGCCGACCTCGTCGGCCGTGAGCTGCAGCAACGCACGGCCGACCAGTTGTTCAAGGTGCTCGGCGAGCTCAAGGGCGGGGCGATGAAGTTCGGGCAGGCGCTGTCCGTCTTCGAGTCGGCGCTTCCCGAGGAGGTCGCCGGCCCCTACCGGGTCGCACTGACCAAGCTCCAGGAGGCGGCGCCGCCGATGCCGACGCGCACGGTGCACTCCGTACTGGAGGAGCGGCTCGGCGCACACTGGCGCGAGCTGTTCGAGGAGTTCGAGGACAAGCCGTCCGCGGCGGCCTCGATCGGGCAGGTCCACCGGGCGGTGTGGCACGACGGCCGCGAGGTCGCGGTCAAGGTGCAGTACCCCGGCGCCGGTGAGGCCCTCGTATCCGATCTGACCCAGTTGAGCCGGTTCGCCCGTCTGCTGGGGCCGCTGGTTCCCGGCGTGGACATCAAGCCCCTGATCGCCGAGCTCAAGGACCGCGTATCCGAGGAGCTCGACTACGGGCTGGAGGCGCAGGCCCAGCAGGCTCACGCCGAGGAGTTCGCCGACGACCCGGACGTCGTCGTCCCGGCGGTCGTCCACCAGCGCGACCAGGTCCTGGTCACCGAGTGGATGGACGGCGTTCCGCTGTCCGAGGTGATCGCGGACGGCACCCAGGCCCAGCGCGACCGGGCCGGCCAGCTGCTGGCCCGCTTCCTGTTCTCCGGCCCGGCCCGCACCGGCCTGCTGCATGCCGACCCTCACCCCGGCAACTTCCGTCTTCTGCCCGGCGGACCGGACGGCGAGGACGACTGGCGCCTGGGCGTCCTGGACTTCGGAACCGTCGACCGCCTTCCCGGCGGCCTGCCGACGCCCATCGGCTCAGCCCTGCGCATGGCGCTCGGCGGAGAGGCGGAAGCGGTCTACGAGATGCTCTCCACGGAGGGCTTCGTGAAGGAATCCATCGAGCTGGACCCGGACGCCGTCCTCGACTACCTTCTGCCGATCATCGAACCGGCTCAGCTGGAGGAGTTCACCTTCACCCGCGGCTGGATGCGCAGCCAGGCGGCCCGGATCGCCGATCCCCGCTCTCCCGCCTACCAACTGGGCAAGCAGCTCAATCTGCCCCCGTCGTACCTGCTCATCCACCGGGTCACGCTCAGCACCATCGGTGTGCTGTGTCAGCTGGGGGCCACGGTGCGGCTGCGGGAGGAGCTGGAGGAGTGGCTGGCGGGTTTCGCCGCCCGTCCGGGAGGCGAGGAGCCGGACGACGAGCAGTCGGCCGTCGAGGCGTGAGCACGCGGGGGGACTACCACCAGGCGGAGTCCAGGCGCCCCTCGATCGAGCGGAGGTTCTCGCGGGAGCAGGCGTCGCAGAAGTAGCGCCGGGCGCCGTTCTCCACGGAACAGGTCCACGTGGGCGGCAGGCCCTCGGCCGGGGTGCCGCAGCGCGCGCACACCAGGGCGGGACGCTCCGCGCTCTCGCCGTCGCGGTCCGTACCGTCACGGTCCGTGCCGTGGTGCGCCGTGCCCGCGTGGGCCGCGCTCGCGTGGTTCGTGCCTCCGGGAAGACTCGTCACCCCGCGACCATACCGCCGGGCCGCTGATCGGCGGGAACAACGCACCGCGGGGGCCGGTCCGTCCGAACGGACCGGCCCCCGCGGGGAGAGTTCCGGCCTCCCGGACCGGGAGGCCACCGCCTGGAGGCGTGGAACGGCGCTGTCGGTCAGTGCATCACTGCCATGGCGAGCGCGCGGCGGGCGCGCAGCGAGGCGCGCTCGGCGCGGCGCTGCATCCGGCGGGCGGCCGCCAGGCGTACGGCCTGACGTTCCCTCTCCGCCTCGTGCAGCCGCTCGTGCATATGCGCACGAGCCAGCGCTTCTGGGATGAGTTGCATCTCTCGGTTCCTGTTCTGACGCGAGTCGTTCGCGCCGGTGGTGGTGACGTCTTCGGTCGCGGAGCCTGCGGGCTCGCTGGCGGACGGCTTCATCGGGGCCTGCTTCTGGGGGTCGTGCGTGAGGGGGCGGTCGATCGTTCCTGCGGTGTTCATGCCGTGACCGGGTTCTTCCTCGGGCGGCCACGCGGCCGCTTCCGGGCGACGACGACACCTTGGACGAACAGCTCGCCGCCCCAGACGCCCCAGGGCTCACGCCGCTCCTTGGCGCCGGCGAGGCAGGCCTCGACCAGCGGGCAGGTGCGGCAGAGGGACTTGGCGTACTCCACGTCCGCCGGCGACTCGGCGAAGAAGACCTCCGGGTCGTAGGAGCGGCACGGGACGGGCACGCCGAGGTTCTCGATGGCGTCGTCGAGCGCGGTGAGCGCGGTGAGCGGGGTCAAGGCGGGGTCCTCCGTGAGACCAGGCTTGGGGATCGTGTCGGAAGGCGGTACGGACGGGACGTGCGCTTCGAGTTGCACGGTTCGTCTTCCTCGTCTGTTCGGGTCGGCCGGTCGGCCGGGTGTCGGCTGGCTACCGGGTTCTTGTCTTGCCCCGAGGCCCCTTCGCTCCGCTGTCCCCGTTCGGGGAAAACAGAAGGGCCGCGGATCCCGGATGGGGTTCCGCGGCCCTGAAGGCGCCGGCCTGATCGGCGATCAGGCTGGATCACTCCAGGGTTCTGGCCCACGGAAGGCCCACGTCAGGTGGTGCTGCTTCGTCTGCTCCCGGTTACCGGCACCGGCCGCCTGAACGGCATAGGCCTGCGCCTTTGCCGCTACTGCTTCCAGTGCCTTGGTCGGTCGCTCGTCACGCTCACGGACGGGAAGACCCGCGAGGGACATAAAGGACTCCGGACGCACGGCAGCGATGCCGGACAGACCGGTGCCCTGGATGAAGGCGCCGAGCATGCACAGGGAGACGACCGAGCGATCGGTCATTTTGGCGGTGCTGATGGAGCTGGTCTTGATAGTGATCACTGGGCTCGCCTCCTCTCGGCGTCTGGGGGACTGGGGTGAGCCAGTCCGTACGGATATGCAAGTAGAACACGGAATCAGGGCCTCAGGAAGGCCACCGTTCCCGTGACCAAGAACCTATGGGGACGGACGGCGCGTGCGCAAACTATTTTTTCGACGATTTCCCATCAGTCCTCGGTCAGTCCTCGGTCGCTTCTCCCGCGGGCTCCCGGCCTGCGCAGATGGCGAGAACATCCGATCCGTACCGGCGGAGCTTGCGCATCCCCACTCCGGGGATGCGCGCCAGTTCCCGCTCCTCGTCCGGGACGGCCTCGGCGATCGCCATCAAGGTCTTGTCGGTGAAGACGCAGAAGGCGGGCTGCCCGCTGCGCCCCGCCTGGCCCGCCCGCCACTCGCGCAGCCGCTCGTACAGGCCCTCGTCCATGTCGGAGGGGCAGCCCTCGCAGCGCATCAGCTTCATCTCGCCGGCGTCGGTGAGCGTGCGGCCGCAGACCCGGCACCGGGCCGGGGTGCGCTGCGTGCGCCGCGGAGCGGGCGCTCCCCGCGTCCCCACGGCCGCGGTGAAGCCGCGCTCGATGCCCCCGGAGCCGCCGGGCGCGGTACGGCCCGCCGTACCGGCCGAGCCAGGGCGCAGCCCGTCGAGGAAGCGGCTGGGACGGCGGCCGGGACGGCCGCCGGGCGAGCGGGACAGCGACCAGGAGACGTGCAGTCGCTCGCGGGCGCGGGTGACGCCGACGTAGAGGAGCCGGCGCTCCTCCTCGATCTGTTCGTCGGTTCTGGCGTAGGTGATGGGGATCATGCCCTCGGCGACGCCGACCAGGAAGACGACGTCCCACTCCAGGCCCTTGGCCGAGTGCAGGGAGGCGAGGGTGACGCCCTGGACCGTCGGGGCGTGCTGGGCGTTCGCCCGCTCGTCGAGTTCCGCCACGAGGTCGCCGAGCGTCGCGCCCTGCCGGACGGCGGCGAAGTCCTGTGCGAGGTTCACCAGGGCGGCCAGCGACTCCCAGCGTTCCCTGACCGCGCCGGAGCCGGCCGGCGGCTGCGGGGTCCAGCCCTCCCCCGACAGCACGGCACGCACCTGTGAGGGCAGGTCGACGGCGTCGTCGAGAAGGGAGTCGTTGCCGCCGAAGCGTGCGGCGGCCCGCAGGGCGACGCCGGCCTTGCGCACCTCTGGCCGGTCGAAGAAGCGCTCGGCGCCGCGCAGCTGATAGGGCACACCGACGTCGGCGAGGGCCTGCTCGTAGGTCTCGGACTGGGCGTTCGTCCGGAACAGTACGGCGATCTCGCTCGCCGGGACGCCGGAGGCGATGAGGTCGTGGATGCGGTGGGCGGCCCCCTCGGCCTCGGCGGGCTCGTCGGTGTACTCGGTGTAGGCGGGCTCGGGGCCGGGGGCGCGCTGGGAGACCAGTTCCAGCCGGTGGTCGGCGGCCCGGCCCCGGGCCTGGGCGAGCAGTCCGTTGGCGAGGTGGACGACCTGCGGGGTGGAGCGGTAGTCGCGGACCAGCTTGACGACGGTGGCGCCGGGATGACGGGTGCGGAAGTCGAGCAGGTGGTCGGGGGTCGCTCCGGTGAAGGAGTAGATCGTCTGGCTGGCGTCGCCGACGACGCACAGGCTGTCGCGGTCGCCCAGCCACAGCTCCAGCAGGCGCTGCTGGAGCGGGGAGACGTCCTGGTACTCGTCCACCACGAAGTGCTGGTACTGGGCGCGGACCTGTTCGGCGACGTCGGCCCGGTCCTGGAGGACGGCGACGGTCAGCAGCAGGACGTCCTCGAAGTCGATGACCGAGCGGTCCCGCTTGAGGTCCTCGTACACCGAGTACAGCTGGGCGATCTCGGCCGGGTCGCGGGGGGCGGTGCGGCCGTCCTTCGCGGCCGCGAGGGCGTAGTCGGCCGGGACGGTCTGGGTGACCTTGGACCACTCGATCTCGGCGGTGACGTCCCGCAGCTCGCCCCGGTCCAGACGGATACGGCAGGCGGCGGCCGCGTCCGCGACGAGCTGGATCTTGCGATCGACGAGCCGGGGCATGGCGCCACCGATCGCTTTCGGCCAGAAGTACTGCAACTGCCGCAGGGCGGCGGAGTGGAAGGTGCGGGCCTGCACGCCGTGCGCGCCGAGCTGGCGCAGCCGGCCCCGCATCTCCCCCGCGGCACGGTTGGTGAAGGTGACGGCCAGCACGCTGGAGGGCTGGAGGACACCCGCGCGCACTCCATAGGCGATGCGGTGGGTGATCGCCCGGGTCTTGCCCGTGCCGGCGCCGGCCAGGACGCACACCGGCCCGTGCAGAGAGGTGGCCACCTCGCGCTGCTCGGGGTCCAGCCCGTCGAGCACCGCGTCGGCGGAGTCCGGGACCCGAGGGAAGAGCGGGGAGTGCGTTGCTGCTGTCACACAGCCATGCTGCCAGGTCGCCGTGGGACCCATGAGCCGGTTGTCCACAGGCAGCCCCTGCGGTCGTACTAATGCCGCGCGCCCTGTGCCCGCGTCCCCATGCCACATGCCCCGTGACCCGATGCCGCGCGCTGATGCGACGCCCTGACGCCGCGCGTCCTCGTGCCGCACCTCACGCCCTGCCGGATACCCCCGGTGGGAATGCCGGAGCGATGGCGTACGTTCCTCCCCTGCGACGAATACGTCCCCGAGCCGCCGAAGGAGCGCGAGAGACATGCCGGGCACTGTGACGATGTACAGCACCACGTGGTGCGGCTACTGCCGCCGGCTGAAGAGCCAGATGGACCGCGAGGGCATCGCGTACACCGAGATCAACATCGAGCAGGACCCGGAGTCCGCGGACTTCGTCGAGAAGGCCAATGGCGGAAACCAGACGGTTCCCACCGTGCTCTTCCCGGACGGTTCGACTCTCACGAACCCGTCGCTGGCCCAGGTCAAGGAGAAGGTCGGCGCCTGATCACGGCGCGTCGCACCCCAGACGCCGAAGGCGGCCTCCCCGGCATCCCCGGGAAGGCCGCCTTCTCGTCGTCCAAGGGCCTCAGACGGCGCTCCTCGTCGGCAGCGGCTTGCCGTACCAGAGCTCGATGAGCCGGGCCGCGATGGAGATGCCGTACGGCGGCAGGACCTCGCCGGACTCGAAGGCCGCGCGCAGTTCCTCGCGGGAGAACCAGCGCGCCTCGTGGATCTCGTCGCCGTCGACGGCGATCTCGGTCGAGATGGCGTGCGCCATGAAGCCCAGCATGAGGCTGGAGGGGAACGGCCAGGGCTGACTGGCGACGTACTCGACCTCGCCGACGGTGACGCCCACCTCCTCGTGGACCTCGCGGCGCACCGACTGCTCGATGGACTCCCCGGGCTCGACGAAGCCGGCGAGCGTGGAGAAGCGGCCCTCGGGCCAGTGCACCTGGCGGCCGAGCAGGATGCGGTCCTCGTCGTCGGTGACCGCCATGATCACGGCGGGGTCGGTGCGCGGGTAGTGCTCGGCGCCGCAGGCCGGGCAGCGGCGGATGTGTCCGGCCGCGGCGATCACGGTGCGCTCGCCGCAGCGGGAGCAGAAGCGGTGCAGCCGCTGCCAGTTCTCCAGGGCCACCGCGTGCGCCATCAGGCCGGCGTCCCGGGGCGACAGCAGCAGGCCGGCCTCGCGCAGGCCGGCCGGGCGGGCGGACTGGTCCATGCGGCCGGGCAGGGAGTCCTTCTGGAGGGCGAAGTAGCTGACGCCCTCCGCGTCCGTGCCGAGGAAGTAGCGGTGCGCCTCGGTGAGGGGCGCCTCGAAGGAGGGCGTCGTGACCAGTTCGGTCCGGCCGTCGGGTGTCTCGTCGATCAGGGCCTGACCGCCGGAGACCACGAAGCAGCGCGTCGAGGGGTGGCTCCATGCCGCGGCGAGCCAGGCCTCGTCGAGCCGGTGGTGGGCGGCCCGGTCGATGCCGCTGGGCGCGGTGAGCGAGATGGGTCGGTCGGCGGTGTGGTCGGTCCAGGTGGTCACGGGTGCTTCCAACTCCCCCGGTGCAACGGTTGTTTCGGCGGCGGTTCAGCGGGACGTGCGACAGGAGGCGTCCGCGTCCGGCGGGGCCTGGGGGTACGGGACGGCCTTACCAGTGTGCGCCCGGCACGACACCGCCCGGGCCGGTGGGCGCCCGTCAGGGCGCATCGTGCCAGTGCTCCGCGAGGTCGCCCCACAGGTACGCGCTGGTCTCGACGCCCTTGAGCAGGAGGTCGAGCTCGACCTTCTCGTTCGGCGCGTGCCAGCCGTCGGAGGGGACGGAGATGCCCAGGAAGAGGACGGGCGCGCCGAGCACCTCCTGGAGGTCGGCGGCCGGGCCCGAGCCGCCCTCGCGCGTGAAGCGGACGGGGGCCTCGAAAGCGCGGCCCATGGCACGGACCACGGACTGCAGGGCCGGGTGGTCCAGCGGCGTCAGGCACGGGCGCGTGGCCGCGCCGAACACGATCTCGTGCCGTATCCCCGCGGGCACCTGCTCGGCGGCCCAGGCGCGGACGGCCTTCTCGATGTGGTCGGGGTCCTGACCGGCGACCAGGCGGAACGACAGCTTGACCATCGCCGAGGAGGGGATGATCGTCTTGCTGCCCGGGCCCTGGTAGCCGCCGCCGATGCCGTTGACCTCGGCGGTGGGGCGGGCCCAGATGCGCTCCAGGGTGGTGTACCCGGCCTCGCCGTGGGTGGCGTACGACTTGGCGGTGCGCAGCCACTGCTCCTCGGCGAAGGGCAGCTCGGCGAAGAGCCGGCGCTCCCGGTCGGTGAGTTGCACGATGCCGTCGTAGAAGCCGGGGACGGCCACGCGCGCGTGCTCGTCGTGCAGGGCGGCGACCAGGCGGGCGGCGGCGGTCGCCGGGTTGGGCACCGCGCCGCCGAAGGAGCCGGAGTGGATGTCCTGGTCGGGTCCGTGCAGCCGGATCTCGCACTCGGCGAGGCCGCGCATTCCGGTGCACACCGTGGGGGTGTCCGCGGACCACATGCCGGTGTCGGAGACGATCACCGCGTCGGCGGCCAGGCGCTCCGCGTGCTCTTCGACGAGCGCCCGGAAGTGCGGGGAGCCGGACTCCTCCTCGCCCTCGATGAGCAGCTTCAGGTTGACGGCCGGGGCGGTGCGGCCGGTGGCGGCGAGGTGGGCGCGGACACCGAGTGTGTGGAAGAACACCTGGCCCTTGTCGTCGGCCGCCCCGCGCGCGTAGAGGCGGC
The DNA here is from genome assembly GCF_042896885.1 of Streptomyces sp. NPDC001231. Lineage (NCBI taxonomy): Bacteria > Bacillati > Actinomycetota > Actinomycetes > Kitasatosporales > Streptomycetaceae > Streptomyces > Streptomyces sp. NPDC001231. The sequence goes on from NZ_JBIAXS010000038.1 coordinate 66,542, forward strand.
CTTCGCGGACGACGGGCTCGAAGGGCTCGCTGTCCCAGCCGTCCTCGCGGGCGGCGGGCTGGACGTCGTGGTGGCCGTAGACGAGGACCGTGGGGGCCTCGGGGTCGTCGGAACGCCACTCGGCGAAGACGGCGGGGGCACCCGGGGTGGGCCAGACCTCGGTGGTGGTGAAACCGGTCTGCTGGAGTTTGCCGGCGAGCCAGTCGGCGCTGCGCCGTACATCGGGCGCGTGGTCGGGCTGGGCCGAAACGGACGGGATGCGCAGCCATTCGGCGAGGTCGTCGAGGAAGGCGGTGCGGTGCTGCTCGATGTACGTACGGACGGCGCTGTCCGGGGTCTGGCTCATGGCTCCGAGCCTATCGGCCCGCGGTGGCTTCCCGTTCGGGCGGTTCGTCACACTGCGGCTCGGCGTGCGGCTCCCCCGTCAGCAGCCGTTCCAGCTCGGCGCGGCCCGGGAGGTCGTCGTGCCGTACCACCTCGCCGGTGCGCACGTAGACGAACGCGGCCGTGACACGGTCCAGGGGGATGCCCCGCTGCTCGGCCCAGCCCAGCCGGTACACGGCGAGCTGGAGCGGGTCCGCCGTGCGGGAGTGGAGCGTCTTCCAGTCCACGATCTCGTACGTCGCCCGCTCCCCGTCGCCCTCCTTGTAGACGGCGTCGATACGGCCCCGGACGACACGGCCGGCGAGAGCGAGCTGGAAGGGCGCTTCGACGCGGTGGGGCGTGCGGTGGGCGTACGGGGTCCGTTCGAAGGCCTCCTTGAGGGCTTCGAGGTCGCGTTCGTCGGCGATCTCGGCGTCGCCGCCGGGCAGTTCCCCGGGCTCCAGCATGGGCAGCGTCAGCTCTTCGAAGCGGGATTCCACCCAGGCGTGGAAGCGGGTGCCACGGCGTGCGGCCGGTTGCGGGGGGCGCGGCATGGGGCGCGCGAGTTCCCTCGCGAACCCGTCGGGGTCGGCGGCCAGGTGCAGCAGCTGCGACGCGGTCAGGGTCGTCGGCAGGGGTACGTCGGTGACGGTCTGCCGGGCGCGCCGGAGTTCTCCGGTCAGCGCTTCGAGGTCGCGGTCCCAGGAGGCGACCATGCGGGCCTCCTCCGGGCTGAGGGGGCTGGATCCGGGTGCACGGTCCGGGGCACGGTCAGAGTCGGGGTGCGCCGCGTGCTCGCGTGCGAGCGGGGGCGCGGCGTGGTGGTCGGGTGGGGGCGCCTGGTGCGGGACGGTCGGGCGGTCGCCGCTCCAGGAGTCCCAGTCGTCGGTGCCCTCCTCGAAGGGGTTGTCATCTCCGAAGGGGTTTTCTTCTTCGAAGGGGTCGTCCCCCCCGAAGGGGTCCTCCTCGCCGAAGGGCGGCTCGTCGCCGTACGGAGGTGCGTCGTCGCCTGGAGGTGCGTCGTCGTGCAGAGGTACGTCGTCGCGTGGAGGTGCGTCGTCCCGCGGTGCCGCGGGCCAGTCGGGGTCGTCGTGGGACGTGGGGTCGTGCGTGGCCTCCGGGTGGCCGTTCGCGCCGGTGGCGAGGTCCTCCAGGTGGGCGAGGACGATCGCGGCGGCCTCACGGCGTCGGGCCAGGGCGGTCTCGTCCAGCGGCAGGGGCCACACCTGGTCGGCGGTGGCCCGGTGCAGGGCCGGGTTCTCCTCGTCCTCCCCGGGCTCGTCCGCCCAGGCCTCGATCTCGCCGTGACCGGCGGCGCAGTGGTCGTACAGGGCCTGAAGGAACGCGGACGGGCCGCGTGGCCGCTTCTGGCTCGGGCCCCACCAGTGGCCGGAGCCGAGGAGCAGGGAGCGGGGGCGGGTGAAGGTCACGTAGCCGAGGCGGAGCTCCTCGGTGTGCTGGTGGTCCTTCATGGCCTCGTGGAAGGCCTTCATGCCGCGCGCGTCCCAGCCGTCGATGTCGGGGAGCGTGTCGGCGTCGCCGCGCAGGGCGTGCGGCAGCACCTTGCCCTGGCTGGTCCACTTCTCCCGGCCCTGCCCGCTGGGGAAGGTGCCGGTGACCAGGCCGGGGACGGCGACGACATCCCACTCCAGGCCCTTGGACCTGTGCGCGGTGAGCACCTTGACGGTGTTCTCGCCACCGGGCAGCGCGTTGTCGAGGCCCTTCTCGTACTGGGCGGCGGTGCGCAGGAAGCCGAGGAAGGCCAGCAGGCTCGCCTCGCTCTCGTTCGCGGCGAAGGAGGCGGCGATGTCCAGGAAGTTCGCCAGGGTCTCGCGGCGGCGGGCGGCCAGGGCGTGCGGGGAGGCCGACAGCTCCACCTCCAGACCGGTGACGGCCAGGACGCGGTGCAGGACGTCCATCAGCGGGTCGGACAGCGAACGCCGCAGGTCGCGCAGTTCGGCGGCGAGCCGGGCGAACCGCACGCGCGCGTCCGGGGAGAACGGCAGCCGGTCGTCGTCCCCGGCGCCGTCCAGGGGTGTTTCGAGGAAGGTGTCGAGAGCGTCCGCGAGCGAGATCATCTCGGCCGGGTCGACGCCCTCGACGGCCTCGGCGAGCCGGCTGTCGGGGTCGTCGGCGGCGTCCACGCGCGCGTGCGCGACGAGCAGCCTCGCCCGGCGGCCCAGGAGCGCGAGGTCGCGCGGGCCGATGCGCCAGCGCGGGCCGGTCAGCAGCCGTACCAGCGCGGCGTTGGCACCGGGGTCCTGAAGGACCTCGCAGACGGCGACGAGGTCGGCGACCTCGGGCAGGTGCAGCAGCCCGGACAGGCCGACCACCTCGACCGGGACGTCACGGGCGACCAGGGCACCCTGGATCTCGGCGAAGTCGCCCGCCGTACGACACAGCACGGCGATCTCGCCGGGTGCCGTCCCCGTCCCCACGAGGTGGGCGATCGAATCGGCGACCCAGTCGATCTCCTCGGCGTGGGTGGACAGCAGCGCACAGCGCACCAGGCCGTCACGCTCCGCGCCGGGGGCCGGGCGCAGTGCCTCCACCCCCGCGTGCATGGCGCGCAGGGGTTCCGCGAGGCGGTTGGCGAGGTCGAGGAGGCGGCCACCGCTGCGACGGTTCTCGCTGAGGGCCTGGCGCGTGGCGGGGCGGCCGTCGGCGTGCGCGAAGTGCTCGGGGAAGTCGTCGAGGTTGGCGACGGAGGCGCCGCGCCAGCCGTAGATCGCCTGGCAGGGGTCGCCGACGGCGGTGACGGGGTGGCCGGTGCCGTCGCCGAAGAGGCCGGCCAGCAGGATGCGCTGGGCCACGGAGGTGTCCTGGTACTCGTCGAGCAGGACCACCCGGAACTCCTCGCGCAGGACGCGGCCGACCTCCGGCAGGCGGGCGAGCCGCGCGGCCAGGGCGATCTGGTCGCCGAAGTCGAGCAGGTCGCGCTCGCGTTTGGCGGCCCGGTAGCGGAGCACCAGCTCGGCCAGTTCCCGGCGGGCGGTGGCCGTCTCCGGGACCTTGCGCAGGTCGGCGTTGGTGAGCTTGGCGCCTTCCAGGGTGCGCAGCAGCCCGGTGTCCCAGGCGCTCAGGTCCTCCGGGCGTACGAGGTGTTCGGCGAGCTCGGCGTCGAGGGCCAGGAGGTCGCTCACCAGGTCCGGGAAGGAGCGGGCCAGCGCCGGGTAGGGGCCGGGTGCCTCGCGCAGCACGCGGGCGGCGAGCTGGTAGCGGGTGGCGTCGGCGAGCAGGCGGGCGGTGGGTTCGAGCCCGATGCGCAGTCCGTGGTCCTTCAGCAGACGGCCGGCGAAGGCGTGGTAGGTGGAGATCAACGGCTCGCCCGGCGGGTTGTCGGGGTCGATGGCCTCGGGGTCGGTGACGCCGGCCCTGATCAGGGCCTTGCGGACGCGTTCGGCGAGTTCGCCGGCGGCCTTGTTGGTGAAGGTCAGCCCGAGGACCTGCTCGGGGGCGACCTGTCCGGTGCCGACCAGCCACACCACGCGGGCCGCCATCACGGTCGTCTTGCCGGAGCCGGCGCCGGCCACGATCACCTGCGGGGCGGGCGGCGCGATGATGCAAGCCGTCTGCTCCGGGGTGAACGGAATCCCGAGGAGCTCCTTGAGCTGCTCGGGATCGGTGATACGGGCGGGCACCTCACAGAGGCTAGCGGCGGGCACTGACAATCCGTGCCAGATGGCCGCCGGGGCCGAAAGACGCGCAGGTCAGCACGGGTGGTGCCGTTCGTCACGCGGGTCACTCGACGATGTGACGCCCCTCCGGCCGCGCGCTGCACGAGGCCCGGAAGGCGCAGTGCGCGCAGTGCTGCCCGGCCGTCGGCGTGAACCGCTCGTCGAGGACCTTTCCGGCGGCGGTGGCCAGCAGCTCGCCGGCCCACTCCCCCTCCAGCGGCTCCTGGGTCTGCACCTTGGGCAGGCCGTCGCCGCCGTCCCGTTTGGCCGCGCCCTGGCGCAGCTGGACCAGCTCGGCGCCACCCGGCTCGGGACGTACCCCGTCGAACACCCCGTCGACGGCGCCCTCGCGGACCGCGAGCTGGTAGACGGCCAGCTGCGGATGGCGGGCCACCTCGGCCCCGGTGGGCGCCTGCTTGCCGGTCTTGAAGTCGACGACGTAGGCACGTCCCTCGGCGTCGGCCTCCACCCGGTCCATGGAGCCGCGGATGCGCACCTGGTAGCCGCCCGCTTCCAGAGTCACGTCGAAGTCGTGCTCGCCGGCCACCGGGGTGCGGCCGGCGCGCTCCAGGACGTGCCAGTTGAGGAAGCGCTCCAGCGCCACGCGCGCGTGTTCCTTCTCCTGCGCCGACTTCCACGGCGCGTCGAAGGCGAGCGCGTTCCACACCGTCTCCAGGCGTTCCATGAGAACCGCGAGGTCGGCGGGGCTGCGCCCGGAGGCGACCTCGTCGGCGAGGACGTGCACCACGTTGCCGAAGCCCTGGGCGGCGGTCGCGGGGGCGTCGGCCTTGACCTCGCGGCTGAGGAACCACTGGAGGGCGCAGGTGTTGGCGAGCTGGTCGAGGGCGCTGCCGGACAGGGCCACGGGCTGGTCGCGGTCGCGCAGCGGCACCTTGCTCTCCGTCGGGTCGGCCATGCCCCACCAGCGGTAGGGGTGGGCCGCCGGCACCAGCGGACGGCCCTCGTCGTCGGCGAGCGCGGCCAGCCGGGCCAGCCGGTGCGCGGCTGCCTGCCTGAGGGTGTCGGAGACGCGCGGGTCGACGGTCGTGGCACGCAGCTCGGCGACGAGTGCCGCCACCGACAGCGGGCGGCGCGGGCGGGAGGTGACGTCCCTGGGTTCGACACCGAGTTCGGTGAGGAAGCGGGAGGGCTGGTCGCCGTCGTCCGCGGGGGCCTTCACCGCGGTCACCACGAGGCGTTCACGCGCGCGCGTGGCGGCCACGTAGAACAGCCGCCGCTCCTCCGCGAGCAGCGCGCCGGGGGTGAGCGGGGCGGCGAGTCCGTCGCGGCCGATGCGGTCGGCCTCCAGCAGGGAGCCGCGGCGCCGCAGGTCCGGCCACAGGCCCTCCTGAACGCCGGCGACGACGACCAGGCGCCACTGCAGGCCCTTGGAGCGGTGCGCCGTCATCAGCCGCACGGCGTCGGGACGCACGGCGCGCCGGGTGAGCGTGTCGGCGGCGATGTCCTCGGCCTCGACCTCGGCGAGGAAGTTCAGGGCGCCCAGGCCGCCGGTGCGCTCCTCCGCGCGGGCGGCGGTCGCGAACAGCGCGCACACGGCGTCGAGGTCGCGGTCCGCGTTGCGGCCCGCCGCGCCGCCGCGCCGGGCCGCCCGCTCCAGGCGGGAGGGCCACGGTGTGCCGTCCCAGAGGTCCCACAGCGCCTCCTCGGCGGTCCCTCCGCCCGCCAGGCGCTCCCGTGCCTTCCTGAGCAGCGCGCCGAGGCGCTGGGCGCCACGCGCGTACGTGGGGTCGTGAGCGACCAGGCGCTCGGGTTCCGCAAGCGCCCTCGCGAGCAGCTGGTCCGAGGGCGGGGGCAGCGGATTGCCCGCGGCGCGTTCCTCCTCGCGCAGGGCGCGGCCCAGGCGCCGCAGGTCGGCGGCGTCCATGCCGGCCAGCGGCGAGGCGAGGAGGGTGAGCGCGGTCTCGGTGTCCAGCCAGCAGGCGTCCGCCTCCGGATCCGGTTCGGGCCGCTCGGGGGCCTGCGCGGCGGCGGCCTGCTCCCCGGCGAGGGCGGCCTGCTCCCGGCTGCCGGCAGCCTGTTCCTCGGTACCTGCGGCCGACACCTCGGCGTCAGCCACCTGCTCCTCGGTGCTTGCGGCCGGCCCCTCGGCGTCGGCCACCTGCTCCTCGGTGCTTGCGGCCGGGCCCTCGACGTCGGCCACCTGCTCCTCGACGACCCCTTCCTCCGCTTCCCCCGCTTTCTCCGATTCCCCCGATTCCCCCGCTTCCTTGGCTTCCTCCGAGCGGCGCACCGTCTCCGCGGTCGCCACCGCCCGCAGCGCCGTCAGCAGCGGCGCCACCGCCGGCTCGTGGCGCAGCGGCAGGTCGTCGCCGTCGACGTCCAGAGGCACTCCGGCTGCCGTCAGGGCGCGGCGCAGGCCCGGGATGGAGCGGGCGCCGGCACGCACCAGGACGGCCATCTCGCTCCACGGGACGCCGTCCTCCAGGTGCGCCCGGCGCAGGATGTCGGCGATGTTGTCCACCTCGGTGCCCGCCGTCGGATACGTGTGGACCTCGACGCGGCCGCCGTCGCGCACCGGGGTGAGTTCCCGGTGGGCGCGGACCTTGTCGGCGGGCAGGCGGGTGAGCGGCATCCGCCGAGTCAGCAGCCGGGTCGCGGCCAGCAGGGCGGCGCCCGAGCGCCGGGAGGTGCGCAGGACCCGCACGGGCGCCGGAGTGCCGTCCGCGCGCGGAAACGTCTGCGGGAACTGAAGGATGCCGTTCACGTCCGCGCCCCGGAACGCGTAGATCGACTGGTCGGGGTCGCCGAAGGCGAGCAGGGTGCGGCCGTCCCCGGCCAGCGCGCGCAGCAGCCGTACCTGGGCGGGATCGGTGTCCTGGTACTCGTCGACGTAGACCACGTCGTACCGCGCGGCGAGCCGTTCGGCGACCTCGGGGCGGTGGGCGAGGAGCACCGCGCGGTGGACCAGTTCGGCGTAGTCGAGGACGCCCCGCAGGTCGAGGACGTCGAGGTACTCGGCGAGGAAGGCGGCCGCGGCCTGCCAGTCGGGGCGGCCGATACGTCGGGCGAAGTCGGCCAGGGCGTCGGGGCCGAGGCCCAGCTCGCGGCTGCGGGCGAGGACCGCGCGGACCTCGTCGGCGAAGCCGCGGGTGGTCAGGCAGGCGCGCAGCTCGTCCGGCCAGCGCACGTGCGCCAGGCCCAGCCGCTCCAGGTCGACCTGGCCTGCCAGCAGCGAGCGGACGGCCACGTCCTGCTCGGGTCCGGACAGCAGCCGCAGCGGCTCGACGAACAGTTCGCCGGCCTGGTGGGCGCGGACCAGGGCGTAGCAGAACGAGTGGAAGGTGGTCGCCTGCGGGACGTGGGCCGCGCCCGTGCGAAGTGCCATACGGTCGCGCAGGTCGACCGCGGCCCTGCGGCTGAATGTCAGCACCAGGATCCGCTCGGGGTCCTGGCCGCGGGCGATCCGGGCGGCCACGGACTCGACCAGCGTGGTGGTCTTGCCGGTCCCCGGACCTGCGAGGACGAGCAGCGGACCGGTCCGGTGGTCAACCACGGAGCGCTGTGCGGCGTCCAGACGAGGGGGATCCGGTCTGGTCGGCGGGGTACGCACCAGTCGGTAGGCGCCACGGTCCCCCTGCCGCACCCGGGGGTGCGGCAGGCGCCTGGTGGAGGAAGAGGAGCTCACGTGGTTCGCCGGTCCTGGTGGGAGTGCTGGGGTCTGTCACGGCCGGCGCGAGGCGCCGTCGTCGCGGGGACGGGCGGCCCGAGGGGTGGGGCGGTGGCCGTTGGGGTGAGGGGGACACGCGGAGCCGACGCTACGCCGCGGCCGGGCGTGGAAGGAGGGCTTCGCCTTCTTCCCCTGCTTCTCCCGGCCCTCCCTCGGCACCGCCGTCACGTGTGTCCCTCGAGCCACGAACGTACGGCATGCCACGGACGTGCCTCGATTCCCCCGTACGGGCCATGGGCTCCCCACGACCCCCTCGAATGGCGGAAGCTGTCAGGTGTGACCCTGCGCACGTTCGCCGCCGTCCCACCGGGCCCGTCTCATGTCGAGGCGGGGCAGGTGGCCCTCGGCCGCCCTGCTCGCCTCCTTCAGGGGTGTGCCCTCCGTGCGGTAGTGGGCGAGAGCGCGCAGTTCGTGGCCCGGGAGCAGGACCCCGTCGGCGCGTACCACCCGCCACCACGGGACGGCGCCGCCGTACAGGGCCATCACGCGGCCCACCTGCCGGGGGCCTCCCCGTTCCAGCCACTCGGCGACGTCGCCGTACGTCATGACGGACCCGGGCGGGATCATCTCGGCGACCTCCAGGACCCGCTCGGCGTACTCGGGCAGCGCGTCGGGGTGCTCGGGGCGGCCGTCGTCCGAAGGGCTCACTTCGCTCATCCGTCCCATCCTGCCCCACCCCACCGACAGCGGACCGCGCCGCGTCCGAGGCATGGCCCTCGCTCCAGGGCGGCGCCTCGGGCAGACTGTGCGGCCCCGCATATGCACCCTGATGCCCCTGTGTGCCGGTGGGACGTGCCACCATCGTGCGGGCGGTGACCGGTGATACGAGACCAAGAAGAGACCATGAAGCAGCAGGGCGTGCATCCCGATGACGCGGAGGGCACCTCTGGAGTTTCGTCGCGCCCCGGCACCGGCGGCACGGACGCCCAGAGGGCGGGGGGCACGGGCTCTCCGAAGGCCGGCGGCACGGACGCTCCGAAGGCGGGCAGGAAGCCCGCGGAGGAGGACGTCGTGACGCACGCCGACGAACTCGAGGGCGACGAGCCGCTGCTCCCCGCGCGCGTGCACCGTCCCTCCGACCTGATGCGGCTGCTGGTGGGCGTGCTCGCCATCGTCGTACTGCTGGCGATCGCCGGGTTCGCGCACGGCACCACCTCGGGCCTCGAACAGGACATCAACAAGGGCACCGGTCAGGCCCCCGACCTGCTCATCAAGATCGCCGGGCTGGCGTCCAGCATCGCGATCCTGCTGGTCCCGGTCGCCTTCGCGATCGAGCGGCTGATCAAACGGGACGGACTGCGGATCGCCGACGGCGTGCTCGCGGCCGTCCTCGCGCACGGCGTGACGCTCGCCACCGACCTGTGGGTCGCCAAGGGCGCCCCGCACTCGATCCAGGACGCGCTCACCCAGCCCTCCCCCGGCAACGTCCACGCGCTCACCGATCCGGTGCACGGTTACCTCGCCCCCGTCATCGCGTACATGACGGCGGTCGGCATGTCCCGCCGGCCGCGCTGGCGCTCGGTGCTGTGGATCGTGCTGCTGCTCGACGCCTTCTCGATGCTGGTCACCGGGTACACCACGCCGTTCTCGATCATCCTGACGGTGCTGATCGGCTGGACCATCGCCTACGGCACCCTGTACGCGGTCGGCTCACCGAACGTCCGCCCCACGGGACGGACCCTGGTGGCGGGCCTGCGGACCGTCGGCTTCCACCCGGTCAGCGCGGCCCGCGAGGAGGCGGCCGAGACCGCGGACAACGGCGACCGCGGCCGGCGCTACTTCGTCACCCTGGAGGACGGGCCGCCGCTGGACGTCACGGTCGTCGACCGCGAGCAGCAGGCACAGGGCTTCTTCTACCGCGTGTGGCGCAACCTCACGCTGCGCGGTTTCGCCACCCGTCGCAGCCTGCAGTCGCTGCGCCAGGCCCTGGAGCAGGAAGCCCTCCTCGCCTACGCGGCCATCGCGGCCGGCGCCAACGCGCCCAAGCTCATCGCGACCTCCGAGCTCGGCCCCGACGCCGTGATGCTCGTCTACGAGCACACCGGCGGGCGCACGCTCGACTCGCTGGCGGACGAGGAGATCACCGACGAGCTGCTGCACCACACCTGGCAGCAGGTGCGGGCGTTGCAGTCACGGCGCATCGCGCACCGCAGGCTGGCCGGTGACGCGATCCTGGTGGATCGTTCCCGCAAGGTGATCCTCACCGATCTGCGCGGCGGCGAGATCGCGGCCGGTGATCTGCTGCTGCGCATGGACATCGCCCAACTGCTGACGACGCTCGGCCTGCGGGTGGGCGCGGAGCGTTCCGTGGCCTCCGCGGTCGGCGTCCTGGGACCCGACGCGGTCGCCGACTGTCTGCCCATGCTCCAGCCCATCGCTCTGACGCGTTCCACGCGCGCGACGTTGCGCAGGCTGGCCCGGGAGCGGGCGCAGCGGGAACGCGAGGCGGTGCTCGAGGCGTCCCGGCAGGCCAAGCAGGCCCGCCTGGAACAGGCCGCCCAGGACAGTGGTGACACCGGCCCGGTCGTCCTGGAAAAACCCGAGAAACCCGAGAAACCGGAAAAAGCAGGGAAGCTGGAAAAATCGGAGAAGCCCGACAAGAAGGCCGAGCGTGCCGAGGCGCGGGCGGAGAAGCGGGCCATCGGCGAGGCACTGGAAGAAGCCCGCGAAGAGGATCTGCTCACCCAGATCCGCCACCAGGTGCTGCGGATCAGGCCGCAGGCGCCGGTCGAGCCGGCCCGGCTGGAGCGGGTCCGGCCCCGCACGCTGATGAGTTTCATCGCGGGTGCCATCGGCGCCTACTACCTGCTGACCCAGCTCACGCACATCGAGTTCGGCACGCTCTTCGCCCATGCCCAGTGGGGCTGGGTGATCGCGGCGGTGCTCTTCTCGGCACTCAGCTATGTCGCCGCCGCCATGGCGCTGCTGGGCTTCGTACCGGAACGCGTCCCGTTCGTACGGACGGTGGCGGCGCAGGTCGCCGGCTCGTTCGTGAAGATCGTGGCACCGGCCGCGGTCGGTGGCGTGGCCCTGAACACCCGCTTCCTGCAACGCGCGGGCGTGCGCCCCGGTCTCGCGGTGGCCAGTGTCGGCGCCTCGCAGCTGTTCGGGCTCGGCTGCCACATCCTGATGCTGCTGTCCTTCGGTTATCTGACCGGTACCGAGAAGACGCCGTCCCTGTCGCCGTCCCGGACGGTCATCGCGGGCCTGCTGACGGTCGCGGTGCTCGTGCTGGTGGTCACCTCGGTGCCGTTCCTGCGGAAGTTCGTCGTCACGCGCGTGCGTTCGCTCTTCGCGGGTGTCGTGCCCCGCATGCTGGACGTGCTCCAGCGACCGCAGAAGCTGGTCACCGGCATCGGCGGCATGCTGCTGCTGACGTTCTGCTTCGTGATGTGCCTGGACGCCTCGATCCGGGCCTTCGGCGACCAGTCGACCTCGCTCAGCATCGCCAGCGTCGCCGTCGTCTTCCTCGCCGGCAACGCGCTCGGCTCGGCCGCCCCGACCCCGGGCGGCGTGGGCGCGGTCGAGGCCACCCTCACGGTCGGCCTGATCGCGGTGGGCCTGCCGAAGGAAGTGGCCGCTCCCGCGGTGCTGATGTTCCGGCTGCTGACGCTGTGGCTGCCGGTCCTGCCCGGCTGGCTGGCCTTCAACCACCTGACCCGCAAGGGCGCCCTGTAGGAACGGCGGCCGCGCGTACTCCGAACGGCCCGCGTCCCGCGCGGGAGGCCGTCGACGGCGTGAGGATGGGGGCATGCACAAGCGCCACGGGCTGCGCGCCGCCGCCCTGACCACGACCACCGTCCTGTTGAGCGCCCTGACGGCGGGCTGCGGCGGGCTCTCTGTCGGCGGGGGTACGACGGACCCGGGGCTGGATTGGAAGGACTGCCCGGCACCGTCCGCGTCGGAGGGCGGCGGGGCGGCACCTTCGCCGCTGCCCAAAGGTGGCAAGTGGCAGTGCGCCACCGTGAAGGCGCCGCTGGACTGGAGCAAGCCGCAGGGCAACACGATCGACATCGCGCTGATCCGGACGAAGGCGACCGGGCCCGGCAATCGCATCGGTTCACTGCTCTTCAACTTCGGCGGCCCGGGCGGCTCCGGCATCACCACGCTGCCCGCGATCGCCCCGGACTACACCAAGCTGCGCACCCGCTACGACCTGGTGAGCTTCGACCCGCGCGGCGTGGGGCGCAGCGCGGGCGTGAAATGCAAGACCGACGCACAGCTCGACCAGTACTTCCAGCAGGACGCGGTACCGCAAACCGCCGCCGAACGTGCCACGTTCGTGAACAACACCAAACAGTTCAACGCCGCCTGCGAGAAGAACTCCGGGAAGATCCTGCCGCATGTGCGCACCACCGACGCCGCCCGCGACATGGACCTGATCCGCCAGGTACTCGGCGACTCCAAGCTGCACTACTTCGGGATCTCCTACGGCACCGAACTCGGCGGCGTGTACGCGCATCTGTTCCCCAAGCACGTGGGGCGCGCGGTCTTCGACGCGGTCGTCGACCCCACCAAGACCCCCGAGCAGACCTCGCTCGGCCAGGCCAGGGGCTTCCAGCTCGCCCTCGACAACTTCGCGAAGGACTGCGCCTCGAAGGGCACCAAGTGCCCGATCGGCAGCAGCGTCCGGGACGTCGAGGACCGCATCGCCGCTCTGCTCAAAAAACTCGACACCAATCCGCTCCCCGGCATCTTCCCGCGCCGGCTGACCCGGTCCGCCGCGACCAACGGCATCGCCCAGGCCCTGTACTCCAAGGAACTCTGGGCCCCGCTCATCGAAGGGCTCCAGCGGGCCTACGCCGGCGACGGCCAGATCCTCATGCTGCTGTCCGACGCGATGAACGGCCGCAACGCAAACGGTGAGTACAGCAACCTCGCCGCCGCGAACACCGCCATCAGCTGCTCCGACCAGAAGCAGCGGTACACCCCCGCCTTCGTGGAGCAGAAGCTGCCCGAGTTCCGGGCCGCCTCGCCGGTGTTCGGGGACTTCCTGGCCTGGGGCATGCTCAGCTGCACCCAATGGGCAGTACCTGGAGCGGCCGCCCACGCCGACGTGAGCGCGCCGGGTTCGGCGCCGATCCTCGTGGTGGGCAACACAGGCGACCCGGCGACTCCGTACGGGGGCGCCAAGAGGATGGTGGAAGCGCTGGGCAAGGGTGTCGGCGTCGAACTCACCTGGCAGGGCCAGGGGCACGGCGCGTACGACAGCAAGGACCCGTGCGTGCAGAACGCGGTGAACAGCTATCTGCTCGACGGAAAGGTGCCACCGGCCGGGACGGTCTGCGCGTAGCCGGGCGAAGGGCCGCGACCTCCCCACCTCACACGCAAAATAGCAGGTCAGAGGGTTATCCACAGGCTCCCACGAGGGTCATGGGATCCGCCTACCATGGCCTGAGCGCTCCCCGCGGCCGATCCGCGGAGAGCCTGTGAGGGGGGAAGCACATGGCGCGTCTGACGCAGTGGGCGGCCGCGGTCGCCGCCGCGGTGCTGCTGGCCGGGTGCGGCGGTGGGCCGGACGACCGAAGCGCGGACGACGGAAAGAACCGGTCCGCTCCGACGCCGGCCGCAGCGTCCGGCTCGCCGTCCGCGCGGCTGCCCTCCTCCCTCACCTCGCAGCGACTCGACTGGGACCGCTGCGAGGCCACGACCGACTCGCCCGCGCCGGGCGACGAATGGCGGTGCGCGACGCTCAAGGCACCGCTGGACTGGTCCCGGCCGGACGGCGAGACCATCGGCCTCTCCCTCATCCGCGCCAGGGCCACCGCGGAGCGCACCGGTTCCCTGCTGTTCAACTTCGGCGGCCCCGGCGGCTCGGGCGTGGCAGCGCTGCCGTCGTACGCCTCCGAGGTCACCGCCCTGCGGCAGCGATACGACCTGGTGAGCTGGGATCCCCGCGGGGTCGGGGGCAGTTCGGGCGTGCGCTGCCGCAGCGACCGGCGGATCCAGGCCGCCGAGGCGATCGACGTGACACCGGACACCGCGGCCGAGGAGCGGGCCTACTTCCAGGACGCGGCCGACTTCGGCCAGGGCTGCCGGAAGGCGGCCGGGAAGCTGCTCGCGCACGTCTCGACGACCGACACCGCCCGGGACATGGACTTGATCCGCCACGTCCTCGGCGACGCCGGAATGCACTACTTCGGCATGTCCTACGGCACCGAACTCGGCGGTGTGTACGCCCACTTGTTCCCGCAGCGCGTCGGGCGGGTGGTGCTGGACGCGGTGGTGGACCCGACCGCGGACTCCGTGGGCCACGCGCTGAACCAGGCCAGGGGCTTCCAACGGGCGCTGGACGCCTACCTGAAGTCCACCGGCCAGGATCCCGAGCGCGGTTCGCGGAAGATCGCGGACCTGCTGCGGCGAATCGACGCCGAGCCGCTGCCCACGGCCTCCTCCGGGCGGAAGCTGACGGAGACCTCGGCGCTCACCGGCATCGCGCTGCCGCTCTACAGCAAGAGCGGCTGGCCGGCCCTGACGAGCGCTCTCGCCGCGGCGGAACAGGGCGACGGCTCGGGACTGCTGTCTCTCGCCGACGCCTACAACGACCGTGACGACTCGGGCCACTACGGCACGACGACCCACGCCCAACGGGTCATATCGTGCCTGGACGCCAAGCGGCGGCCGACGCCTGAGGAGGCGAGGAAGCTGCTGCCCGAGTTCGAGCGGATCTCGCCGGTGTTCGGCGCCTTCCTGGCCTGGGACACGGCCGGCTGGTGCCACGACTGGCCGGTGCCCGGTCAGTACGACACCCCTCGGGTCAGCGCACCGGGTGCGGCGCCGATCCTGCTGATCGGCAACACCGGGGACCCGGCGACGCCCTACGAGGGCGCCCGGAGAATGGCGGACGCGCTCGGCAAGGGCGTCGGTGTGGAACTCACCTGGAAGGGCGAGGGCCACGGGGCGTACGGCAGCGGAAGCGACTGCGTGGACTCGACGGTGAACGCCTATCTGCTGCACGGCACGGTGCCGAGGGACGGCAAGGTCTGTTCATGACGGCGGCGGGGGCTCCGCACACCCGTGGTGCGCAAAGCCCCCGCCGCCGAACAGACAGGACGAGCCGGAACTCAGTAGCCCGGCACGTCAGGTCGCCCTCGGCGTGACCTGCGCGGCTGGGCAAGTGGTGGGTTGAGGTGGTGGCGAAAGCCGGTGTCCACCTCGCCAGTTGTGACCTTGGAACAGAAGGGTGAGGGTGGATGGAGCACACATATCCAAGCGCCAAACGGAGCGTCTCATGCAAGCGAAAAAGGCTGAACTGTACGCACTCGATCTGACCCAAACACGCTGGGTCAAGAGCAGCAAGAGCCCCTACACGTCCACCTGCGTCGAGGTGGCGGACCTTGGTGGCGGAGCGGTTGCCGTCCGTGACTCGAACCGTCGAGACCTGCCGCCTCTGCGGTTCACCGCAGAGGAATGGGCAGCCTTCCGAGACGGTGTGCGCGAGGGCGAGTTCGGTTAGAACATCTCGCGTTGACCAATGCAGGCCGGGCCCGGCTTCACACGTTAACTGTTCCGATTTCATTCAGTGTTGTTCACGCTCAGACCTCAGCGACCCTTACGCCCGTACGCAATCCCGAGAAGCGACCAGGCGACCGCCTGGCTGACGCGGTTTTGTCGAGCGGTACCGCGGCCCGGGTCGAACTCCTCAAGTGGGGCTCACCACCAAGCCGTCCCACCCGGGACAGGCGCCGGGCACCTGGCCGGTGGTCTTGTCCTCCCTGCTCGCCCACTCACCCGCGCACCGCTCCTCGGTCGCGCCGGCACCTGCCACCCCGGACCCGGACCCCGTGCCCGAGGTGCAGCCCGAGCCGGCCGCCGGCGCGGTGACGGCGACGGCCAGGAGCAGGGAGACCAGGACGGCGCCGGCGACGGCCTGTTCGGTGACCTCGGAGCCGTCCCCGAACGCCTTGACCGGCCGCACGTCGAGCTGGGTGCCCCAGCGGAAGGTGCGGGCCGGTCGCCGGCGCGGGCCGAGGACCACATCCGGGCCGCCCGGGCCACCGGCTTGCGCGACCTGCCCCGTTATGTTTTTCGCGGTCCTGCAAGAGGGCCGCTGGCCTCCGGGCCCGGCATGACTTTTGCCCCCTGTCGAACGGATGACCTGGGGGGTGGTGTCACCGGGCCCGGGAGGTGCCGTCGGAGACGCTGATGAGAGGTCCGGCCACCGTCCGGTCCGGCGCAATGCCGGGCAGCTCGCGGGCGGCAGGTCTGCATAACGTGGATGCGCGCGTACGACACCGAAGCCGAGGTCAGACGAAGTCAACTCCCCTGGAAGGGTGCGATGTTCGACACCGGCAACGTGGGCGTCTTCCTCGGCATGGACGTCGGCAAGAGCGCCCACCAAGGGCACGGGCTCACCCCGGTCGGCAAGAAGGTCTTCGACAAGGCCATGCCCAACAGTGAGCCGAAACTGCGGGCGGTCTTCGACAAACTGATCGCCAAGTTCGGCACCGTGCTGGTGATCGTGGACCAGCCCGCTTCCATCGGCGCCCTCCCGCTCACGGTCGCCCGCGACGCCGGCTGCCAGGTCGCCTACCTGCCCGGACTGGCGATGCGCCGGATCGCCGACCTGTACCCGGGCGAGGCGAAGACCGACGCGAAGGACGCCGCGGTCATCGCGGACGCGGCCCGCACCATGCCGCACACCCTGCGCTCGCTGGAACTGACCGACGAGATCACCGCCGAGCTGACCGTGCTGGTCGGCTTCGACCAGGACCTCGCGGCCGAGGCCACTCGCACCTCCAACCGGATACGCGGTCTGCTCATCCAGTTCCACCCCAGCCTGGAGCGCGTCCTGGGCCCCCGCCTCGACCACCAGGCCGTCACCTGGCTCCTGGAGCGTTACGGTTCCCCGGCCGCCCTGCGCAAAGCCGGCCGCCGCAGACTCGTCGAGGCCATCCGCCCCAAGGCCCCACGCATGGCCGCCCGGCTGATCGACGACGTCTTTACCGCCCTCGACGAGCAGACCGTCATCGTGCCCGGGACCGGCGCCCTCGACATCGTGATCCCGTCCCTGGCCCGCTCGCTGGGAGCCGTCCACGAACAGCGACGGGCCCTGGAAGCCCAGAGCAAAGCCCTGCTGGAGGAGCACCCTCTTTCCCCGGTCCTGACGTCGATGCCCGGCGTCGGCGTCAGGACCGCCGCCGTACTGCTGGTCACCGTCGGCGACGGCACCAGCTTCCCCACCGCCGCCCACCTCGCCTCCTACGCCGGCCTCGCCCCGGCCACGAAGTCGTCGGGGACCTCGATCCACGGCGAACACGCGCCCCGAGGCGGAAACCGGCAGCTCAAACAAGCCATGTTCCTCTCCGCCTTCGCCTGTATGAACGCCGATCCCGCCTCCCGCACCTACTACGACCGCCAGCGAGCCCGCGGGAAGACCCACACCCAGACCCTCCTCCGCCTCGCCCGCCAACGCATCAGCGTCCTGTTCGCCATGCTTCGCGACGGCACCTTCTACGAACCCCGCGAGCCCAGGACCACCGTCCTCGCCGCATGAACCCACACCGGCGAACCACCTCAAACCCGGCACGACAGGGTTGACGAACCCCATAGAGGCACCCCGTTACCTTTCTCATGGCCCCGCAACGGGGCGCCTGGCCCCCGGGCCCGGTATGGCTGTTTGCCCCCTGTCGCACGCATGACCTGGGGGGT
>NZ_JBIAXS010000039.1:0-81022 GCF_042896885.1 Streptomyces sp. NPDC001231
TTCAACGGCGAACGTGATCACGTCCACCTGTTGGTGCACTACCCGCCTAAGGTCACCGTCTCGAAACTGGTCAACAGCCTCAAGGGCGTCTCCGCCCGCCGGATACGGCAGGAGTTCACCAGCCATATCAACCGCGCCATCATGCACGGGCATCTGTGGTCACCCTCGTATTTCTCCGCATCATGCGGCGGAGCACCGTTGGCGATCGTCCGCCAGTACATCGAGCAGCAACAACGTCCACTCTAAAGTGCACGTCAGAGCAGCCTTGAGATGCGTTCATCCCCGGCGTGAACGCCGGGGCTTTCTGCAAGAGTCCCGGTAAGCCGTCGACGAGAATCGCTTGCGTCCACCAGTCGCCTCGTCGACGCGGCCGCCATGCTCACCGCCGCCATGCAGGCACCGGCCGACGCACTGATCGACCAACGACGACCTCGCCGGATCAGGACAGGTCGGCTGGTGGCCGACCGGCGAGGCGGTCGCGGGTGGACGTGCACCTGGAGCTGGGCTCGTCGTACTCGGCCGTCTGTGGTTCGTGGGCTGGTTCGTAGGCCGGCGCCGCCGTGGGAGACGGCTGCGACGCGCTGCGTGTGAGGTTCGGCTGCCGGTGGCGGGTACTCGGCTGAGCATGGGCCTTTGGGGCAAACGGGACGACATGGTGGTGCACGAGCGAGAGCCGTTCAATGCCGAACCCCTTCGAGCGGCGCTGGCTGGGCGGCGAGAGACGCCGGTCGACACCTTCTACAGCCGCAACCACGGCCCGATCCCCGAATGCGACCCGGCGGTATGGCGGCTGCGGGTGGGCGGCCTGGTCGCGCGGGGGCTGGAATTGTCCTTGAAGGACCTGCGGGCACGGTTTGACGAGGTGGAGGTCGTGGCCACGCTGCAGTGCGCCGGAAACCGGCGAGCGGGCCTGGCCGCGGTGCGGGACATCCCCGGCGAGGACCCGTGGGGGCCCGGCGCCACGTCCACCGCCCGCTGGAGCGGAGTACGGCTGGCCGACGTGCTGGCCGCAGCGGGCCTGCGGGCACAGGCCACGCACATCGCCTTCGCCGCCCCGGACGTCTCGCAGCTGGCCTACCCGCCCCAGCCCTACGGCGGCTCCATCCCGACCACCAAGGCTCAGGGTCCGGAAGTACTGCTGGCCTGGGCCATGAACGGCCGGCCGCTACCCCCCGTCCACGGCGGCCCGCTGCGTGCGGTGGTGCCAGGCTGGATCGGCGCCCGCAGCGTCAAATGGCTCACCGGCGTCACCGCTCAGACCCAGCCGTCCGACAACTACTTCCAGGCCACCGCCTACCGCATCCTGCCCGCCGAGGCCGACCCCGACCAGGCCGGACCCGGCGACGGCATCTCCCTCGGCCCCATCGCGTTGAACTGCGACATCCTGAGCCCCGACGACGGCGCGAACCTATCGCCCGGGCCGACCGAGATCACCGGCTACGCCCTGGCCGGCGACGACCGCTCCGTCGCCCGCGTCGACGTCTCCCTCGACGAAGGACTCAGCTGGCGTCAGGCCGAGCTGGACCGGCCGGACAGCCCCTGGACCTGGCAGCTCTGGCGCATCACCCTTGACCTGCCCGTCGGCGAGACACAGGTGATCGCACGGGCATGGGACTGCACCGGCGCGGTCATGCCCGAGTCCCCGGCCCATCTGTGGAACCCCAAGGGCTACGCCAACAACTCCTGGGCCCGCGCCCGCGTCACCTGCCGCTGAGCAGTCCCTGCGCGAACACGACGATAGTTGACCGTTCGGCTATTATCGAAGGATGCCACGACCAGCCAATCCGCTCGTCCGTGAACGCCTCCTTGCCGCGGGGCTCGAGCTCATGCACACAAACGGCTTCAACGGGTGTGGCATCAAAGAGATCACCGACAGCGCCGGTGTGCCCAAAGGGTCGTTCTACAGCTACTTCGCCAGCAAGGAAGACTTCGCGGTCGCAGTGCTCGAACACTACTGGGCATCCATCGACCGTGACTTCGGCTTCAATCTGCGAGACGCATCCCGGCCGCCCGTCGAACGCGTCACCGCCTTCTTCCTGGCCATGACGGACCACAACGCGCAGCGCAACTTCGCGCTGGGGTGCCTCGTCGGCAACATGTCTCTCGAGCTGGCCGACCACAGCGCAGAGGTCAGGGAGAAGCTGGACCACATCATGGACCGGTGGACCGGCTTGATCGCCGCATGCCTCCGAGAGGCCCAGCTGAGCGGCGACATCCCGGGTGACCCGTCACCGGAGGAACTCGCGTTCGCGATCGTCGAGTCGTGGGAGGGGGCTGTCATGCAAGGACGCATCAGGCAGCGACGCGATGCGTACGAGAGGTTCGCAACTGTGGCCATTCCGCGCCTCCTTGGAACGTCGACTGCCTCGGTGAAGTAACAGACGACTGTTGCTCCAGCTGAGGAGGCGGTACTCTGATCCCAATAAAAAGACGACCGGTCACTTATTATTAGCCAGTCGTCAGCCACCCCCCTCGTGAGGAGCGGTCCCACTCATGTCCGACAGCAGCATCTACGCCGAGCCCGCCAACCCCGCACTCCCCGGAAGTGGGTTCACACTCGACCCCGCACGTGCGGCACTGGTCATCACCGACCCGCAGATCGACTTCCTGAGCCCGAAGGGCGCTACCTGGTCCGTCTTCGGAGACAGCATCACCGAGAACGGCACCGTCGGCCACATCGGCCGGCTTCTCGCCACCGCGAAGGAGGCGGGCATCACGGTTGCCGTGTCACCGCACTACTTCTACCCCACCGACCAGCAGTGGAAGTTCGGCGACCCGATAGAGCAGTTCATGCACAGCGTCGGCATGTTCAGCCGCACCGGTCCGCTCACCCTCGACGGCTTCACCGATTCCGGCGCCGACTTCCTGCCGGAGTACAAGGAGTACATCCTGGACGGGGGAACGGTCATCGCCTCCCCGCACAAGATCGTGGGGCCGGAGTCGAATGACCTCGTCCTCCAGCTGCGCAAACGCGGCATCTCGCAGGTGATCCTGGCCGGCATGGCGGCCAACCTGTGCACCGAAGGGCACCTCCGGGAGCTGGTCGAGCAGGGATTCGAGGTCGTCGTCGTCCGTGACGCCACCGCCGGGCCCCGGCTGCCCGAAGGTGACGGATATCTGGCCGCCCTCATCAACTTCCGTTTCCTGGCCAGCGCCGTGTGGTCGACCGAGCAGACCGTCAGTCAACTTCGTTCGGCCTGACGGCAAGCAACCCCCGGAAGGCGGGGCGAGTGACATGAACAGAAGCGAAGTCACCGAACGGGTCGTGGAGCCACTGCCCCAGGAGCGACCCGGTTTCCGCACAGGCCGGGATCGGCGGCGTGTACGGATACCGCCTCTGATCTGAGCGCCGCTACACCAGCTGAGACGACCGCCTATTGGTTTGTCGCCGGCCGACCCGGTCGGATAGGAAGCTCGCATGCTGAGAGGCGGCAAGGTCGGGCTCAGGGTCCGGCACGAGGAGGACGTCCCGATCCTGCAGGCCGAGCTCTACGACGACGTGGTCAACTCCTCGCAGGCCAAAGGCGGGCCGTGGCGGCCGATCACGCCCGGCTCGAAGGATCCGCGGCTCGTGGTGGACGACAAGGAGGAGGGGCGTGTCCAGTTCTCCGTGGTGGAGTTGGAGGGCTGCACGCTGGTCGGCACCGCGGAGCTGTGGGGCATCGACAACCACAACCGGTCCGCGCACATCGGGCTGGGGCTGCTGCCGTCCTCCCGCGGCAAGGGTTACGGCACCGACGTGGTCGCGGTGTTGTGCAACTACGGTTTCGTCGTGCGCGGCCTGCAGCGGCTGCAGGCCGAGGCGCTGTCGGACAACACCGCGATGCTGCGCTCCGCCGAGCGCAACGGCTTCCTCCGCGAGGGCGTGCCGCGCTCCTCGGCCTGGGTGATGAGTGAGTTCCTGGACGAGGTGCTGCTCGAGCTTCTCGTCCAGGACTGGAAGCCGGAGTCGAAGGGCTGGGCTGCCGCCCGGCGGTCAAGGGCGGGTCGTGGAGCCGACGCGTACGGCCGAGGGCCAGGACGGCGACGCTGTGAGGAAAGGGCCAACGCCTTCGTTGCGTCCCTCCTGACGGGTGAGCGGCCACGGCAACCTGATGGCTCGCGTCCAGCAGCAGCCGCCCCAGTCCCGTGTAGGGCGCGACGTTGCTCATGAACAACGAACACCGCCAAGTCGGCATGCTGCTCATAGCCCCGACATGCGCTGTCAAAACCGGGACGACGACGCCGGGATGTCGCAGCACGGGCTGCAGGGCACGCACAACGCGACGTGTCGGACGGTACGCCGGTCGCTGGATGCCCCGCCCCGTTCCGCCCCACCGGTGAACCCCTGCTGGCACGCCGGCGACCGGTGTGCGAAGCTGCCGGTCGCGACGGAGGGGTGTGGCGTGGGGCGGGTGCGTACGGCGGACGGGCGACAGCGGCACGGCACGATCGGGGCCGCGCAGGCCGCGTTGACGGTACTGGTCGTGGGCTTAACCGCCCTAGGAGCACTGCTGCTGCACCCCGGCACGGGTCTGTTCGTCAAGGGCCGCGGGCCGCTCGGCGGCAACCCCGTCCTCGTGCTCGGCATCGCCCTGCTGTCACTCCTCGGCGGCATCGCACTGCGCGGGAAGCACCTGGAGCAGGTCAGCGCCTGCCAGAAACTCAACCCGGTGGAGGAGCGGTTGATGGACGGCGTGGGCCGCGTCCTGCTGGCCGCACCGCTGGTCCTCCCGCTGCTCATCCTGGTCCTGCACCAGTTCGGTCCGTCCGGCGGCAGCCACGGGGACGGCCACGGGCCCGTCCGGCTTCCCCCTGCGCGGCAGGACCCGGCGAGCACCCCGCCACCCACACTGCCTGCCGAGCACAGTGGCCACAGCATGCACTTCGGGCTGACGCGCATCCTGTTCGGTCTCGGCATCGCCCTGCTCGCCGTGGCCCTCGTGCTCGCCGGGGTGTACCTGTGGCGGTATCTGACCCGGCCGCCGGCTACCGAGGTCCCGGCGACGTACGCGACGCTCGACGACGAGCAGGAACGCCTGGCCCAGGCCGTGGACTCCGGGCGCCGCGCCCTGCTGGACGGAACCGACACCCGCGCAGCCGTCATCGCCTGCTATGTCGCCATGGAGGAGTCGCTCGCCGACTCCGGCGTGGCCCGGCGTGCCTCGGACAGCCCGCAGGACCTACTGGAACGGGCCGTCGCCGGCGGCCTGCCCGCGAGAGCGGCCGCCGTCGAGCTCACCACCTTGTTCCGCGAGGCCCGTTACTCCACGCACCCGATGGACGGCGGCCACCGCGACCGGGCCGCGGCCGCGCTCGCCGAGATCGCTCACGGCCTGCGCTCGCGGGCGCGTGGGCCCGAAGCGGAGGCGGGTGCCACGTGAAGGCGCTCACACGGATCCGGACCTTCGTCAACTCCGTGCTGGGAGCGCCCGGTTCCATACGGCACTCGCTGGCCGTACTCGTCACCCTCGCCGTCGCGGCCGAAGTGCTGCTCGCCCTGGCCGACGGTGTCGCCGCAGCCGCCACCGGCCTCGCCCTCATCACCGCTGTTGCGCTGGCCCTGGGGCGCTATGCCGCGGGCGGTGCCGCCCAGGACAACGGACACCGCAAGCCGGTGCGCCTGCTGGGCAGGCGGGTCCCGGCGCTCGGCGGGTGGCGGCGCATCGTGGCCAACACCCTCGCGGACGACAGCGAAGTGCACCTCCGCACCGTCATGCGGCCGCAGTTGCAGCGGCTGTTCGCCGCCCGGCTGGCCCAACGGCACGGCGTGGCGATGTACCGGCACCCCCAGCGGGCCCGGGCCCTGGTCGGCGCCGAGCTGTGGCCGTGGATCGATCCCGAGGTGACCGCTCCGCAGCCCACTCTCCCCGAGCCCGTCCTGCGCTCCCTGCTCGACCGCCTGGAAGCCCTGTGACCGGTGGCGCTGCGGCCGACCCCGCAGCCCGCGCACCCCGACCCCGCCCCGTGAGGATCCGATCGTGACCAGTCCGCGCACCCCGACCCCGCCCCGTGAGGATCCGACCGTGACCAGCCCGCAGCCCACCCCGGACCAAGACATCCTGACCCCTCGGCAGGCGGGCGAACGGGCCGCGGCCGTGCTCGACGAGATCCGCACGGCCGTGGTCGGCAAGGCGGAACCGCTGGCGCTGGTGATGCTCGGTATCCTCGCCGGCGGCCACGTCCTCATCGAGGACCTGCCGGGACTCGGGAAGACGCTGCTGGCCCGCTCCTTCGCCACCACCCTCGGCCTGGACTTCTGCCGCATCCAGTTCACCCCCGACCTGCTGCCCTCCGACGTCACCGGCGCTCCGTTCTACGACCAGCGGAACGCCGACATGGTCTTCCGTCCCGGACCGGTCTTCACCCACCTGCTGCTCGCCGACGAGATCAACCGCACCCCGCCCAAGACCCAGGCCGCGCTGCTGGAGGCGATGGCCGAGTCCCAGGTGTCCATCGACGGAAGCACCCGGCCGCTGCCGGAGCCCTTCGTGGTCGTCGCCACCGCCAATCCCATCGAGTACGAGGGCACGTACACCCTGCCCGAGGCTCAGCTCGACCGGTTCCTGCTGCGGGTGCGGATGGGCTATCTGACGGCGTCCCAGGAGGCCGGCATGCTGCGCGCGCGTGTCGATCGGGCGGTGCCCGAGGCTGTGCTGCGCACGCTCAGCGGGCCGGGCGAGGTGCTGGCCATGCGGGCCGCCGTCGAACGCGTCGAGGTGGACGACGACCTGCTGGATTACGTCGTCGCGCTGGTCGGCGCCACCCGGGCCCACCCGCACATCCAGGTCGGTGCCTCTCCGCGCGGTGGCCTGGCCCTGGTGCAGCTCGCCCGTGCCCGTGCCGTCCTGGACCTGCGGGACTACGTGACCCCGGAGGACGTCAAGTCCGTGGCGGTGCCGGCCCTCGCGCACCGCGTCACCCTCAAGCCGGAGCTGTGGGTCCGGCAGATCGACGGCGACGACGTGATCCGCGAGGTCATGCAGTCCGTGCCCGCCCCGCAGACCCTGCCTCGCGCGCCGGTCGTGTCATGACGGAGCCGATGCCGGCCCGCAGAGCGTCCGCCGCCGCCCAACGGGCCCTGAACGGCCCCCAGGACGTGACCGCCGAACCCTCGCCACCACCCCCGCCCGGCTGGCGCACCGGTGAACGCGCGCTGCGGCTGGGCACGTTGGCCGTTTTCGCGCTGACCGCCGCGCTGATCACCGGGCGGCCCTGGGTACTTGCTCTCGCCACCGCGCCCCTGGTGCTGCTCGCCCTCGCCCTGCCGAGCGGGCCGCGCCCGGACGCTGTGACGATCGAGGTCGAGGTGGAGCCGCGGCGGTGCTTCGAGGGCGAGCAGGTGTCGGTGCGGATCGCGGTGGCCTACGACGGTGAGACCGGCCGCCTGGACCCCGGCGTCACCCTCGGTCACGGGGTCCGGCTCGACCACCTCGCGGTCGGCCCGCACCGCGTCGAGCTCGTCCTGACCGCGCAGCGCTGGGGCCGCTGGACGCTCGGCACAGTCGACGTCGACGTCTACGACCGCGGCGGGCTGGCCCGCCGCACCGTGCGGGCCGAACTCGGCGAGATCGCCGTCTTCCCAGTGCCCGAACACGCCGGACTCACACCCATCCCGGTCCGGCTGCCGGAACGGCTCGGAGAGCACACCGCCGTGCAGCGCGGCGAGGGCGTCGAGGTCACCGGCGTGCACCCGTATGTGCGCGGCGAACGGCAGCGCCGGATCCACTGGCCGGCCACCACCCGCCGTGGCACCCTGCAGGTCCACCAGTTCGCCGCGGAGCGCACCGCCGACACCGTGGTACTGCTGGACGTGCTCACCGACGTGGTCGACCCGGTCACCGGCGCGTCCTCCCTCGACGAGACCTTCCGGGCCGCTGCCGGGCTGGTCCGCGCCTACCTGCGCACCCACGACCGGGTCGGCGTCGTGTCGGTCGGTGGCGTGACCCACTGGCTGCAACCGGGCAGCGGCCATGGGTACTTCTACCGCATCATCGAAAGCGTGCTGGAGGTCCGCAAAGACCTCGCGTTCCGCACGGAGGGCCTCAGTCTGCTCCCACCGCCCGCATTGCCCGAAGGAGCGCTGGTGTACGTCATCACGCCGCTGACCGAGCAGCGGATTTTCGACATCCTGCACCAGGTGCGCGGGCGGGCCAACCCGTTGGTCGTGGTCGAGATCCCCACCGGCGACCCGGTCGTGGAACCCGGCGACTCCGAGGGCGAACTCGCGCTGCGGCTGTGGCGGGCCGACCGCGACGCCATGCGCTTCGCCCTCGTGGAACGCGGCATCGCGCTCGTCGCCCACCGGCCCGGCGAGACCCTCGACCTCGCCCTTGCACCGCTGCTGCGCACCCGCATCCACGGAGGGACCCGATGACCCCCGCCTCCGTCCGGTTCGCCCGGCCAGGCCCGCGCCCCGCCGGCAGCCGAGCCGCCCGGCTCATCGAACGGCTCACCTCCCGTATCACCGACCGACTGCTCGGAACGGCCCTCGCCGTCGCCGCCTGCGACCCGCCGGCCGCCCTGCACGCACCGCCGCTGGTCAGGGTGCTGGTGCTCGTGGCGGCGGCAGCCGCGTGGTGGGCCGCTCCGATGGTCGACGCGCGCCCCGTCCTGACCTCCATGCGCTGGCGGACCGTCGCGGCCCGTCGCAGGACGACCCTGCTTCCGGCCGCGGCGATCGCGGTCGCGGCGGCCACCGGCCCCGCGGTCTGGCTGGTCGTCTGCATCGCCGCCCTGCTACTCGCCTACCTGCTCGTCACCGACGCATGGACAGCCGGTGTCACCGCCCCGCCCGGCCAGCCGCAGGCGACACCCGCACTGGCGGCCGCCGCCGCGACCGCGGTGGTCCTGCTCGCCGCCCAGGCGCCGGTCGCGGGCACCTCATGGGCACGGTTGCCCGCCGCACTCGCCATCGCCGCGACCACGGTTTGCCTGGTACTGGCGCTGCGCACCCGTCGCCGCCCGGCCGGCTGACCGCCGCACCGGACCGGCCTGGATCGCTTCAACGTATGACCCCTCACCAAGCCGGTCCCGCCCCGTCATCGAACCGAAACGGCGGCGTGAGCCAGCGGATGGATGATCCGCGTCGTGCTAGGGCGACCCCTCCCCAGGGCGCAGAGTGCGGGGCCACCCGAGCCCTGTGTCCTGTCAGCGCGGGGCACTCTCCGAACGCTAGGACCCAGCTCCCGGTTTCGCCTCCTCCGGCGCGTCGGCCGAGTGAGTACCGGCCACGGGCTACGGGCTGCCGGCTGGACCCGGTCCGGCCGGCCCCTCAGACGAAGTCGACCCGGAACCTCCGGTTCGCCAGGCTCGGGTTCTCGGCGCGGACGGCCTCCACGCGCGCCGCGTCGACGACGGCGGACGCCACCCCGGGAGCCTCGCCCGCCGATGCCGCCACATGGCCCATCGGGTCCACGATGAGGCTGTGGCCGGTGCAGATGGGGCCGGTCTGACCGCAGGCAAGGACGTAGGCGGTGTTCTCGATCGCCCGGGCGCGGACCAGCGTGGTCCAGTGGTCCTCCTTGGCCGGGCCGACCACCCAGGCGGCGGGGACGACCAGGGCCGTGGCACCCGCGTCGATCAGGAACCGGGCCATCTCCGGGAACCGGAGGTCGTAGCAGGTCATGACGCCGAAGGTGACTCCCTCCAGGGTGAAGAGCAACGGCGAGGGCGTATGGGCCTGGACGTGGTCCGACTCGCGGTACCCGAAGGCGTCGTAGAGATGGACCTTGCGGTACACCCCGAGCGGATCGCCCTTCTGGTCCACCGCGAGGACGGTGTTGCTGGGCCGTTCGCCCTGGACTGCCGGCGTCTCGGTCATGCCCGCCACGACGGCGATGCCGTGCCGCCTGGCCAACGTGCCGATCGCGGTGACGAACGGGCCGTCGACCTGCTCGGCGTGCTGGACGATGTCCGCCTCAGGGTCGGGGTTGAAGTACATGGCGTTCTCGGGCAGTACGACGAGCTGCGATCCCTGAGCGGCCGCCTGACCGATCAGGGCTGCGGCGGCCTCGAGGTTGGCGGCCTTGTCGGTGGTGGCGTTGAACTGGCCGACGGTGGTGAGCATGGTCTGCCTCCTGGCGGTGCTGGTACAGAGCGGCGGTCAGTGCGGTCGTCTCGGCGAGGGGGCCGCCCCGAGGCCGGCCACGAGGGAGCCGGTGGCTGGTGTGGCGGCCTTCCCCTGTGGCGGTGTCGTTGCCACTCAGATCGCAGAGCTGGGTGCCTGGCCGCCTTCGCCGGTGGGCCAGGGCGGGAGTGCGCGCTCGGCCGCCCCGGCGGGTGCCAGGGCACGAACGGCCGGCCACAACTCCACAGTGAAGGAGCGGATGAGGCTCATTACCCCTGAGTCCCACCCTCCCGAACGTCGGGATAACCACTCAGCCGTGCCGGGTTCCCTCCCGGCATGCGATGTGCCCTGGTATGGGGGTGCCGGTAGGCAGTGCTGGATCGGGGACGGGCTCGCCCCATACGGAAGTCAGGGGCAGGATCCCGGCCCACAGCCCGAGTCCCGCGTCGGGCCCGTCACCGTCCTCGGGTGCGCCGGTACGGATCTTGACTGAGGCTTCTTCCAGGGAGAGGGCGAGCAGGGTGGTGGCGGCGAGTTCTTTGCGGTTCGGGCGGCGGGCGTAAGACCACTGGCCAGGAGCCGAGTGCTCGGTGAGCCGGCGCAGCCCCGCAAGTTTTTCCTCGGGGTCGGTAACCTTGCGAGCGTCGCCGTGGATCACGGCGCTGCGGTAGTTCACACCATGCTCGAAGACGGACCGGGCGAGCACCAGCCCGTCGACGTGTGTGACGGTGACGCAGACGGGGAGATCACCGGTCAGACTGCGACTGGCTACGGACCCGTGCAGATACAGCCACTGCTCGTCCCGCCCGTACACCGTGGGCAGGACAAGTGGCCGCCCTTCGATCACCACCCCCAGGTGACAGACGAACCCGGCGTCGAGAACCGCCTCCAGATCGGTCCGCTCCAGGCTGGCCTGTTCACGTAGGCGCCGATGCCGGGTGCGATCGGTAACGGGGAGTCGGGGCGGGAGGGGTTTCGAGACCATACCGCCGAAGGTAGCGATATCACACATAGCCGTCTAGATGTCTTCTGATCTCATCGAAGAGTCGGCTACCGAACAACGAAATCCGCAGAAACGCCTCCTCGCAGAGCCATTCCCCCTCCGTGATCGTTGCTCGGAACAGTCAGCTAGGAATGTGAGCGCAGCCCCAACGCGCCGTGCTGAACGAGCCCAGCGGGTGCATTGGCAGAGCCCGACTTCCGGCGCGTCAACTCCACCAGCTTCGAACGGAGGTCAGACGCCGGTTCGCCGAGCACGATGACACTGAGCACCAACTCAAGCATCA
Organism: Streptomyces sp. NPDC001231; assembly: GCF_042896885.1. Lineage (NCBI taxonomy): Bacteria > Bacillati > Actinomycetota > Actinomycetes > Kitasatosporales > Streptomycetaceae > Streptomyces > Streptomyces sp. NPDC001231. The sequence continues at coordinate 11,335 of NZ_JBIAXS010000039.1, forward strand.
GGCAGTCGTAGTCGTCGTCCCTGCCTCAATTGCGCTCTGGATCACGTTCAACCACGGCACGCGCGATCCACCATCCACCGTCGGCCTCCACGTGGGAGAAGCCCTCCAGACCCTGGAGGCAGGCCTCGCCGAAGCGCTCGTCGATGGTGATCGTGCTGCGGACGGCACCCCAGTTGTCCGCGTGCTGGACGTCCGTCCGGTTGTTCCGGACCGTACCTATCGGTGTGATCTCGCAGCTCGGCATGGCCAGAGGCTCTGCCCGCCGCACCCGTGCCGGCATCGAGGCGATCGGCACCGGCGTCCGAGGACCAGCACCAAACTTCACCAGACCCGCTTGGAGGTCATCTCAGTTGGTGAGTCAGCCGTCGCAAATGAGAGTGCGGGCGGTGGCGGCGAAGGCGAGGAGTGGTCGGCCGTGTCGCATGGTCAGATATCGTGCGCGGCCATGGGTGAACTGATAGTGATCAGGCATGGCCAGACCGAGTGGAGCCTGTCGGGCCAGCACGCCGGCCGTACCGACATTCCACTGACTGATGCGGGTGAGGCCGCGGCCAAGGCGCTCGCTCCGCGGCTGGCCCGACGCCATCTGGTGGCGGTGTTCAGCAGCCCGCTGAGCCGCGCCATGCGGACGGCCGAACTGGCGGGCCTGGCCGGCGTCCGGCCCGATCCCGACCTGATGGAGTGGGACTACGGCGGCTACGAGGGCCTGACCGCGGCGCGGATCCAGGAGATGAGGCCGGGTTGGGACCTGTGGCGGGACGGCGTCATTCCCGGCGGCGACGACCATCCCGGCGAGCAGCTCCAGCAGGTGGCCGCGCGCACGGACGCGGTGCTGGACCGGATACGGCCGCTGCTGGACGAGGGCGATGTCGCCGTCGTCGCGCATGGTCATCTGGCGCGCGTTCTCACGGTGCGCTGGCTCGGCCTCGACGCCTCCGCAAGCCGGCTGCTCGGCCATCCGCATCCAGGCACTCTCAGCTTCCTGGGCATCGAGGACGGGCAGCCGTTCATTGCCGCCTGGAACGTCCCGTAGCGGCAGAGCCGCTGCCTCATGCCTGCCGCGAGAGGTGCCGGAAGCACATGAGCGCCGCGGCGATCCCAGCGAAGGCCAGAAAGTGTTCCGCTTTGCGTTCATAGCGACGGTGCAGGCGGCGGCACCCGGCCCTGGCCGTCATGGGTGTTGGCGGCGGAGATCCCGATGGAGAGCGGCAGACCGGTCCGCTCGGTGACCAAGGGGATCTTTGAACCTTTCTTGCCGCGATCCACGGGATTCGGACCCGTCAGGTCCCCCCTCAGCCCGGACAGCGTGCGCTCGACCACCCGGCGGTGTCCGCCCAGGCAGCCGGAGTTCTGTCGCCGGCGCAGTCAGCTGCGCGGCTTGCGCGAGGTTCAGTCGGCCGCGCCGCAGACCCGCAGTCCCACGGGTGTTCCGCATGGGAGATGCCCGTGGGTGGCGACCACGCCCTTGCCGGTTCCGTTGTCGACGGCGTACGCGAGGAAGCTGGAGACCAACGAATCGGCGGGGGGACGGCCGTAGGTGTAGGCGTACTCGATTTCGCGGTAGGGGTAGCCGCTCGACTCGAGGCGGTCCAGGTCGGGGGCGTGCCCGTCCAGATCGAGGCGGTGCAGCCCCTTCGGTCGTTCCGGAGGGGAGGCGGCGCGCAGTTCGCTGTAACCGATCGCGCCCGGAGTGCGGGCCACGGTGTCGAGGACCTGCTCCGTCGAGTCGAGCTCGCAGCGCAGCACGGGCGTGCTGCGGACCGTGCGGTTGACGCAGTCGTCCGACGACGCGGGTGGTTCGTCCGTGCCGCCGAGAACGCGGCTGATCAGGGCGGAGCGGGTGCCGGAGCCAGAGGTACGGCTGACCAGGACGACGGGCAGGTCGGGGCCGTCGAGCTGCGACCAGTTGCGGATCTCGCCCCGGTACATGCGGCGCGCATCGGCCACGGACAGGTTCGTCAGGCGCACGTCGTCGTGCACGACCAGCGTGAACAGGGAGACCGCGACGCGGCTCTCGCTGAGCCGGGTGTAGCTCGCCGGGCGCGGACCGTCCGAGAAGGCGATCACCGGCGCACCCTGCTGGCGCCGGCCCCCGGACAGGGCAAGTTCGCGCACTCCGGTACGGCTGCCGTGGGTGGCCACCGTGATGTCCGGCTTTCCGCCGCAGTGGTCCCGGTACTTCTGTGCCAGCTCGTTCATCACCGGCGCGAACGCCGTCGAACCGGTCAGTCTGAGGCTGCCCGTCTCGCAGTCGTCGGGCAGCGGGCCTGGCACAACGAGCGGCAGGGTGGCCGCCGCGATCAGCGCGAGGCCGAGGACGACGGTGGTCCAGCGAGCCTGCTTGCTGAACACCGGTGGCTTCTCATCGGGCGTCAGACTGTGGTTCTCGTGGAGCGTGCCGTCCTTGATGTCGCCGGTGACGACGACCGGAGCACCCTCCTGGCCACCCGTCAGGAGCACCAGGATCTTGTAGTAGGCACCCGGCTTCAGCGGGACGCGCGGGATGCGCAGTGTGCACGGGCCCGCGACGAACAGGCCGGGCTGGTTCTCGAAGTAGCCCATCAGATTGGCGTGTTCATCGGGCAGTGTGACGTCCTGCGCCTGGATGCGCCGCCCCGGGAACTCGGCGCTGAGCCCGTACTGCGCCGACGGGTCGATGTAGTCGGATTCCTCGACGTGCCGCGACCCGTCGTTCTCGATGCGCAGCAGCACGAGGGTGGCATCGCGCATCGTGGGCAGGTCGTTGAAGAGGCCGAGGCGCGGGTCCACCCCGCCGACCTGGCCGTTGTGACCTATCGCGATGTCCATCTGCTTGCGGAAGCCGATGCGTCTGCTGCGCCGGGCCCGCCGGTCGGCGATGAACGGCGTAACGATGGAGACGGCGCCAAGCACCAGGCCGGCGGCCGTGAAGGTGATTTCGAGCCATCCCACGAGGCCGACAGTACGGACCCGCCGGGCGTTTCGGCGGGGGCGGCGACGATCGCCTCCGACTGTTCGTCGGATGTTCAATTCGACGTGCGGGTGACACGGGTTCACGGTGAACCCGGCCGCCGACCCGACGCGATATCAGGAAGCTGCCCTGGTGAACGGATTGGACGTGCCTGCGTGTGTGTGCGCGTGCGTGCGGGGGCCGCCGACGCCAGACGCAGCCCTTCAGCGCGATAGGGCCGGCGCTTGGGCGCCTCTGCACGACGTCCGCCGGTTGCTGTGCGCTGCCGGCCCGCGTCCGCAGACGCGGCAGCCTACCGACGCGGGCGTCGCCCCGAGCCGGCCAAGCTCGCCCAACGGCCCGCCCTGCCAAGGTTTCTTGAAGCCCCGCAGCTCAGCGAACGAATAATCGGTTGCCTGTCGGCGATGGTGGTGGATGCAATGTGCGGCATGGTCCCCCAGGTGCGCCCGTCACGACGAGGTGAGACGAACGCGTACTACCGGGGGGCCTTGCCACTCCGCACTCCGGGCACACTGCAACCGAATCGCCCGAATCGTCAATCGGAAGACGCCAGCTCATGAATACGCCGCCATCGCCACTGTCGCCCCCTGGAGCGGAGCGGACTGACGGGTCATCCGTCCGGATCGGCGCTCTTGTTCCGCTCACTCGGCCCGGCTGGGTCGAGGCAGGCCAACACTTGCTCGCTGGACTTGAGTTGGCCGTTCGCGACATCAATGACGCCGGCGGGATCATCGGAAGACCACTCGAGTTGGTGGTCCGAGACACCGCGGCCGATCCACAGAAGGCCACGGAGGCCGTAGAGGAATTGGCTCGCCTGGGCGTGGCCGCCTTGGCGGGGGAATATCACAGCGTCGTCGCTCGCGCCGCTGCCGCCAGGGCCGACGCCCTCGGCCTGCCGTTCCTCTGCTCCTCAGCGGTTCTCGACGCCCTCACCGAACAGCCAACGCAATGGGTCGCGCGCCTCGCCCCGGCCCAGTCCCACGGTTGGCGGGTCTACGCAGACTTCCTCCTCGCCATGGGCCACCGTCGCATCGCCGTAGCAGCCGAGTCGAGTGTCTACTGGGCATCCGGGACCCGCATTCTGCGGGACTACCTCGCTCCACGTGGCGCCACCGTCATCGAACTCGACCTGCGCGCGCTCGCCCCCACGGCCGTGTGCGACGAACTCGTCGACAATCGCGCGACAGCCCTCCTTCTGCTCGTCGGCCACCCGGAGCCGGCAGTGTCGATCGTCAAGTACGTGCGCCGCGACCAGCGCCTCGCCGAGATCATGATCGGCGCTCCGGCCGGGCAACCGGAGTTCACCGAATGGGCGACGCTGCTGGGCGATGACAGCACCGCGATCCCGTTCTTGCGCTACCTGCCCGAACGCCTCAGCCCACTCGGTGCACGAGTCGAGGCGGCCCTCCGCGAGCGCCTGGCCGAAACGCCCTCCTTCGTCGCCTTCGAGGGCTACGACACGGTCGCCGTCCTCGCCGACGTGCTGCGTTCTCACGGCACGGACCGGGCGCGCACTGCCGAATCCTGGCCGCGTATTGCAGTCGAAGGCACCCGCGGGCAGATTCATTTCTCCCGCACGCCAGGCATCAGCGTGTGGCAATGGGCTTGGCCTCCCATCCAAGTCGTCGATCGAGATCCGGCGGAACCCGATCGCTTTCGGATCCTCCATGCCGGCTGAGAGAGCACGGAAGTGACTCGACATCGATCGCAGCGCCAACCGCGGTTCCACTGATCCCTGACGCCGTGGAGTCCCATGAGTTCAGGGGAGCTGAGGTTTCTCGACGGCGGCCTGCCCCAGCAGCGCCGGATGAATGTCCGCGCCCAGGGGATGCGGACCACAGCTCCCGGGACGAACCACTGCGCCCGGGCCGCGGCGATGTGCACCCCCCGGCCTGGGCGGCCTCCAGGGACACGGTCGCGGTCCGGGCGCGCGGGTGAGGCCTTCCCGTCCGCCCCATAGACAGCGCTTTCCGTCGGCTGGTAGGGCATGTTCATGACTCCAAACCGCCGTACGTTCCTGATCGCCGCAGCCGTGGCTGCTGCCACAGCTCCCTCGCTCACCATGCCCGGTACGGCGACCGCCGCACCTCAGGGCGACGAGTACGACACGCTGCGGCAGCGCTGGCTGGAGATCGCCCTCGGTACCGGCTACGACGCGACCGCCGAGCCCTACGCATCCCGGCTGCGGGAGACCGGCGCCCTCGCACGCGACTTCCGCGCCACCATGACGCCCGCGGCGAACTCCCTGTGGCCCGGCCATGCCTTCAACCCGCCCGCCGGCATCACCCAGAGCTACAGCAGGCTGTGGACCATGACCCAGGCCTACGCCCAGCAGGGCACCGGCCTGACCGGCGACGCCGGGCTCCTCGCGGACGTCCTGCGCGGCCTCGACCACCTCGCGGCCACGGTCTACAACCCCTCGACCACCCGCTACGGCAACTGGTGGGAGTGGCAGATCGGCAGCCCGCGCCTCCTGATGGACATCGTGGCCACGCTGTACGACCACCTCACCGACACCCAGCGCGGCGCCGCCTTCGCCGCCGTCGACCACTTCGTCCCCGACTCCATGCTCGGCGACTACACCGGCACCTCGACCGGCGCCAACCGAGTCGACCTGTGCCGCTCCGTGGCGCTGCGCGGCATCCTCGGCCGGGCCCCGAAGAAGATCGCCCTCGCCCGCGACGCGCTCTCGCCGGTCTTCCCGTACGTCACCGAGGGCGACGGGCTGTACACCGACGGATCGTTCATCCAGCACACCTGGATCGCGTACTCGGGCACCTACGGACAGGTCATGCTCGACGGGCTCGGACGGCTCTTCGCGCTGCTCGCCGGGTCGACCTGGGCGGTCACCGACCCGGGCCGCCAGATCATCCTCGACAGCGTCGAGCACGCCTACGCGCCGCTGATCTTCGACGGCCTGGTCATGGACAGCGTCAACGGCCGTGCCATCAGCCGTGGTCATCTGCTGAGCGACGACCAGCACATCATGCGCAGCGACCACTTCCACGGGCAGGGCATCATCGCCGCGATGGCGCTGCTCGCGGGTGGCGCGAGCGCGGCCGAACGTGAGCGCTGGTACGGGCGCATCAAGGGCTGGATCGCCCGGGACACGGTCACCCCGCTCCTCAGCGCACCGCAGTTCGGCGTCGCGGACCTGTCCCGGCTGCACGCGGTCGCCGACTCGGTGGTCGCGGCGGCTCCGGAGCCCGTAGAGCACCGCCTCTTCGCCGCCATGGACCGCGCCGTCCACCGCAGACCAGCCTTCGCCGCGAACATCTCGATGTCCTCCGAGCGGATCGCGTACTACGAGTGCGGAAACGGCGAGAACCCGCGCGGCTGGCACACCGGCGCCGGGATGCTCACCTGGTGGGCCACGGGTGTCCGCAGCGACCAGTACACGGACTGGTTCTGGCCGACCGTCGACTGGTACCGGCTGCCTGGAACCACCGTCTCCACCAAGCGACTTGCCGACCTGGCGGGCGGCGAGTGGGGCGCGTCCCGGCCCTCCGTGCAGTGGGTCGGCGGCGTCACCGACGGTAAGTTCGCCGCCCTGGGTCAGCATGTCAAGGGCCTCGGCTCCACGCTTCAGGCCCGCAAGGCGTGGTTCTGCGCCGACGACGCGATCGTCTGCCTCGGGGCCGGAATCACCGCCACGGACGGCGTGCCCGTCGAGACGATCGTCGACAACCGCAACCTCGGCGAGGGCGGCACCCAGGCCTTCGCCGTCGACGACCGGCCGCGGCCCCGCTGGGCCCACCTCGAAGGGCACGGAGGCTGGGTCCTGCCGGGCGGCGCCGAACTGCGCACTCTGCGCGAGGACCGCACCGGCGCCTGGTCCGACATCAACACCACCAGCTCCACCGAGCGCCGCACCCGCCGCTGGCAGACCCTGTGGCTCGACCACGGCACCGACCCGGTGGCGGGCTCGTACGCCTACGTCCTGATGCCGGGCGCCACCCGACGCGCCGTGACCGAGCGCGCGGCCGAGCGCGACTGGCTGCGGATCCTCGCGAACGACAGCACCTGCCAGGCCGTCACCATCGACCGCCTCGGACTGACCGCCGCCACCTTCTGGCAGGCCGGCACGGCGGGCCCGCTCACCGTCTCCGCGCCCGCCGCGGTCCTGTTGCGCCGTCGGGGTCGCAGCGCCACGCTGTGCGTCAGCGAGCCGCCCCGCTCCGGCGCCCCGGTGGAGATCGTCTGGAGCCGGCCGGTGCGTCGCGTCGTCGAGAGCGACCCGTCCGTTCAGGTCCTGGAAACCGGCCGTAGGCTGCGGCTCAGGGTCACCCCTGGGACGGCATGCGTAAGCCATCGGTGTGAGCTGACTTTCAGCTGACGAACTGCAGGACGCGGTTCAGGCCGGCCGCCACTTTCCAGGCGAGCGCGTCCCAGATCTCGCGCGCGGGTTAACTTCATGCCCCGTATGCCGAGTTGGCTGAGCACCAGCAGTGTGCTGCCGGAGCGCGAAGCCACGTCGCGCCGAGTCTCCGTTCAGTGCGTCCGGCCGTCAGTCGGGCGACTGCCGGTGCGGGACCGCTCGGCGCGAACTCGGCCGGTGCGGGGGTCAAGTCGTGGAGTAGACCGTCCGCGACCAGCGCCGGCGCAGGAAAGCCGACGAACGGCATGAGCGCGGCCGTCACGGGTCGGCGGCAGGGCCCGGGTCCGGTGTGACGAGCGTCCGTTTCACCGCGTGGCTCGAGAAGCCCCCGTTTCGCTGGACCATCGGCACATCCGTCTTGGTGGCGGCCAGGGTGGCGGAGCCGGTGGCCCCGTGCCGGAACGCCCATTCGGCGTATATTGAGGGGAAAGGCGGATGTATTGACATCAAAAGGTCGATCCCGCCTTTCATGGCGCCTGACGAACCAACTCACCGGATCCGCCCCCAGGAGGGGCTTGCGTCGTATCCGACCCGTCCGGAGGAGGACGCGATGAGGGACGTGGCGAGCAAACGGGACGTGGACGAGCGTCCCATGGTCACCGAGCGGGTCGTGACACTCACAGTGAACGGCCGGTCCTACACCCTGCGCCTGGACACCCGGGTCACCTTGCTGGACGCCCTGCGGGACCGGCTGGGCCTGGTGGGCACGAAGAAGGGCTGCGACCAGGGTGCCTGCGGCGCGTGCACGGTCCACCTGGACGGCAGGAGGGTGCTGTCCTGCCTGACCCTGGCGGCCCAGGCCGAGGACCGGGCGATCACCACCATCGAGGGCGTTTCCGGTGCCGACGGGCCGCATGCGGTGCAGCAGGCGTTCATGGAGCACGACGGCTTCCAGTGCGGCTTCTGCACGCCGGGGCAGATCATGTCCGCGGTGGCTCTGATGGCCGAGGGCCGGACCGGCTCCGACGAGGAGATCCGGGAGTTCATGAGCGGAAACCTGTGCCGCTGCGGTGCCTATCCCAACATCGTGGCCGCGATTCGCGAGGCGGCGTCCGGGGGAGGTCCCGATGCGCGGCTTTGACTACGTACGGGCCACCGACACCCGGGAGGCGGTACAGCTGCTGGCGGACGACCCGGCGGCGTCCTGCCTGGCGGGCGGCACGACGCAGCTCGACCTGATGAAGGACGGGGTCCTGGAGCCGCCGCGGTTGATCGACATCACCCGGCTCCCGCTGCACGGCATCGAGCGCCGCGGCGAGTCCCTCCACGTGGGGGCGCTCGCCACGATGGAGGAGCTGGTCGCCGACGCCACGGTGATCGAGCGGCTGCCCATGGTGCGGGAGTCGCTGCTGCTGGGCGCGTCGGTGCAGCTGCGGAACATGGCTACCATCGGGGGCAACCTGCTGCAGCGCACCCGCTGCCGCTACTTCCGAGACCCGACGGTCGTCGAGTGCAACAAGCGCACGCCGGGCTCCGGCTGTGCCGCGGTGGAGGGCGTGGCGCGTATGCACGCCGTACTCGGCGTGAGCGAGCGGTGCATCGCGCTGCACGCCTCCGACCTCGCCGTCGCCTTGGTGGCGCTCGACGCGGTCGTGCACATCCAGGGGGTGTCGAGGCGTCGGACGGTCCCGCTGACGGAGTTCTACCTGACGGCCGACGAGAGCCCCGAGCGTGAGAACGTCCTGGAGCACGCCGAGCTGATCACCGAGGTCGAGATCCCGCTGCCGCCGCCGGCCGCCCGGTCGGGCTACCTCAAGGTCCGCGACCGGATGTCGTACGAGTTCGCCCTCACCTCGGCCGCGGTGCTGCTCGTCGTGGACGACGGCACGATCCGCCAGGCCCGGGTCGGGCTGGGCGGGGTGGGGTCGAAGCCCTGGCGGGCCTACGAGGCCGAGCACGTGCTGACCGACGCGCCGGCCACCAGGGCCACGTTCCAGGAGGCGGCCGAGGCCACGATGCGCGACGCCTGGACCGTCCCGGGTACGGCGTTCAAGGTGCCGCTCGCCCGGCGCACGCTGGTGCGCCAGCTGCAGACAGTGTCAGGAGTGACCGCATGAGCACCGTCGAGAGCAGGCCGCTGGTCGGCGCGGGCATCAACCGGGTCGACGGCCCGCGCAAGGTCACCGGCACCGCCCCGTACCCCATGGACTTCAGCGTCCCCGGCCAGGCCTACGGCGCCGTGGTGCAGAGCACCATCGCCGCGGGCCGGATCGTCCGCGTGCACACCGAGGCCGCCGAGAGCTCCCCGGGTGTGATCTCCGTACTCACCCACGAGAACGCCCCGGAGGTCGCGACGGGACCGACGACGGTGCTCGGGGAGCCGACGCCCGCACCGCTGCGGAGCGACCGGGTCCTCCACCACGGACAGCACATCGCCTTCGTGGTGGCCGAGACCCCCGAGCAGGCCGCCGCCGCGGCACGCCTGGTGCGGGCCGACTACGAGGCCTCGGAGCCGCTGCTGGACCTCCAGGACCCCCGGGCCGAGCAACTCGTCGACCCGTGGGGGATGGACCACTCGCGCGGCGACGCCGCCGCGGCGCTGGAGACCGCGGAGGTGACCCTCCGGGCGACGTACACCACGGCGGACAACACCCACAACCCGCTCGGGCTGTTCGCCACCCTCGCCGTGTGGGAGGGCGACACCCTCACCGTCCACGACACCAGCCAGTGGCCGTCGATGGTCCGCACCACCCTCGCCATGGTCTTCGGTATCCCCGAGAGTTCCGTGCGGGTCCTGGTGCCTTATGTCGGCGGGGGCTTCGGCGCCGGACTTCGCGTGTGGCCGCACGTGATCCTGACCGCCATGGCTGCCCGGGCGCTCAACCGCCCGGTCAAGCTGGTCCTGACGCGACCGCAGATGTTCACCTCGGTCGGGCACCGCCCCAGCGGCGTGCAGTGGCTCGGTGTCGGTGCCACGCGCGACGGCGAACTGGTCGCCCTCGACCACCGCAGCCTCAGCTCCCTGAGCATGGAGGGCGACGACTTCGAGCCCTTCGCCTCGGCAACCGCCTTCGCCTACCGGTGCCCCAACGTGATCACGCGGGACCGGCAGGCGCGGATCAACGTCGCCGTGCCGACGTCCATGCGCGCCCCGGCCGAGGCGCAGGGAAACTTCGCGCTGGAGTCGGCGCTCGACGAACTGGCCTGCACCCTGCGCATGGACCCCTTGGAGCTGCGGCTGCGGAACCATACGGACGTCGATCCGCGGAACGCGCTGCCCTGGTCCGGCAAGGCGCTCCTGGAGTGCTACGAGGTGGGCGCCCGACGCTTCGGCTGGTCCGACCGCAATCCCGAGCCACGCTCCATGCGTGACGGGAACTGGCTCGTCGGCTACGGCATGGCGAGCGCGCTGTTCCCCTACTTCGCGCAGCCCTGCGCGGCGCAGGCCACCGTCAACAGCGACGGCAGCGCGCTGGTGCGCAGTGCGGCGACCGACATCGGCACCGGCACGTACACCGTGATGACCCAACTGGCCGCCGAGGAACTGGGCCTGCCCCTGGACCTGGTCCGCTTCGACCTGGGCGACTCGGACATGCCGAACTCGATGATGGCGGGCGGCTCCGGCCTGACCGGTGCGCTGGGCAACGCCGTGCACGACGCCTGCCGGCGGCTGGTGCGCTCAGTCGTGGAACTCGCGCGCGGCGACGCCGACTCGCCCCTGCTGGGCGCGTCGGCGGACGACGTGGAGTCCAGCGGCGGGCGGGTCCACCTCGCGGGCCGCCCGGACCGCGGGGAGTCGTACGTCGACATCCTCGCCCGGCACGGGCTGTCCGAACTCACGGCGAACGGGACCAGCACTCCCCCGGTCGCCACCGAGCTGGGCATGTCTCTCGCCGGCGCGTACGGCGCGAAGTTCGTGGAGGTCCGGGTCGACGCCGACCTCGGCCTCATCCGGGTCGCGCGGGTGGTCTCCGCGATCGACGGCGGCCGCATCCTCAACGCGAAGACGGCCAGGAGCCAGATCATCGGCGGGACGGTCGGCGGCATCGGCATGGCCCTGTACGAGGACACCGTCACCGACCCGCGCACCGGGCGCGTCGCCAACGGTACGTTCGCCGACTACCTCGTCGCCGTGAACGCCGACGTACCCGAGCTCGACGTGGTCTTCGTCGGCGAGCCCGACCGCGGCACCGCGACCGGCACCAAGGGCGTGGGCGAGGTCGGCCTGGTCGGCATCGCGCCCGCGATCTCCAACGCCGTGTACCACGCCACCGGAAAGCGCCTCCGCGAACTGCCGATCACCCTCGACACCCTCCTCTGAGCCGGCGTCGCCGGCTGCCGGTACGTCGCCCCGTAGAGCCTGGAATGACCCGCTGCGACAGAAGCCGTCACGCAGCCGGGACCGGAGGCTCCGGCGGGGCGGGAAGCGTCCGTCCCAGGCGGGCGAGTGGGGACAGGGCCATCAGTGCCGGCGACAGCAGCATGCCCGCGGCTGTCACCAGGAGGCTGGTGCGCGTCCCCCACACTTCCGCGAGAAAGCCGCCGAGCAGCGAGCCGAGCGGGGTCAGACCCATGCCGACAAAGTTGATCGTCGCGGCCGCGCGGCCTTGCATCCCGTCCGGAGTGACGGTCTGGCGGACAGCCATGACCGTGACATTCACCAGCTGGCTGAAGGTCCCGAAGACGAAGTTGACCGTAAGGAGCGCGGGAACCGTCACCACGGAGGAGCCGTGCAGCGCAGGCACAAACAGGAACACGCCGTCGCCGAGTGCTGCCGCGGACACGAGCACAGCGCCGTGTCCGAAGCGGCTCGGCAGGCGGGCGGCCAGCAGCGAGCCCAGGAGCGCGCCCGGCCCCGTCGCCGCGAGCGCCAGCCCGACGGTGGCGCCCGACAGGTGCAGGTCCCGTGGCAGGAACAGCAGATAGACGGTCATCACCGCCGCGAAGAAGAACTGGAAGGCGGCTGATGCGAGGCACACGGTCCGCAGCGAGGTGTCGCCGGCGACGAAGCGGAGGCCCTCATGGATCCGCCGCCAGACCCGAGGAGGACGTTCCGAGCGTTCCGGGATGGATTCGCGGCGACCGATCCGTCGGATCGACAGGAACGACAACGCGAAGAACACTGCGCTGGAGGCGGCAGCGATCGGCGCCGACAACACGGACACCAACGCACCGCCGAGGGCGGGACCGCCGATCTGGGCCGCGGACCGACTGCCCTCGAGCGCGCTGTTGGCCCGAACCAACTGATCGCGTTTCACCAGCCGTACCAAAGACGCCTGGTACGCCACGTCGAAGAACACGGACAGAGCCCCGACGGCGAAGGCAACCACGAGCAGCGCGGGCAGGCCGAGCCCACCGAGGAGGCCGGCCACGGCGGCGGCGCCCAGCGCCAGGGCCCGGCCGGCGTCCGTCAGCACCATCAGCGTGCGGGTCCGCCACCTGTCCACCCACGCGCCGACGAAGAGCGACAGCAGCAGGATCGGCGCCTGCCCCACCGCGCGCAGGGCGCCCAACTGGCCGGCACCGGCGTTGAGCGTCAGGACGGCGAAGAGCGGCAGAACCACCAGACTCGCGTGTTCGCCCAGTTGGGAGGCCGTCTGGCCCACCCAGAGCCTGCGGAAGTCGCCGTCCCGCCACAGGCTTGACGGAACAGGTCGACCGGAATCGGATACGGCGGAGGCAGAGGACGGCACAGGGACCCCTCGGATGACCGAAGACGAGACCCGCCAATCGGCGCACGACAGGTGCACCGACCATCTCAGGCAGCGGGAAAGGAAGGCTCGCTGTGCCGCGCGTCATGGGCAGCACGCGATGACAGGCCGCTCACGGCCTCCAACGTCAACGCGTGCTCGGACGACCGACCATGTCTTCGCTCCTCGTGAATCACTCGCTGCGCGAACACTAGCTCCCGCTCGGCAAGGCACGAAAGGCGATTAAGGGCGGGGCAGACGGCGGGAGGAGTCCGTCGGCATCGCCGTCGCGCTCCTCGCGGCGGCCGATCGCCTGCGCGGCCCGTCCCAAGTGGGACGGACCACGCCGGCCGTGGTGTGTCGGCGGTCGCCGAGCGGGCCCTACTGCGCCGCGGTGAGCGCCTCCAGGGCGCTGGCCTGGGTACGCCAGTCCGACGGGTTCGGGCTGGTGCCCGCCCAGCGCTGGCCGAGCCGGTTCAGCGGGTCCCGGTCGGTGCGCCACAGGGAGTCGGCCTGCCTGGCGATGTACGCCAGGTAGGCCGCCGAGCCGGTGGCGTCCGCCAGGTCGGCCAGGTGCCGGGCGAAGATGCCCTTGAACTGCTTCTGGTTGTCGTCGCACGTGCGGGTGCCGGTGTCGCAGGACTCGGTCAGCACCCCGTCGCGCGTCAGCTCCGGCGCCGACAGCGCGGCGTCGGCCAGGCGCTGCGCGGTGGTCAGGTACCGGCCCTCGCCGGTGCTGCGCCAGAGCTGGGTGAAGGCGCCGATGGCCAGGCCCTGGTTGTAGCTCCACACGGTCTGGCCGTTGCTGGCACAGCCCGTGGTCAGCCCGTCGTTCACGAGACCGGAGGCGTTGATGAGCCCGCTGTTCAGGTACCAGTCGGCGGCCGTGCGCGCCCGGCCGCCCCACAGTGTGTCACCGGTGAGCCGCTGGTGCAGTGCCGTCGTCAGCCACACGTACAGGCCGTTGGTCACCGCGTTCTTGTAGGTGCGCTCGCGGTCCCACCAGACACCACCGCCGCAGGTGCCCGGGTCCCAGTGCTGCTGGACGTAGGACGTGATGGTGACCGCCTCGTCCAGATAGCGCCGCTCATGGGTGTGGTCGTAGGCCGCCACCCAGGCCACCGCCCACCACGCCGCGTCGTCGACGGCCCGGCTGACGAAGTGCCCCTCGACCGGGTCCGAACTGCGCCCGCCCGCCGGGAAGACGCCGTTGTTCTGTTCGAAGGTGCGCGCGACGGCCCAGTCGTAGTCATGCCGCCCGGTGCTCTGGGCGAAGTCCACCAGTGCGGTGAGCGCTACCGCCGAGTTCCACCAACTGCTACGCCACCAGCCCTCGTTGGTCTGATACGAGGCCATGAGCGCATCGGCCGCCGCGCCGGCCCGGGTGGGCACCGGCCTGGCCCACGCCGTGCAACTGCCCTCCTGGTGCGCCGCCTCACGGCCGCAGGCGCGGACCGCACCGCCGTAGATCAGGCCGCGCGGGTCGCGGGTGGCGAACATGGCCGTCCGGGTGCCCGCCTTCCCGGACGGCACGGAGGTACGGCCCAGGGAGGAGCCCTCGGGCCAGGTCGCGCCCTCGTCCCAGGAGCGGTCCAGCCAGATCTCGTCGCCCGCGCCGCCGTTGTCGATGGCGCCCCAGGCCATGCCGTTGCGCTGGTCCATGTGCAGGCTGATGGCGCGCCCGAACAGGGACGTCGCCGGCACCGGCTGCTCGTCGCCGGCCGCGGTGACCGGGTCGGCGCCGTCGCAGGAGGCGCCGTCGCAGACCTGCGGGCGGAACCAGTCGGTGCAGGTGACCGCGTTGGCGTCGCCGCAGGCCCGGATCCAGCCGCGCCGGTGACCCACCGGGTCGGTGACGTTGTACATGAGGGTGCGCGTGCCGGTCCAGGTGCCGGGGATGGCGGCCTTGCCCAGCAGTTCCTCCCAGGTGGCGCCCCGGTTCCAGGAGCGGTCCAGCCAGACCGAGTCACCGGTGACACCGTTGTCGATGCTGGCCCAGGCCATGCTGTCGGCCTCGGAGACGTGCAAGCGCAGGATCCGGCCGTTGATGTTCCGGTCGGAGACGGGGAAGGTCTCCTGGGCCGCCTTGGAGGGGTCGAGAGTGTCGCAGGCCAGCGCGCACACGGGCGTCGCGGCCCGTGCTCGGGAGGGCAGGGCGAGCAGCCCGGACAAGGCGAGCACCAGGGCCACCAGCCCGCTCAGCATGCGGTGTTGACGTACTGACATGTCGGGTCCGTCCTCTTCGCGTCGGGGCGGCGGCCGGGCTCAGGGGGCCCAGGGCGCCTCGATCGCCCAGGTGGTGTCCTCGGTGAAGGTGGCCGGGTTGTCCCAGGCGTGCGAGCCGCCGGCCTGGGCCAGCCACAGTTCGGCGTTGATGTGCCGCAGGTATTGCCCGGGGAAGTTGGATGCCGCCAGCCGGATGCCGCTGCCGTTCCGGACGGGACACCAGGTGGCGTCCTCCCGGTGGACGGTGTCGCCACCGCCCTCGCGCCGGACGCGGAAGTCGCGGTGGCGCAGGTACTCGCCCGGGTAGTTGCGGGACTCGAAGGAGTAGCAGAGCTTGTTCGCCAGCCCCGGTGTCACCTTCCAGGTGGCGTCCTGCTTGAGCACGGACCCGCTCGCCGCGTCCACCACCTCTGTGTAGCCGAGCCCGTCGTAGTGCCTGACGTAACGGTTGGTGTAGCCGCTGGTGGTGACGCGGATCGACACGTACTGCCCCACCGGCAGCCCGACCGGCGGGCCCGCGGTGCGGGAGGCCGCGATGAGCGCCTGGTTGGCGGCGCGGACGCGGGCCTGGTCGACCTTGACGACCTGCCGGTCGTACGTCATCAGGCCGTTGGTCTCGTTCTCGACGTCGGTGATCTGCGTGTAGACGGCCGCCGAGAGCCCGGCCGCGGGCATGGAGTTCTCCCGCATGCCGTCCAGCAGCCCGACCAGCCGGTCGTTGAGGGCGGCCTGGCTCGGCTGATCCTCGTAGCCCCAGCCGCCGCCGGGGTACCACTCGTGGCCGGAGACCCGGTATCCGAGGCCGCCGTACTCGCCGAGCACCGAGGCGCGCACCGGTTCGGTCGGGGTGTTGCCGGGGCCGACGTAGTTGTGGTTGTCGATGACGTCGCCGTTGCCGCCGTCCTGGGCCGCGCAGCAGTTGACGCCGCTCATGTTGTCGACCAGACGGGAGGGGTCGTAGGCCTTGACCATGTCGGCGATGCGGGCCTGGTCGTACTGGCCCCAGCCCTCGTTCTGGTCCACCCACTGGATGAGCGCCGGAGAACTGCGGTGCTGGTCGGTGATCGCGCGGTACTCGCTCTCCCACTGGGTGCGGGCCGCACCGTCCGGGCTCTTGGAGCTGTCCATGGAGGGCATGTCCTGCCACACCAGCAGCCCGAGCCGGTCCGCCCAGTAGAACCAGCGCTGCGGCTCGACCTTGATGTGCTTGCGGACCATGTTGAAGCCGAGGTCCTTGTGTTTCTGGAGGTCGAACCGGAGGGCGTCGTCCGTGGGCGCGGTCTGGATGCCGTCCGGCCAGAAGCCCTGGTCCAGGGTGCCCGTCTGGAAGACGAACTGGCCGTTGAGGACCGGCCGGCGCACACCGTTCACGTCCTTGACGGCGATGGACCGCATTCCGGTGTAACTGCCGACCCGGTCGCCGCCGGCGCTGCCGGTCAGCTCGGCGGTGACGTCGTAGAGGAAGGGGTCCTCGGGCGTCCACAGATGGGCGGCGGGCACCGGCACCGCGAACTCGGCGCCGACCGTGCCGGTGGCGCTGCCGACGGGCGTTCCGCCGGAGGAGACGGTGACCTTGACGCTCGCCCCGTCGGCTCCGGCCGCGCGCACGGTCACCCGCAGGGTGCCGTCCTCCAGGCGGGGCACCATGTCGAGCCGGGTGATGCGGGCCGCCGCGGTGGGCTCCAGCCAGACGGTCTGCCAGATCCCCGACGAGGCGGTGTAGACGATGCTGCGCCCGGCGTGCGGGGTGACGTCCTGGATGCGCTGCTTGCCGATGGCCTGGCCGCCGGTCTCGGTCGGGTCGTACGCGGAGACGACGATCGTGTTGGTGCCGCCGTTGAGCAGGGGGGTGATGTCGTAGGTGAAGGCGTCGTAGCCGCCGCGGTGGACGGATCCGGCCTGCTGCCCGTTCACCCGGACGGTGGTCTCCCAGTCGGAGGCGCCGAAGTTGAGCTGGACGCGTCGGCCGCTCCAGCCCGTGGGCACCGTGAAGGTGCGCCGGTACCAGAGCCGGTCGTTCTGGGTGATCTTGCGCTGGATGCCGGAGAGCGCGGACTCGGGGACGAAGGGGACCCGGATCTGTTCACCGAAGACGGCGGGCTGCGCGGCGTCGCGGGAGGTGATCGCGAAGTCCCAGATGCCGTTGAGGTTGAGCCAGTCGGGGCGGGTGAGCTGCGGCCGGGGGTATTCCGGCAGCGGAGCGTCGACCGGGACCTGGTTGGTCCAGGGCGTCGTCATCGGCGCGGGCTTGGGGGCCCAGGCCGCGGTGGCGGCACGGCTGGGCGCCGCGCCGTCCACGACCAGTACGGCGGCGGCCGCCACCAGCGCCGCGCCGCAGGCGATCAGGCGCCGCAGGGCCCGTCGCGGGCGGGGAAGCGGGAACCTCCAGGGGGTTGGGCGTCTCGCCACGGTTGTCACTCCCGTTGTGTCCTGTGGGGGGTTGATGTCCTGTGCGTTGTTCTGCGCATGACATGCCGTGCGCGACAGGTCAGCCCACCCCCGCGCGGCGGCGAAGGCCCGGACTCGCCGGAGGGGTTTCCCTGTCTGGGTCGTGATCCCGCCCGGTGCGGTGCAGGTAGAGATGCAGGAGGCTTGGGCGGACGCGGTGTGAGAGCGCTCTCAAACGGTAGTGCTGAGCACAAGGGGCGTCAACGCAACGGACACGCACCGGAGTTGACGAACAGGCACGTGGATTTCATGGGCATGACACCTATGTGACAGTCCCTCAACTCCCTTGCCTCTGCGGCTCGTTTGCCACACGCTTATCTCGTCCCTGGGCGGAACGCAACGCTCCAGGGGCGAGTGCGCCTTGGCGTGCGCACCCCCCACAACGCGCGCCACACCCCGGCGCGCCTGCCTGAGGAGGACTCCCTCACATGGCACCACCGCGTAGCAGGAAGATCCGCTTCGCCGCCCTCACCGGCGTCACAACCGCCGCTCTCCTGGGCGGACTCACCGCGCTTCCCGCCCAGGCCGCCCCGGCGGAGGGCAGAGTGCTCGCCGCCGGCTCACCCACGGCGGTCAAGGACAGCTACATCGTCACCCTCAAGAAGAACGCGGGCTTCACGTCCGCTTCGAGCCAGGGCAAGGGCCTGATCACCAAGTACGGCGGCAGCGTGAAGAAGACGTTCGGCAGCGCGCTGAACGGCTACACCGCGCACCTCTCGGCGACCGAGGCCAGGAGGCTCGCGGCCGACCCGTCGGTCGCCTCGGTGGAGCAGAACCAGACGGTCCATCTGACCGACACCACCCAGAGCAACGCCCCCTGGGGTCTGGACCGCATCGACCAGGCCTCGCTCCCGCTCTCCGGCACCTACACCTATCCGGACTCGGCGGGCAGCGGCGTGACCGCGTATGTCATCGACACCGGTGTCCGCATCACGCACTCCCAGATCAGCGGGCGGGCCTCCTACGGCTACGACGCCGTCAGCGGCGGCACACCGTCGGACGGCAACGGCCACGGCACCCATGTCGCCACCACCATCGCGGGCTCGACCTACGGCGTCGCCAAGAACGCCAGGATCGTAGCGGTCCGCGTGCTCGACTCCAGCGGCTCGGGCACCACCGCCGGTGTCATAGCCGGCGTCGACTGGGTCACCAAGAACCACACCGGTCCCTCGGTCGCCAACATGTCGCTGGGTGGCGGAGCCTCCGCCTCCCTGGACACGGCCGTACGCAACTCGATCGCCAGCGGCGTGACCTACGCGGTCGCCGCGGGCAACTCCAGCGCCAACGCCTCCTCCTCGTCCCCCGCGCGGGTCACGGAGGCGATCACCGTCGGCGCCACCACCAGTACGGACGCGAGGGCCAGCTACTCCAACTACGGCTCGGTCCTCGACCTCTTCGCCCCCGGCTCCTCGATCACGGCGGGCTGGAACACCAGCGACACCGCCACCAACACCATCTCAGGTACGTCGATGGCGACGCCGCACGTCGCGGGCGCGGCCGCGGTCTACCTCGCGAGCCACACCTCGGCCACCCCGGCGCAGGTCTCCACGGCCCTGGTGAACGGCGCCACGTCGGGCGTGGTCACCAGCCCGGGCACCGGCTCGCCGAACAAGCTCCTGAGGATCGTGCCCTGAGTCTCTGAGTCTCTGAGTCTCTGGCCGAGTGTTTCCCGGAGCCGTCCGTGGCTCCGGGAAACACATGTCCGCCGCGACCCGACCGCCTGCTTACGCGTACTACTGGACTGTGCCGCCCGACCCTCGGCCCTGGCTGCTCGGCCTCCACGATCGAGCTGCTCCTGGCCAGGAGCGGCCTCGGGCACGGTCACAGTCCGGCGTGCCGGTCCCGCCCCGGATCGCCTGTGTCGAATACGCTGCGAAGACGCCCGGCCGGGCCTCCCCGATACCGCGTACGCACAAGGGAATGCCGCTCAGTGGCGGCTCTCCGCGTCGGCCCGGACGGCGCAGCCGGCGGATACAGGAAGAGGGTGTGGCGTGAGGTCCCCAGGCGTGCACCTACTGGAGATCACCGACGACAACCGGGATGCCGTTCGTGCCCTCCGCGTCCGCCGTGACCAAAAGCAGTTCGTCGCCTCCGTGTCCAAGTCGCTCAAGGAGGCGGCAAAGACGCCGGAGGCCAATCCCTGGTTCCGCGCCGTGTACCGCGGCGACGAGCCCGTCGGCTTCGTGATGCTGTCCTGGAAGCCGCCGACTGGTCCTTTCAAAGGGCGGCACTTCCTCTGGCGCCTGCTCATCGACAAGCGGCACCAGAGGCGAGGGATCGGCCGAGAGGTGCTCACCCAGATCGCCGCCCTGGTTCGCGCGGACGGCGCCACCGAACTACTGACCAGCTACGACCCCGGCGACGGCGAACCGTGGCCCTTCTACCAGAAGTTCGGGTTCGAGCCCACCGGTGAGATCGACGACGGCGAGATCGTTCTGCGGCTCACCTTCCCCGCTCGGTGAGATCGCACAGGAAGCGGCGGCTCAGAAATCCAGGTCGAGGTAATCAATTTCGTTGATGGCCACGTCCGACAGTCCCATGGCGCGTACTCCGCCGTCCTGGAAATAGACCTCTTTGAATCCTTCGGCGATGATTTGGCGCATCTGCTGGTCGCCGGCTCCCGTTTCGCGGGCGTCGAACAGACGCTGCGCGTAGGACGGGGGGAGGTGCACGGTGAGGCGGCGGAAGCGGCCGTCGTCGGTCGTTCCGACCGGCGCGGTGTACCCGAATCGGGCCCGCGTCTCCACCGTGATCCCTCCGGTGGCGGCGGCCTGCTTGCGCCGTCGCTTGCGGACCTGCGGCTGCCAGCGCGACCGCACAGCCGCGTCGATCTTCTGCTGGATCTCCTTCGGCGGGTGCTTGCGGGCGCCCCGCCGGTAGCGGTTGACGGAGTCGGCGGTGACGCCGAGTTCCGCGGCGACGGCCTTCGCGGACTTCAACTGCTTGAGCAGGAAACCGATCTGGCCCTTCAACGTCTTGGGCGGCTCCCGCGTGAAAGCCTCCCGGTCGGCACGCTCGATCGCGTCCTCGATCTCTCCCACAGCGTCAGTTCCCTTCGGAGGCAGAGTCCTTGCCGTTGGAGCGGTTCAGCGTCCGCTCCAGGTCGGTGTCGGCTTCGAGGTGCGGGGTGACGATGCTCGTGCCTGCCACGGCCTACTCGCCTTCGTCCAGGACGGCGTCGCCACCCTTGATGTGCCGGGCGGGGTTCAGGCCCTGCTCCATCAGGTCGACCGCCCACGCCATCTCCTGCACTCCTTCGACCTTGGCCAGGCCCGGGGTGGATCCGACGCGGAAGGCGCCGGGGATCGGCTTGCCGCTGGTGCTGTAGGGCAGGAAGTCCAGCGGGCTGCGGCCCGGCGAGGGGTAGACGACGCAGTCGGACAGTACCGCGAGCGGGTACAGGCCGGTGAACTCCGCCATCTTGAGCATCTTGCGGTGCATGTTGACCCGGGCCTTGCTGATGACTGCGGCGCGGATGTCCGGTCGCCAGGTGGGACGTTCAAGGGCCGGCCAGCGGTCTCCGTCCTTGTACTGCCGTCCCTGAGGGCGCTCGCGCAGCTTGCCCACGCCGCCCTTGACGGTCGCCTTGATGGCCGCGAGGACGGCCGCCGAACCGGGGTCGGCCTGCTTGTGCCGCTCCATTGCCGCAAGGAATTCGGTGTCGCTGAGGTCCTTGGTGACGCCCAGGTCGGCGAGGGTGTCGACGTAGGCGGTCTTCAGCCGGTCGTGCCACGGGTCCAGGTACGCGCCGGTCTCGCGCCGCAGGAACGCCTCGGTGGGCCGGACGTTGCAGCCGAGCTCCTGGGCGTAGGCGACAGTGTGGGTCTGGTACCAGGCGGGTCCCGTTGGCCGGAGGCCAGAGGGGGTGAACGGCGAAGGCAGGCGCGGGTCCAGCTCGATGTGGGACAAGTCCACGAGCCATGCGCCGGGGATGCGCTTGTCGAAGTGCGGATGCCGGACGTGCTCCGGGCCGGACAGGCCGACCATCAGGCGGCCCGCGGCCGCGAGGAATGCGGTGTTCAGGTCCAGTCCGACCACCCACGGAAGGGCTGCCTCCTCGCCGGTGAGCAGGTCGAGGTCGCGCACCCACTGGTACGCCTCCTCATCCAGGAAGCCGCCCTTCCAAGCGGAGTTGACGACGACGGGGTGCTCCTGGGTGGCCTCCGGCGGCGCCGGGTCGACCGGCTCCGTCCCGAGCGATCCGGGGTTGTGGCCGGAGACCCAGTTACCGGTCGCGCGGTCCTGCACTGCCCTCGTGGGCGGGCGCAGCGCAGTCATCAGCTCCAGCCCGGACACGGCCGTAGAGCCGCGAGGGGTGATCACGCGCTGGGCGTAGATGCCCAGGACGCGTGCGATGTCGGCAGGCTCCATCTCCGCGACTCCCGGCCAGGCCCGGGTGTCGAGCGCGTCCCACGACAGGACGGCGAGCTGCACGCACTGCCGCTGCCCGGCCTGCGCGGGGCGGTAGATCCGCGCCCACGGCCCGAACCCGCGCTGCGTCAGCTTCCACTTCGCGCGGGTGACCTGCTTGACCACGGGATGGTCGTCCGGCAGACGCAGGGAGCGGCGCTGCTCGTGGCCCTCCAGGCGCTCCGGCAGCCCGAGCTTCACGGCGGCCGCCGCGGTGAGCACGATCAGCGGGTCGCTTTCCTTCCCGTTGCGGTGCAGCTTCGGCGCACCGAGCCCGGACTCGCGCAGCGTCCACTCCACCAACTGAGGGATGGTGGTCGCCGGACAGTCCCATACGATCCCGTTCACGCCGTAGGCGGAGCCGTCACCGTCCAGCACGGCGAGCGGCCCGTGCGGGAACCGCGGGTCCAGCACGGGCAGGGCGGCCTTCTTCCTGGCCGGGCCGCGCGACGACGTGACCGGGCGACGCGCGGCCGGACGCTCCGGCGCGGCCGGGGCCGCGGGTGCCTGCACCGATGCGACGGTCCCTGCCTCGGGCTCGGCCGGGCCGGTGAACGCCTCCGGAACCGGTGCCGGCCGGGGCGAGGCGGCCGGGGCGGTCGTGGCAGTGGCACCGCGGGCGGGGTGGGCGGTGTGCTTCGCCGCCCAGCCCTTCAGCAGCCGCTGGTAGGCGGACAGGCGCGGCTCCTTCGGCTCGGAGCGACCGTTCTCCCAGTTCTTGACGGTCTGCGTCGACGTCTTCAACGCGACCGCGAGGCGGGCCTGCGTGATCCCGGCGGCCTCACGCAGCCGGGCTCGCTCCGGGGGAGGCGGGAGCTGCGGCTCCTCCTCCAGCAGTGCGTCGACCGAAGCGAACAGCTCTTCCTCGGTTGCCATCTCCATACCTCCACCCCGACACTAGCATCATTTAGCCTTGTTTTTAGCCAAGTTGTTTAACTCGATCTGATGATGCATCGACTCCTCATGTCGTTTGTCAACCCGGTCCGGTTCGGCGTCATCCAGGCGAGGAGGTGACGGTCACGGTGACGGACCGGCTGCGTAGCCGCTCGGGACATGAGAAACGACAGCGCCCCCAGCGCCCCCCTCGCAGGGCCTCACCTCGGGAAGCCGCGATGAGGCCCCGAGTAGCTCTGCGTAGTGTTCCGGCTCCGTGGCATTCGGCCACGGAGCCCGCGCAAGAACCCGTTTGGCGGACCACGGCGACGACTGCTACGTTTCCGGAGGCCGTGCGAGAGAACGAGGAGGTGGTACCCGTGAACGCAGTATCGACATGGGTGCTCTCCTCTGGGGTCACGGTCGGGCGATAGGTCGTCCGGGAGCGCCGTTCAAGAGCCCTCCCGAAAGGCACGACCATGCAATTCACTTCTGAACAGCGCCTCGATGACGGCGTCCTCGAACGCGAATTCACCCTCGGCGAGATCCCCGGCACCCTGTGGACGCCTGGGTCCGCACCGGCTCCGCTGATCCTGATGGCGCACAACAACGGCCTGCCCAAGGGGGAATCCCGGCTGGTGGCCCGGGCCCGGCACTACGCGGCGCACGGCTACGCGGTGGCCGCCATCGACGCCCCCGGGTGTGGTGGCCGGCCCCGTTCCGCCGCCGACGAGCAGGCCCGCGCCGACCTCCGCCGGGCGATGCAGGCCGGCAAGCCGGTCGATGAGATCTTCGAGTCCTTCATCGGCCCCCTGGTCGAAAAGGCGGTCCCGGAATGGCGGACCACCCTGGACGCCCTCCTTTCGCTGCCCGGGATCGGCGGCCCGGTCGGGTACTCGGGGTGGACCGCCGTCGGCATTCGGCTGGCGGTGGCCGAGCCGCGCATCGCGGCCGCCGGTTTCTTCGCCGGGGGTTACGTGCCCCGCGCCCAGCGCGAGGAGGCCCGGCAAGTCACCGTTCCGCTTCTGTTCCTGCTGCAGTGGGACGACGAAGGGAACCCCCGGCAGCGGGCCCTGGACCTGTTCGACGCCTTCGGCAGCAAGGAGAAGACGCTGCACGCCAATATGGGCGGGCACGTCGGCACCCCGTGGTTCGAGGTGGAGGACGGGGGCCGGTTCTACGACCGGCACCTGAAGTGAGGACGGGCCGTCAGGCCGGCAGCGGAAATTAGGCGATACCGGCCAGGATGCCGCTCAACGAGGACAGGCCCCGGCCCTCCTCGGCCCTCTACACCACGGGCCCCTGCCAACTCCGCAGGGGCCCGTGCTGCCCGAAGCCATGGACTGTTCGATTGTGTACAGGTGCTGTCGGTTCTCGTGACCAAGTTGACGCGCCGGCGGGCGAGGGCGAGGACCGCTTGGGTGTGGCGCTTGCCCTCGGCTCGTCTGCGGCCGTAGAAACGGCGGGACTCGTCGCACCGTCGGATGCTGAACAGCGCGGAGGTGTAGAGGACGCGCTGAAGTCTGCGGCTGTATCGCCGGGGGCGCCGCAGGTTGCCGCTGGTCTTGCCGGAGTCGCGGGGGTCGGGTGCGACGCCGCCGAAGCCGGCGAGGCGGTCGGGGCCCCTCACCCTGCTGACCGGCTACCGGACCCCGGCCGCCCGCCAGCGTCGGTGAGGTCCAGTACCCGCTCCAGACCGGGGAAGATGCCGCACAGCTGTGCCCGGAGCCGGTTGATACTCCAGGTGTAGATCGTGATCCGAGAGAGGCGCGTCGGCGAGGGACGGCCGTTATTCCAGCCACAGCCCGTCGAGCATGATGACTCTCCCGCGTAGTTCTGGCTCGCCGCGCCAAGCGCGCACAGTCCTCGGGACCACGCGTACATACAGAAAGGAACCCTCTTCCACGCGTGGATCCCACCCGAACTTGTCGGCGAACGCCTCCGCTGCGCCTCCGGGCACCTCCTGGTCCGGGAAGCACTCCGCCTCACCCTGGAGGAGCACCACGTCGAAGGTGTCCGGCAGCGACAGGCGCACGCGCGGCTCTTTGCGGACGTTCCGCGCAGTCACGGAAGTGGCGCCGGTGCACATCCACACTGCTCGCCCATCCCACAAGAACCACAGCGGCACCTGGTGCGGCCCGTGATCAGGGTGAGCCGTCGACACCCATACATCCCGCTCGGTAACGAGCCGCTCCAGAGCGTCGCGCATACGCTCCGCCGTCCGGCGACGAACGATTCCTGTGGTCTCCATGAGGACCGACCCTAGCCAAGCAGGCGCGAAGCGCGCCTGAGGCGCAGGACCTACTCCCAGCGACCGATGAACCCCTCAGCTTTTGGCTCGGGGCTACCAACTTCGGTGCTCAGGGTGGCCAGCGGAAGCGCTCCGTCACACTGGTCTCCGGAATTGGCAGCCGAGTCGTCGTGAGACGTCGGGCGGCCAGTCGTTGGAAGCCACAAGCGGCTGAAGGTTGAAAGCCACACCCGACGCCCCTGGGTGGGCCACCCATACGAAGGGCTCGCCCGCTCCCGCAAGACAACGTAGGGAAGGTTGAGCGCGGCAACGTTACTCCCCCCACAATGGCCGTATGGCATTCGTCTTCTTCATGACCCTGCCCGGGCTGGTCGTTGCCCTGACCTTGGTTGCCTTTGTCGACCAGCTGCTGTTGCGCGCGGGGCGGGCCGGAGTGTTGCCGTGGCGAAACGGCGCGCGACAGGGTCAGATTTCGGCGACCGGGTTCGAGCAGCTCCACGCGAGTCTTTCGCCGGGCAAGCAGAACGAGCTGAAGGAGCGGCAGTCGGCACTGGTCATGCCGGACAACGAGGATGACGGGGCACCGCCGAACAGGACAACGGTGGACCTGGACGGAGGAACTGCGGTCGTCCGGATGCCTCGCCTCGGTCACTAGGAGGCTCGCTCGAACGTCGACGGCACGAGCTCAAGGTTCGCTGTCACGGGACAGCGTGTGAAGGTACGTTGCACCCCGGCGTTGCGCCCCGGCGTCGATTGCGGCACGATCATCGAGCTCTCCTGAGCATCAAGTCGCACCGAACCCCACCAGCCCCTGACCACCGAGGTGCCCGGCACTCTGCCGGACGTCTGCCCAGCGGTCAGCGTTCAGTGGTCGAAGAGCCGGCTCGGTCCTCCTGGAGCGGGACGCCCGTGGGGTCGGCTTCGCGCCGGCTCTCGGGCGCCCGGGCATCTCCCGTACGGCGCCGGTGGTCTCACCCGGTGAAGAGCTGCTTGGCCTTCAGGACGAGTTCGTAGAGGCCGTAGCACAGGGGCGCCCCCACCCACAGCCAGGAGAGGGTGATCAGTGCTCGCCGGTCAGGCGGGCTGGTCGCGTCGGCCATCGGCGGCCTCCTTCGGTGCGGGAATGTGGTGGCGGGGATGGACGGGTCGTACGAACTCGTTGGCGATGAACCCGATGACGAGCAGTCCGATCATGATCATGAAGGAGAGACCGTAGAGGGACGACCCGTGCTTGCCGGCCTCCTCCTGGCGGTCGGCGATCCAGTTCACGATCAGCGGGCCGAGGACGCCGGCCGTCGACCAGGCGGTGAGCAGCCGGCCGTGGATCGCGCCGACCTCGTAGCTCCCGAACAGGTCCTTCAGATAGGCGGGGATCGTCGCGAACCCGGCGCCGTAGAAGGAGAGGATCACGAGCGCGCACAGGATGAACAGCGGCTTGGACGAGTCGCCGAACGACGCGATGAGCAGGTACATGAGCGCACCGACGCCCAGGTAGACGCGGTAGATGTTCTTGCGTCCGATCAGGTCCGAGGTCGAGGACCAGCCGATGCGGCCCGCCATGTTGGCCGCCGACAGGAGCGCGACGAAGCCGGCGGCCGCGAACGCCGACACCGGGGTGGAACTGTCCGCGAAGAAGTCCGTGATCATCGGGGCGGCCTTCTCGAGGATGCCGATGCCGGCGGTCACGTTCATGCAGAGCACGAGCCACAGGCACCAGAACTGCGGGGTGCGCACGGCGCTGCGGGCGGAGACCTGGGCTCCGGCGAGGGCACTCGGCCCGGTGCCGGTCGGCTTCCTGGCGCGCGGTACCCGCACCAACAGGACGCCCAGGGACATGAAGACGGCGTACGTCAGCCCGTGCACGAGGAAGGCGAGGGCGATCCCCGAGTGATCGGTGCCGAACGAGTCCAGCATCTGCGCCGACCAGGGCGAGGCGATCAGCGCGCCGCCGCCGAAGCCCATGATGGCGATGCCGGTGGCCATGCCGGGCCGGTCCGGGAACCACTTGATCAAGGTGGAGACGGGTGAGATGTAACCGATGCCCAGTCCGATGCCGCCGACGAACCCGTAGCCGAAGACGATCAGCCAGTACTGCTCGGTCTGCGCCCCCAGGGCGGCCAGCAGGAACCCGGAGGAGAAGCAGACCAGGGCGACGGTCATCGCCCAGCGCGGTCCGTTGCGCTCCACGAGCGTGCCGCCGAACGCGGCGGACAGACCGAGCATCACGATGGCCAGTTGGAACGGCAGCGCGCTTTCGGTGCCGTCGAGGTGGAGGGCGGACTCCAGGGGCGGTTTGAACACGCTCCAGGCGTAGGCCTGGCCGATGGAGAGGTGGACCGACAGAGCGGCGGGCGGAACCAGCCAGCGACTCCATCCCGGGGGAGCAACAGGAGGACTCATGATCCCGGACCGTACGAACCCCGCGCAGGGTTGACCACCGCCCGGTCGACCGTATGCGGTAAGCGGTATCCATCGTGCGGCGAACGGTTCTTGGGGGCCAGAGGTCTGATCGAACGATCACCCACGACCCGATCGCGCGGTCTCTCGATCATATGGCGATCGAGGTGTCCATATGGCTTGACCGGGATCAGTCAGTCGGCCACCCTACGGTGAGGCACCACTCGGGGCTGAGACCCGTCGCACGACGCGTACGTGGCCTGCCCCACCCCACGCCGCTCCCTCCGCAGAGAGGACCCACATGCCCCACCGCCCCTCCGGCGTCCGCCTCGGCGCCGTGCTCGCCGGTACGGTAGGAGTCGCGCTGGCCGCCACCGCCACCGCGTCCCCCGCCCTCGCCGACGGTGCCCCGCACGGACATCGCTACTACCTCGACTGCTCCGCGGACGGCGGACCGGGCGACGGCAGTCACGCGCACCCCTGGACCTCCCTGGCTCAGGCCGGCGCGCATCGCTACGGCCCTGGCGACCAGTTGCGCATCGCGCGCGGCACGACCTGCACCGGCACCCTCGCCCCGACCGGCGCCGGCTCCGCCGCCGCGCCCGTCCGGATCGGCGCCTACGGCACCGGTGCGCTGCCGCATCTGGAGGGCGGTGGCCTGCACGACACAGTGCTGCTGCGCAACATGGAGTACGTCGAGGTCCGGGACCTGGAGATCACCAACTCCGGCGGTACGCCCGGCACCGAGCGCAACGGCGTCCGGCTGGAGCTGGCCGACCACGGCATCGGCCACCACTACGTGCTCTCGGGTCTGGACGTGCACGCGGTGCGCGGCGGCGACTTCAAGACCCTCACCGGTTCCAGCGGCATCCAGATCGACGTCGCCGGCACGACGACCGCGAGCGCCTTCGACGACCTGCGGATCACGGGGAACCGCATCCGGGACGTGGACCGGGAGGGCATCTACTTCAAGTCGACGTTCTCCCGTCGCGACCTGGTGGGCGACCAGCAGGACCCCAAGGCCTACCCGGGCCCGTGGACGCCGAGCACCCATGTCCGCATCGACCACAACACGCTGACGTCGATCGCCGGTGACGCGATGAAGCTCGACACCACCTCGGGGGCGGTCGTCGAGCACAACCGGGTGGACGGCTTCCAGCTGCGCTCCAGGGTCGCCAACGCCGGCATCTGGACTTTCAACACCGACGACACCCTCATCCAGTACAACGAGGTGTCCGGCGGCGGCAACAGCCTGGACGGCATGTCCTTCGACGCCGACGGCGCCTCGAACCACACCGTGTTCCAGTACAACTACAGCCACGACAACAAGGGCGGCTTCCTGCTCAACTGCCCGTACAGCGGCGCGAAGACCGTCGACGTCGTCGCCCGCTACAACATCAGCCACAACGACGGCGCCCGGCTGCTGCAGAACTGCTGGGGCCCGATCCTGAACACGCAGATCTACAACAACACCTTCCTCAACAGGGAGGTCGTCCCCACCTACCTGGTGCAGGACGACGCCGGTTCGCCTGCCACCACCCAGCACGAACTGACGATCCGCAACAACATCTTCGCCGGTCCGGGGGACACCACCGACGGGTCCTACCGCTTCAAGAACCCGACGCCGGACCTGCACTTCGACCACAACGTGCTGTACGGCGTCCCGGGCGGCGTGCCCGCCAACACCGACGGGAGCGGCACGAACCCCGGCGGCAGCGCCGCGGACCCGAGGCTGATCGCCGCCCTGGCGGGCGCCGACACCTCCGACCCCGGCTCCTTCCGCGTCGCCCGGGAATCCGCCGCACTCGGCCTGGGCGTGCCCGTGCCGGACGCCGGCCGCCACGACTACTTCGGCTTCCCGATCCCGAAGCGGCATCCCGCCGCCGGCGCGTACCAGGGACCGCCGGTCCGCTGACCCCGGAGGGCGCGGGGACCGCCGGTCCGCTGACCCGGAAGGCGGGCTCGCGGGCCAGTTCGCAGCACAGCAGGCTCTCTCGGCGAGTCCGCCATGGGCGGCGCAGGGGCGGAACGCGGCGATGAACTCGTGACGTCCGGCGGCCTGCGCCTTCTCTCCACCCGTGTACGGGCGACATACCTGAGGCGTCCACACACCGCTCCCGCCCGGGCGGGAGTGAACAATGCGAGACAAGTCGGCAACTTGTCTTGCCAGGTTGGCCGGACTGTCGGAATGCTGCAGGCGCCATCGATCAGTTGCCGCCGCCACGCTCCCCCACCGCAGGCGGACCTCCACCCGCTCGTTCCCACCGTGATCTCGGACCTTCCCGCTATGCGTCCGATGGCTGCCGCTTCCGGTCACCCCTGCCCCGAGGGGCCGTCGGCCCGAGCTGCTGCCGTGCTCCGGTCCGAGTGCCACATCGAAAGGATCATTCGCATGTCGCATGCCGACGAGCCCACCGAGCACCTTCCCGAGACCAACCCCGACGGCTCGCTGGCCGGCACGACCGGCCGCATCCCGCGTGGCGTTCCCGCGTCCCTCTTCGGTTCGGGACTGAGCCGGCGCCGGCTGCTCCAGGCGGCCGCGGCGTCGGCGACGGCCGCGGCGACCACCGGCCTCACGGCAGCGGGCACCGGCAAGGCCGCTGCCGCGCCGGCCGACACGGCAGCGGTCGCCACCGGACTCACCGGCACGATCGCCGATCTCAAGCACGTGGTGATCCTCATGCAGGAGAACCGTTCCTTCGACCACTACTTCGGCATGCTCCCGGGTGTCCGCGGCTTCGGCGACAAGCAGGCCCTGCTGTACCCGGACGGCACCACCGTCTTCCACCAGCCGGACGCCAAGCGGACCGACGGCGGCCACCTGCTGCCCTTCCGCCTGGAGACGGGCAAGTACAACGCGCAGAACGCGGGTGGCCTGCCGCACGGTTGGGCGGACGGCCACAACGCCTGGGCGATGGGCAAGAACAACGGCTGGATCGCCGCCAAGGGCGAGCAGACCATGGGCTACTTCACCGGTGAGGACATTCCCTGGCAGTACGCCCTGGCGTCCGCATACACGGTCTGCGACCACAACCACTGTTCGATCGCCACCAGCACCAGCCCCAACCGCATCTACATGTGGTCCGGCGGCATCGACCCGACCGGCGCGAACCACGGACCGGCCATCAACAACGGCGGGGACTACGGCTACCGGTACACCTGGGAGACCTACCCCGAGGCCCTCCAGAAGGCCGGGGTGTCCTGGCAGATCTACGTCAACAACGACACCGACAGCAACTGGCTCGGTGACTACACCGACAACACCGTACGCTCCTTCGCGTCGTTCAACCCGGCGCAGTCCGGTGCCGACACCTCGCCCGACGGGCTGCTCGCACGCGGCAACGTGCTGCGGACTCACACCAAGCCGACCGGGCCCAACTCCAACCAGAACGTCGACTACGTCCTCAAGGACTTCATCGACGCCTGCAAGCCCGGCGCGGAGCGGCCGCTGCCGGAGGTCTCCTGGATCGT
This sequence comes from Streptomyces sp. NPDC001231, assembly GCF_042896885.1. NCBI lineage: Bacteria > Bacillati > Actinomycetota > Actinomycetes > Kitasatosporales > Streptomycetaceae > Streptomyces > Streptomyces sp. NPDC001231. The sequence goes on from NZ_JBIAXS010000039.1 coordinate 42,369, forward strand.
CGCCCCGTACCTGTGGTCGGAGCACCCGGCCGGCGCTCCCGACTACGGCGCCGTGTACGCCGACCGGGTCATCCAGGCGCTGCACGAGAACGAGGAACTGTGGAAGTCCACTCTGCTGATCCTCACCTTCGACGAGAACGACGGCTACTTCGACCACGTGCAGGCGCCGCTGCCGGAGCCCGGCACGGAGGGCGAATTCGTGCAGGGGCTGCCGATCGGTCCGGGCGCGCGGGTGCCGATGATCCTCGTCTCTCCGTGGACGCGCGGCGGCTGGGTGTCCTCGGAGGTGTTCGACCACACCTCGCTCGTCCAGTTCCTGGAGCACTGGACCACGAGCCTGGGCAAGCCGGCGCTCTGTGAGAACGTCAGCGAATGGCGCCGGACGGTGTGCGGTGACCTGACCTCGGCGATCGACTTCTCCTCGGCCGACACTTCACTGCCCGACCTGCCGTCGGTCGACGTGCTGATCGCGGCGGCGGAGCACGACGGGACGCTGCCGTCGATCGCCAAGGCGATACCGGCCACGGGGCAGCAGTCGATGCCGGTGCCGCCGTCCGGCCGGCTGAAGGCGAGGCCCGTGCCCTACCAGCAGCACGCCACCGTGGCCGTCGACCGCTCCAGCGGCAAGGTCACCGCGACCCTCACCAACGAGGGTGCGCGGGGTGTGAGCATGCAGGTGTTCCCGGACGCCTACCGCGACTTCGAGGCGACGCCGTTCACCGTCACCAAGGAGGGCGCCAAGCGCTACGTGTGGGACACCGCGACGACGGACGGGAAGTACGCCTTCAGCATCTACGGCCCCGACCGGTTCGTGCGGTCCTTCGCCGGAAGCGTCGTCCCGGGCGGCCGGAACGCCGGTGCCGTCCCGCAGGTCGAGGCCGAACTCGTGCCCGGCCACCGTACGCTGCGGCTCCAGCTGTCCAGCGGCGGACGCGACCAGGTCCGCTTCGCCTTGGCGGCCAACGACTACGAGGGCGGCCACAAGACGGTGTACGTCGGTCAGGGCAAGCCCGCGGTCGTGGAATGGCCGACCGACCAGGACGGCTACTACGACGTGGTCGTCACCGCGGCCGACGGCTTCCGCTACCGTTTCGCGGGCCGGATCAGCTGACCCGCGGCCCACAGACCCGGCGGGCTCTCCCACGTCGCGTGAGCTCGCCGGGGCAGCGGACGATCTGATCCGAGAAGTCACGTGCTCCAGGCGATGCGGGCGCTCAGGCGGTGCCCTGACGGCCGCAGGAGGCACGTACCTTCAGTTCGGGGAGCAGTTCCACCCGGTGGATCGGGAGAGCCGAGCCGTGCCGCAGCCGCCTCAGCAGCAGGTCGACGGCGGCGGCGCCGACTGCCCGCTTGGGCGGGGCCACGGCGGTCAGCGGCGGGGCACCGAGAGCCGCGAAGACGTCGTCGTAGCTGATCAGGGCCAGGTCCTCGGGGACGGACAGGCCGCGTGCGCGCAGCAGTGCCGGAAGCTGGATGGCGTCCTGGTCGTTGTGCACGAGCGCGGCTCGCACGCCCCGGCCGACGGCCTCGGCCAGTTGGCCGGCCACCCGCTCGGGGGCCGTGGCGGGATCGTCGATGTCGATCACCGGCTGCGGTGTCAGGCCGAGGGTGGCGCAGCCTTCGGCGTAACCGCTGCGCACTTTCAGCGCCGTCCAGGTGTCGCGGCGGGCGGCGAGGGCGACGGCGTCGTGGCCGAGCGCGGCCAGGTGGCGCAGGGCGAGCAGCACGCCGTGATGGTGGTCTGAGCTGACCGAGTCGAGTTCCGCGGCGGCCGTGCCGACGGCGGCCCGGCGTTCGACCAGCACGGTCGGGACCGGCAGTTCGTTGAGCCAGAGGCGGTCGTCCGGATTGCTCGTGGACATCCAGTTGGGCGTGAGCATGAGTCCCTCGGCGCCCGACTTGAGCAGTTGTTCCGCTTGGCCGCGGTCCGCGCCGGGGTCATAGGACGAGATGCCGAGCACCAGGTGGGCTCCGGCGTCGGCGGCTGCGGCGCGCGCCCCGGCGATCACCTCGTCGAAGTACTGGCTGACGGTGTGGCTCACCGTGGGCACGATCAGGCCGAGAGTACGGGCGTCGGCCTCGGCGCCTGCTCGCTCGTCCGGTACCGAGACCGAGCCGTGCGAGCGGCGCAACAGGCCTGTCTCGGCGAGGGTCGCCACATCCCGGCGCACGGTGACCGCCGGGAGGTCCAGACGGGCCGCGAGGTCTGTCACCCGGACCGTGCCGAGCTTGCGCACGATCTCGAGGATCCGCGTCCGGCGCTCGTCAGCCGCGATCGACATGACGGTCCCCCTCTCCCTGATCTGACTCACCACGAGTCTAGCGTTCGATACATTACTGATCTATTGCTCAGCATTTTGATCAGTCCTCGTCGGAGGTGACGGTCACCTCGTCCGCGCGGATGAGGGCCTCGCTGCGGCCGCCGTCCGGCCAGTGGACGCACAGCCGGTGGCCCGTCGGGGCGGCCTCCACCGCGACCCGAGCGGCCGGCGGCGCGGTCCCGGCTCCGCTCAGCCGCACCGCCGAGACGAACAGGCACTCCTCCCCCGTGACCGTGCCGGTCAGCACCGGGAGCGCCGCCGCGGGCCCGAACGCGGTACCCGCAGGCACGGGCTCGGTCGTGGCGGCGTCCAGGCCGTGCAGGGCGACCGCCTCGGAGACCAGCGCGGACCCGGTGACCCGTACCCGTGCTCCGCCGCCGGTCACAGCCGTCTCCACGGCGCTCCCGGCCACGGCCCATCCCGTGTGCCGTACCCCGGTCCCGCCGACGGCGCCGGTGACCAGGTGCGCGTGGATCTCCTCGGCTCCGGCGGCGAGCACCAGGGAGGTGACGCCGACGCCCGGCACTTCGGCCCCTCCGATGCGGGGCCGGTGGGCGGAGGCCGCCCAGCCGGGTCCCGTGCCGAGCGGGACGATCGGGCCGCGCTCGGTCGCCCCGCCGCCGTCCAGCAGCGCGAAGTGGTTGTCGGCGGTGCCCTCGAAGGCCGGTCCGGTGGCGGTGGAGTAGGCCAGGCGCGCGTACAGCGGGTCGTCCGGCAGGACCTCGTCGGCCGGCTGGTTGTCGCTGCCGTGGTTGTGCACGCGTACGAGTCCGTCGGCGGCCGTGGACTGGATCAGCCAGCCCGCTCCGCGCACCGGGACCACGGCGTCGTCGCGCTCGGCCGGTGCGGGTTCCTCCACGGCCGTCCACACGGGGTGGCCGGGCGGCAGCAGCAGGCCGAGGAAGCCCTTGCTCGCCCAGTACGGCGAGGCGGGGCCCGAGTACGGCTGCACCAGCGCGGGGCAGGAACCGAACCAGCCGAGCGTGAGCAGGCCGTCGTCGTCCAAGGCGCCGTGGTCGAGGAAGTGGCGCAGGGTGCCGGAGGCCAGCCGTCGTGTGGTGCCCGGACTCAGCGGGGTGTGGCCGGTCAGGGCGCCGGCCCACGGTGCGGCGGCGGAGGCGAACCGGTAGATGAGCGAACGGCCCTGGTGCAGCGGGGCGCCGTCGCCGCCGAAGGTGTGCGCGTACTGCCCGAGGTGGGCGGCGAGCCGAGTGCCGTAGCGGTCGAGCAGCCGTCTGTCGTCCGCCAGGTGGGCGTGCAGGACGGGGTAGAGGTGGAAGGCCCACCCGTTGTAGTGGTCGACGGCGCGCGGCCGTCCGTCGGTGTACCAGCCGTCGCCCAGGTACCACTGCTCGATCCTGGACAGGCCCTGGGCGACGGCGCGTTCGGCGGCCTCGGTGTGGTGGCCGGTCTCGGCGAGGAAGCCTCCGACGGTGACCTGGAAGAGCCACCAGTTGTTGTCGACGGGGGTGTGGCGCAGTGCGCCAGCAAGCCAGTCGGCGGCGCGGGTGCGGGTCCGCGCGGGGAGGCGGTCCCACAGCCAGGGCCGGGTGAGACGGAGGGCGAGCGCGACGGAGGCCGCCTCCACCATGGCCTGTCCCCGGTCGGTGACCACCGGCCAGGCGGCCGGGTCGCGACCGGTCAACTCCCTTTCCCCGGTGGGGCGCCACGTTCCCGCGGCCAGCCCCTCGGCGTACCGGTCGAGCAGTCGCAGCGGGTCCTTCCCGTCGGCGCCCGCGACGCGCAGGGCGGCCAGCAGGAAGGTGCGGGCGTAGCCCTCCAGCGCGTCCGACCGCGGGCCGGACCAGCTCGGGCGCGGGCCGGGCAGCGCGATCAGGGCGTGGCCGGGCCCGGCGTGCCGCAGCGCCGCGGTGAGCAGCCTGTCCGCCGCGGCCTCCCAGTGGGCGCGGGTCCAGCCCGTGTACGGGCTGAGCGAGCGGTCCTCGGGTGGGAGGGACGTGCGCGGCATGGCGGGGCTCCTTGCTCGGGGTGCCGAATCTAGAAGTCGCCCGATCGATCGTCAATGCGATCGATCGAATGATCTGAACAAGAGACGTCCACATCTCGCCAGCGCTACAAATCCGCAGAACATCCTAGATGCACACCCCCTTCCCTCCTGATCATATGAGATCGTTCGATCGAAAGGTATTGACTTCGATCTGAAGCGTTCCCAAGATGTGCGGTACCCGGGCCCGACGGCCCCGGAGCCCGGCCGGCCTCGCCGTCGCCGGCTCCGCACCGGGCACACTCCACCCGTCCCGTTCCCCCAGGAGCCGAGCCATGTCCGCTGCCCCCACCCGCAGTCGCACAGCCCTCCGCGCCGCCGCCGCGCTCACCGCCGCCGCTCTGTCCGCCACCCTCCTCGCCGCCTGCGGCAGCGACGACGACAGCCCGACGTCCGGCGCGGGCAAGCCCGTCGACATCACGTTCTGGGGCTGGGCGAAGGGCACCCAGCAGGTGGTGGACGCTTTCAACGCCTCCCACAAGGACGTGCACGTCAGCTACGAGGAGATCCCCTCCGGTTCGGCCGGCGGCTATGCGAAGCTCTCCAACGCGGTCAAGGCCCACAACGCCCCCGACGTGTTCAACGTCGAGTACCCGCAACTGCCGGACTTCGTCAGCCAGGGGGCCGTCCAGGACATCGGCAAGTACGTCGGCGCCGACCTGAAGGCGAAGTACCTGCCGCAGGCGGTGCAGCTGACCACTCTCGGTGGTGCCACGTACGCGCTGCCTCTGGACGCCGCCCCGCAGGCCTTCTACTACCGCAAGGACCTGTTCGACAAGGCGGGCGTCAAAGTGCCCACGACCTGGGACGAGTTCCGCACGGCCGCCGAGAAGCTGAAGAAGGCGGAGCCCGGCAGCCGTATCGCCACGTTCTTCCCCGACGACCCGACCACCTTCGAGGCGATGGCCTGGCAGGCGGGCGCCCAGTGGTTCGGCACCGCCGGGGACACCTGGCAGGTGAGCCTGGAGGCGCCCGAGACGAAGAAGGTCGCCGACTACTGGCAGAAGATGATCAACGACGACCTGGTCCGGGTCGAGCCCTCGTTCAGCCAGCAGTGGACCGCCTCGCTGCAGAAGGGCCAGACGGCCGGCTACCTGGGGGCGTCCTGGGGCGGGGGTGTGCTGAAGGGCACCCTTCCGAAGGACCAGGCCGGAAAGTGGGCCGTCGCCCCGCTGCCGTCCTGGAACGGCACCCTCGCGAGCGGCATGCTCGGCGGCACCACCTTCGCCGTCTCCAAGGACAGCGAGAAGGCGGAGGCCGCCGTCGAGTTCGCCACCTGGGCCACCACCACCGCCCAGGGCATCCAGGCCCGGATCTCCTCCGGTGACTCCTCCGCCTTCCCGGCCGACCCCGCGCTGGTGCCGGTGGCCGCGAAGGCGTTCAAGGCCGACTTCTACGGCGGGCAGGACATCTACGGTGTCTACAAGAGCGCCGCCGGGTCCATCGAGCAGAAGTGGACCTGGGGTCCGGCGATGGGCGTCACCAACAACTCCCTGAAGGACTCCTTCGGCAAGCTCTCCTCCGGATCCGGCACCATCGCCCAGGCCCTCGCGGCCGCGCAGAAGGACACCGTCGCCGAGCTGAAGAACCGCGGTCTGAAGGTCTCCGCGCCGTGACCCCAACCGCTCCCACGGCCACCCGCACGGCCGCCGCCGCGCCCTCGCGTACCGCTGCCATCCGGCGGCGGCGGTACGGGGCGCCCGCCGTGCTGCTCGCGCCGTTCTTCGTGCTCTTCACCGGCGCCACGCTGGTGCCGGTCGGCTACGCCGTCTACCTCAGTCTCTACGCCGAGCACCACTCCGGCCTCGGCTTCGGCGGCAGCGAGACCGTCTTCACGGGCCTCGGGAACTACAGCCGGGCGCTGGGCGACGCGGCCTTCCGCGGCGGCTTCCTCAACCTGGCGCAGTACTGCCTGCTCTACATCCCGCTGATGATGATCCTGGCGCTGGTGCTGGCCCTGCTGCTGGACTCCGCCCTGGTCAAGGCCCGCCGGTTCTTCCAGCTCGCCCTGTTTTTGCCGCACGCGGTGCCGGGCACCATCGCCACCCTGGTCTGGATCTACCTCTACACGCCCGGCATCAGCCCGGTGATCGGCGCCCTGAACTCGCTCGGCGCCCACGCCGACCTGCTGGGCCACCCGCTGCCGGCCGTCGTCAACATGGCGGTGTGGGAGTGGACCGGCTACAACATGGTGATCTTCTTCGCCGCGTTGCAGGCCATCCCGCGCGAGGTCCTGGAGGCCGCCGTGGTCGACGGTGCCGGGCCGCTGCGCACGGCGCTCAGCGTCAAGATCCCGCTGATCCGCTCCTCGCTCGCGGTCGTCGGCCTGTTCACCGTCATCGGCTCCCTCCAGTTGTTCACCGAGCCGATGATCCTGCACGGCACCACCCCCAGCGTCGTCTCCACCTGGTCCCCCAACATGTACGCCTACACCGCGGCCTTCGAGCGGCACGACTACGGCCTGGCCGCCGCCTCCTCGGTCCTGCTGGCGCTGGCCGCCGCCGCGCTCTCCTTCGTCGTCACCCGGGCCACCCGCGCCCGGGGCGAGGACCGGCCCCAGCCCGCCACGGAGGCCGCCGCATGACCACCGCCACCGCACAGCCCGGCGCCGCACGCGTGAAGGGCCGTCCCTGGTCACTGTCCAGGGCCGCCGTCAACGGCGCCCTGGTACTGGCCACCGCCTACACCCTGCTGCCGCTCGCCTGGCTGCTCACCGCCGCCGCCAAGAACACCGGCGACCTGCTCGGCGGCCGTACCCTCACCCCGTCCACCTGGCACCTCGGCGCCAATCTCCACGCCCTGGCCACGGCCGGGGACGGCATCTACTTCCGCTGGTACGTCAACTCCCTGCTGTACGCCGGGATCGGCGCCCTGCTGTGCGCGCTCGTGTGCGTCTGCGCGGGGTACGCCTTCCACGTCTACAGCTTCCCCGGCAAGGAGAAGCTGTTCGGGCTCGTCCTGCTCGGCGTGCTGGTGCCCACCACCGCGCTCGCGCTGCCGATGTACCTGCTGGCCTCCAAGCTGGGCGTCGTCAACACCTTCTGGGCCGTGTTCGTCCCCAGCCTCGTCAACCCCTTCGGCGTCTACCTGGCGCGCGTCTTCTGCGCCGGATACGTACCGGGCGAGGTGCTGGAGGCCGCCCGCATGGACGGCGCCGGCGAGCTGCGGACCTTCTGGTCGGTGGGGCTGCGGATGGTGATGCCCGGACTCGTCACCGTCTTCCTGTTCCAGTTCACCGCCATCTGGAACAACTTCTTCCTGCCCCTGGTGATGCTCTCCGACAACCGGCTGTTCCCCCTCAGCCTCGGCCTGTACAGCTGGAACACCCAGACCCACGCCTTCCCCGAGTACTACCCGCTGGTCGTCACCGGCTCCCTGCTCGGCATCGTCCCGCTGGTGATCGCCTTCGTCGCCCTGCAGCGCCACTGGAAGGCCGGCCTGACCGCGGGAAGCGTCAAGTGACGTCCGCCCCTGCCACACCCGTACCGGAGAACCGAGTGTCCAACCCCCCGACCGCACCAGCCGCGCCGCCGAACCCGGCCGCCTCCGGACGGCGGCGTCCACGCGCCCTGCTGGCCATGCACGCCGATCTCGCCGGCCGGCTGATCGACCGCGCCACCCTGGACCGGCTCACCGCGCTCGCCGACCTCGACCCGGCCCTCGTCGTCGACGACTTCGGCGACCCGCGGGCCGCCGCTGCCCTGCGCGAGACCGAGGTCATCGTCAGCAGCTGGGGCTGCCCCCCGCTGGACGAGGACGTCCTCGCCCGGGCGCCCGCGCTGCGAGCCGTCATCCACGCCGCCGGATCGGTCAAGCATCACATCACCGAGGCCTGCTGGCGGCGCGGGATCCAGGTCACCTCGGCGGCCTGGGCCAACGCCCTGCCCGTCGCCGAGTACACCGTGGCGGTGATCCTCCTCGCCAACAAGCAGCTGCTGCGCAGTCGGGACGACTACCGCGCCCGGCGCGGCGTCGAGCACGACTGGCTGGCCGCCTACCCCCACGTCGGGAACTACCGGCGTACGGTCGGCGTCGTCGGCGCCTCCCGCATCGGCCGCCGCGTCCTGGAACTCCTGCGCCCGCACGACCTCGACCTGCTCCTGCACGATCCCTACGTGGACGCGCCGGAGGCCCAACTCCTCGGCGCCCGCTCGGTGGAGCTGGACGAGCTGTGCGCGGCCAGCGACGTGGTCACCGTCCACGCCCCCGAACTCCCCGCCACCCGGCACCTCATCGACCGCCGCCGGCTCGCCCTGTTCCGCGACGACGCGACCTTGGTGAACACCTCCCGTGGCTCCCTCGTCGACCAGGACGCCCTGGTCGACGAACTCCTCACCGGCCGCCTCAACGCGGTTCTCGACGTCACGGTCCCCGAAGTTCTGCCCGTCGACTCCCCGTTGTACGACCTGCCCAACGTCCTCCTCACCCCGCACGTCGCCGGCTCCCTCGGCGGCGAACTCCACCGCATGGCGGCAGCCGCCGCCGACGAACTCGCCCGCTACACCGCCGGCCTTCCCTTCGCCCACGCCGTGCTCCACGAGGAGACCACCCGCTCGGCCTGACGAGGCCGCACCTCTCACGACCCATCCCGGTCCCGCGCGCGGGTCCGTGCCGCCGCCGGGGAACCGCACCATCGCAGCGGGGGCGTCTCCCGGGGACGCCCCCGCTCCTGACTTCACCGACGGCCACGTAGACGGATACCACCTCGGGGCCTGCGTCGGCCGGACGCCCGAGAAGCCAGGCGGGCAGCAGCGGCACCGTGGCGCTCATGGCACGGCGGGGCCGGTTACGGCCGCCGCCGCGCACCGCATCGGGCATCCGTCCGGCCGTGCGGTGACGGTGACCGTGTCCGACGACAGCGGATGGCTCGCCGAGGGGACGGACGAGAACTGCCCCGACCCGTGAGCGCGGATCCGTGCCGCTGCGACACCCGAGGTGACCCACCAACTGAGGCTCGGCGGCACTGAGCCGTGCTCGTTACTCCTTCTGCCCGGCACCGGAATTCGTTCGGCGGTGAATGGGATGGACGGCTGTTCAATACCGGCGGCGGGCTCGGACCGGACCGGGTCGTTTCGGCCGGCGGCACGCCGTAGCGGGCCAGACGCGACCTGATCGTAAGAGCGCCGCACGCACGACTTCATCCGATCACAGCCTTCCCCAAGCAGGTTGCTCATCTGTTGACATTCCGCAGAAGTCGTGACATCCAGAGGGCATGGATTTTCGCCAACTCGAGTACTTCGGAGCCGTCGTCGAGGCCGGCTCGGTTTCACAGGCCGCCAAGAATCTGCGCATGACGCAGCCGCCGCTGAGTCACGCCATCGCGAAGCTGGAGCGGGAGCTCGGAGTGAGTCTCCTCGAGCGAACCGCGAAAGGCGTGCACCCCACCCAGGCGGGCCTCCACCTCCTCTCCAGGGGCGAACGTCTGATAGCGGACCGGAACCGAGTCGTGGAGACGCTGAAATTGATGGGAGGGGGCGCAATCGGCGATCTGCACATCGGTGTGGAACCCATGGTCATCAACGAAATCATCGCGGACGTACTGGCGGAGTTCCTCGACCAGGCCCCCAAGGCACGCGTCACGCTGGCCGATGTCACTCCCGACCTTATTGTTCAGGGTGTTCTGTCCGGCGATCTGGACATGGGCTGCGTCCCGTTCGGGTCCACGCAATTCGCCAGATTCGTCGCCGAGGGCTGTGACTGGTGCCCCATTATCGACATCAATGTCAAGCTCGCTGTGCCACGGTATCGCGCCATGGAATCCCGTCCTGACGGCAAGGGCTGGGGCCGGTGGATCCTGCCGTCCCGGCTTTCCGCGTTCTGGGGTATGCCGGACGCCGCGGAGAAAGCCTTGTCGGGCGACGACTCCTTCGAGGTCATCGAGGTTTCCACGCCGCAGACGGCAGTTGCCTTCGTTGCCGCCGGACTGGGTGTCGCGCTCGTGACCGAGCGCATCGCCGGATCGAGTGATTCGGTGGCGCTTCTCGACCCCCCGGAATGGCTCCGGTCCATGCAGGCGACCCTGCTGTGGAAGCGCGGAGGAGATATCACCCCGCTCATGGGTCGCTGGCTGCAGGCCACTCGGACCGTTGCCGAGCACCGCCGCGCGCTCGGACGGTGAGAGCAGCCATACGCGGAACTATGCACCCCCCTGCTGCGCCCTATATGGAAAGGGAGGGTGAAATCAAGAGCACATCCCCGCGATCGACCACCGAATCCATGTGACGTGCGCCACATTCGAGCCGGCATCCGACCTGCGGCGGTACCCGCGCCAACGCTTGAAATGCCTGCTCAGAGGCAGTTTCCGGCTCGAGCGCCGATCGGCCTGGAGGCCGGTGGCCGACGTACTCGAGCGTCGTGGGGCCCTTCCGCTTTCTATTGCCCGTGCCGTGCGGCCGTGTCAGTCTTCCGGGCAATTCGACGGCGCGGGCCCTATCGATGAGAGAAAACACCGCTTGCGATTGCTGCCCGCGCCCTGGCTGCACGAACCGCTGGCTCGGCCCGGTTCCGTGAACGACAAGAAAGGGCCGGTCAATGACGGCGGGAAACACGAATCAGTCGGCACAGAGCCCTGCCGGCCGTGAGCATATCCCCTTTACCGGAGATGAATATCTCGAAAGCCTCAACGACGGCCGCGAGGTCTGGATCTACGGGGAGCGGGTGGAGAATGTCGCCGAACACCCCGCCTTCCGCAACTCCGCTCGCATGATCGCTCGCATGTACGACGCCCTGCACGACCCCGCGCGCAAGGACATCCTCACCGCGCCCACGGAGTGGGGAGGTTTCACCCACCGCTTCTACCAGGCGCCCAAGAGCGTCGAGGAGCAGGTGGCCTCCCGTGACGCCATCGCCGAGTGGCAGCGGATCACCTGGGGCTGGATGGGCCGCTCGCCCGACTACAAGGGGTGTTTCCTCGGCACTCTCGGCGCCAACGCCGAGTTCTACCGGGGGTTCGAGGACAACGCGCGCACCTGGTACCGCAAGGCCCAGGAGAAGACCTGGTACATCAACCACGCCATCATGAACCCGCCGGTCGACCGCGGCCTCGGTCCGGACGCGGGCAAGGACGTGTTCATCCGGGTCACCAAGGAGACCGACGCCGGTTTCTACGTCACCGGCGCCAAGGTGGTGGCCACCGGGTCCGCCCTGACGCACCACACCTTCGTCGGTCACGTGGGCCAGGTCGCCGTGCAGGACCCGGCCTTCTCCCCGGTGTTCATCACGCCCACCAACGCTCCCGGCGTCAAGCTGCTCTGCCGCACCTCGAACGAGTACCGCGCCTCGGTGCTGGGCAGCCCGTTCGACTACCCGCTGTCGAGCCGACTGGACGAGAACGACGCGATCCTGGTCCTCGACAACGTGTTCGTCCCCTGGGAGAACGCGTTCATCTACGACGACCTGGAACAGGCGAACAAGTACAACATCCACTCGGGCTACCTGGAGCGCGCCTCCCTGCACGGGTGCACCCGGTTCGCCGTCAAGATGGACTTCCTCGTCGGCATGCTGTCCCGCGCCCTCGATGTCACCGGGGCCGGTTCGTTCCACGGGGTCATGTCCCAGCTCGGCGAGGTCATCGCCTGGCGCAACACCTTCTGGGCGCTGTCGGACGCGATGGCGAAGAGCGCGGTGCCGTGGAAGGGCGGCATGATCCAGCCCGACCCGCAGTTCGCCGGCGCCTACCGCGTGATGAACCAGCTGGCCATGCCGAAGATCAAGAACATCATCGAGCAGGTCGTGGCCAGTGGACTGATCTACCTCAACTCCCACGCCAACGACTTCAAGACCGCGGAGATCCGGGGCTATCTGGACACCTACCTGCGCGGTACGGGGGGCATCGACGCCGAGGAGCGCGTCAAGGTCATGAAGATGCTCTGGGACTCCATCGGCACGGAGTTCGGAGCCCGTCACGAGCTGTACGAGATCAACTACATCGGCAGCAACGACGTGACGCGTCAGACCAACCTGTTCGGCGCACGGGGCAGCGGTCTGCTCGACTACTGCAAGGAATTCGCGCAGAGCGCCATGGACGAGTACGACCTGAACGGCTGGACGGTTCCGGACCTGCGCAATCCCGACGACGTCAGCATTCTCAAGGGCTGACGACCCCGCGCGGCTCCCTGCCGAGAGGGAGCCCCGGTCATTCGGCGGCGCCGGAGCGTACTCGTCGCCGTGCTCCCACCCACCCCAGGAGGACCCGTGGCTACGGCTATTGATGCTGCCCAAGTCACCTACGAGGCACCGGATCTCGAGGTGATGGAGAAGTTCCTGACCGCGTTCGGCATGGTGCCGGCCGAGGGCAGCGACGACCGGACCCTGTACATGCGGGGAACGGGCACCCAGCATCACATCCATGTGACCCGCAAGGCCGACAAACAGCGCTTCGTCGGCGCATCGATCGAGGTCGCCACCTACGACGACCTCGTCGAGCTCGCCACGAGATCGGGGTCCTCCCCGGTCCGTGAGTCGACGGAGCCCGGCGGCGGCCACGAGGTCGCGATGACCACGCCCGACGGCTTCGAGATCCGGGCGATCTGGGGCCGGCGCAAGGCCGAGCCGATCCCGGACCGGGAACCCTTCGCGATGAACAACATCCGCGACAAGAACCGGGTGAACGCCGCCGTCCGCCAGCCCGTCGCGCCGTGCACCATCGCCCGCCTGGGTCACTTCGTGCTTCATGTGAAGAACCACGACGAGACCATGGCCTGGCTCAACGAACGCTTCAACTTCCTCCCCTCCGACTACTTCGTCCCCCCGGGCGAGGAGGGGCCTGTCGTCGGCACCTTCGTCCGGCTGGACCTGGGCGAGCAGCTCGTGGACCACCACTTCATGCTCGTCCTGCAGTCGGACTGGGCGGGAATCCACCACAGCGCGTTCGAGGTCACCGACATGGACGCCGTCATGTCGTCGCACGACTACCTCGTGCAGCGGGGATACTCCCTCGACGTCGGAGTCGGCCGTCACCTGCTCGGCAGCCAGATCTTCGACTACTGGAAGGACCCCTTCGGCTTCCGTATCGAGCACTACACCGACGGCGACATCGTCGACCACGACCACCGGCCGACCAAGTTCAACGGCACCGCCGGCGACACCACCCAGTGGGGGAACCGCCCGCCCCTGGAGTTCTTCCAGTGACCGCCGCAGCGAGCGCGGACCTCGCCGGACCACTGCCCGAACCGATCCGGGCGCAGCTGACGCGGGCGGGCTCGGCCACCGTGGCCAACATGCTGCTCCGGCGCGGCCTGAGGAACGTGATCATGGCCGCGGTGCGGCCGCTGGCGGCCGGCCAGCAGCCGCTGGTGGGCCCGGCCTACACCCTGCGGTTCATCCCCGCACGCGAGGATCTCGACACCCTCGCCACCTACTCGAGCAGCGACAACCTGCACCGGCGGGCGATCGAGGAGTGCCCGCCCGGCGCGGTGCTCGTGATCGACGCGTTCGGCTGCACGGCTGCCGCGTCCATGGGCGACATGATGGCGGCGCGGCTGAAGCACCGCGGTGTGTCCGGCGTGGTCACCGACGGCGGCTACCGGGACTCGGAGGCCATCAGGGAGACGGGTCTGCCGTGCTACCAGCGGGACAACGCGCCCCGAGCGACCCCCATCGCCCTGCATCCGGTCGCGCTCGACGAACCCGTCGGGTGCGGTGGAGTGGCGGTCTACCCCGGCGATGTGCTGCTCGGTGACGGCGACGGCGTCGTGGTCATTCCCCGTGAACTGGCCCCGGAGGTCGCCGCGGAAGCCGCCGACGCCACCGCGTACGAGGAGTTCGCGGCTCGTGAACTCGAGCGGGGCCGGTCCCTCTTCGGACTGTTTCCCGCCACACCCGAGAGCCGCCAGGAATACGAGACGTGGGTGGCAGCAGGCCGCCCCGGATTGGAGTGAACAGTGGACATCAACCCCGCGACCATGAAGTCGCTCGAGGTCCTGATCCATGCCGCCGACCTCAAGGACGAGGACTGGATCGACTATCCCGACTACGGGTTCCGTCAGTACTTCCTCTACAAGAACCCCGACACCGGCGCCAGCATCGCCCTCCTCGAGTACCAGCGGGGCGGCACCATCCCGACCAAGCACACGCACGCCTCGAACCAGTTCATGTACTGCCTCGAGGGCGACTACGAGTACACCGACTCCGGTCTCCGGCTGCGTCCCGGGTCGTTCTACATGAACCCGAAGGACCATCCGCACGGTCCGACTCTGGCGCACGAGCGCAGCGTGCTGATCGAGATCTACGACGGCCCGCACTACTACGAGAAGCCCGAATACCACACGGACGAAACGATCGGCGACTTCCTTGCCAAGGGGTGAGGCGCAGACCCGTCCGACGTATTCCTGCCGAACTCGCGACGTTGATGGAAAGCGATGATGAGCGAAACCACCAAGACTCTGTTCGACGCCGGCAAGGTGCTGGCTGAATTCGGCCTGGACCAGGTGCATTCCGGCACCTACGCGGACTCGCTCGGCTGGGGAGCCGTCGAGTGCCGCCCGGTCATCGAGGCGCAGTGTCCCGCAGACGGCGAGGTCGTGGGCCGGATCGCGGCCTCGGACGCACAGGACTACGAGACGCTCGTGGCCGCCGCCGTCGAGACACAGAAGAAGTGGCGGATGGTACCGCCGCCGCGGCGTGGTGAATTCGTGCGCCGGATCGGCCAGTTGATCGAGGAGAATCTGGAAAGTCTGGCCGCTGTCGTCTCGCTGGACACCGGCAAGTCGACAATGGAGGCCAAGGGCGAGCTCCGCGAGGCGATCGACATGTCGACGCTGGCCGCCGGCCAGGCGCGGATGATGTACGGCTTCACCCAGCAGTCCCAGCGTGCCGAGCACCGCATGTACGACCAGTGGCTGCCGCTGGGCGTCGTCGGGCTGATCAGCGCGTACAACTTCCCGGCCGCTGTCTGGGCGCAGAACGGGTTCCTTTCCGCGATCGCCGGCAACACGGTGATCTGGAAGCCGAGCCCCAAGGTGCCGTTGACCGCCATCGCCGTGCAGAAGCTGGTCAACAAGGCGGCGGCGGAGATGGGTTGCGAGGGTGTGTTCTCCCTGTTCATCCCCGACGACAACGCCGTCGCCGAGAAGTTGGTCTCCGACACCCGTGTCGCCATGATCTCGTTCACCGGTTCCACGACGGTGGGGCGCAAGGTCGCCGAGATCGTCGGCTCGACGCTGGGACGCCGGTACCAGCTGGAGTGCTCGGGCAACAACGGCTGCATCGTCGACGAGACCGCCGACCTGGAACTCGCCGCCAGGGCGCTGACGTTCGGCGTGGTCGGCACGACCGGCCAGCGCTGCACGAGCACGCGCCGTGTCATCGCCCACGCGAGCATCGCGGACGAGTTGGTCGAGCTGCTGAAGAAGGCCTTCGACCAGATCACCATCGGTGACCCGCGCGACCCGGACACCGTGGTCGGCCCGCTGATCGACCAGCGTGCGGTGGAGGACTACAAGAAGGTCCTCGCCTGTGCCGAACGTGAGGGCGCCACCGTGGCGTACGGCGGCAACGTGATCGACCGCCCCGGTCTGTACGTCGAGCCGGCCATCGTCACAGGTGTCGAACCGCACTTCGAGATCGCCCAGTCGGAGACCTTCGTGCCCATCGTCTCCGTGCTGACCTACGACGATCTCGAGGAGGCCATCGAGATCCACAACGGCGTCGCCCAAGGTCTCGCCTCGGGCATGCACAGCACGAACCTGACCAACATCGAAACGTTCCTGTCGGCTCGGGGCAGTGACTGCGGAATCGTGCGCGTCAACATGGGCACGACGGGTGCCGACGTCGGTTCCGCCTTCGGTGGCGAAAAGGAGACCGGCGGTGGTCGTACAGCCGGTTCGGACGCCTGGAAGGGATTCATGCGCCGCCAGTCCGTGTGCGTGAACTGGGGCGGTACGTCCGCGTGGGACAACCGCATCGACCTCTGAGGACAACAGCGATGAAGAAGCAGCGTATCTACTCCGCCGCCGTGCGGGAGCCGGCGGACAAGATGTGGTCGAACTGCCTGAGGATCGACGACCTCATCATGGTCTCCGGAATGACCGCCCGCGGGCAGGACCGGGAGACCGTCCTCGGCGAGACCTCCTACGAACAGGCCAAGGTCGTCTTCCAGAAGATCAAGGACCTGGTCGAGGCGGCGGGCGCGGTCATGGACGACATCGTCAAAATGACCATCTACGTCACGGACATCGGTGACAACGCCGATGTGTGGAAGGCCCGTCAGGAGTTCTTCTCCGGCGACTTCCCCGCCTGCACGCTGGTCGAGGTCTCCGCCCTCGCCAAGCCGGAGATCCTCCTCGAAATCGAGGCCGTTGCCGTAGCGGGTTGCAGCGCGGACTGATCCCTCGCGGCCACATCGGGCGGGTCCGGCCATGGAAATTCCGCCGCGGGCGCCGCATTTCTCACAAGGACAGGAACCACCGTGTCTTCATACACCAGGAATCCCAGACCGGCTGATTCGTCACTGGCGGCTGCGGCGGAAGACCATGCCCTGGTCAGCGTGCCGTTGGCAGAGCGCAGGAGCGGCTACCAACTCGCCCTCAGCCCGGTCAGCGTCGCCACCGCCCTCGTCGTCTTCGCCATCGCCGGCTTCACCGTCGTGCTCGCCGGCTTCACGGTGGGCCTGATCGTCGGTGTCCTCGTCGCGGCCTTCGCGGTGGGCCTCGGCAAGGCCCTGGGGCGGATGGCCTTCGAAACCGGTATGTCGAGCACCATCACCTCCCGGTTCTTCGGATTCGGCTTCAACGGCTCGGCGATCGGCTCCATCGTCTTCGCGTTCATGATTCTCGGCTTCCTCGCCGTCGAGGCCGCCCTCCTGTACCAGGGCACGCTGTTGATGTTCGGCCTGCCCGATTCGTGGGGATGGCGCATCCTGATCTACGGCGGCATGACGCTGCTGTGGATCGGGCTCGCCGTCTTCGGCATCAAACTCGCCCTGCGAGCCACCGGCGTCCTGATCGCCGTCACACTGCTCGTCACGATCTACATGATCGTGGACATCTATGTGATCCAGGGCGCCGACCCCATGGACGTGTTCGCCTACGCGGGAGTCGTCCCCGGAGGCCTGTGGCCGCGATTCGAGTCCGCGGTCTCGGTCATGGGCGCCACGGCGGGAACCATCGCTCTGGTCACGACGGACTTCGCCCGTTACTGCCGCACGCGGCGCGACGTGACGGTCCTGGCCGTGGCCGGCCCGGTCACCCAGAACATCGTCATGACCGTTCTGGGCTCCCTCGTCGTGATCGGCGGCATGCCCCAGGTCATCGGCTACCTGCTGGCCCACGACAAGGGCATGAGCCCGGAGGCGGCCGCTGTCGCCGGCAACACGTACGTCATGCAGAACACAGGTGCCTTCTTCGTCATCTTCGCGGGCTGGATGGGCTTCGTCACCATCTACGCGGCCCAGGCCAAGGCCCAGGCGATCAACGCCTACTCCGGCTCGCTCTCGCTGGTCAACCTGATCGACTCCCTCACCGGCAGAAAGCCGGGCCGGGCGGCGATGGTGGTCGTCGGCAACATCATCGCCCTGGTGATGATCGCTGCCGGAATCCTGGAGAAGTTCACCCAGTACCTGGCGTACCTGGGCGCCATGACGCTCGGCATGTGCGGCGTGATGATCGCGGACTACTACCTGGTGCGCCGGGCGCGGTTCGACAGCGCCACCCACCGGGTCGAGAAGTGGAACTGGGCCGGAGTCGTCACGCTGGTCCTGTCCGCCGCGGTCGGCATGGTCCTGATGGCCACCGACGTCTTCGCCCTCGGTTTCCTGGTGTCCTTCGTGCTGGCGCTCGCCGTCTACCCGGTGCTGCGGAACTGGCTGCCCGAAGGCACGGGCACCACGTTCGTCGCGGGCGAGGAAGCTCTCGAAGAGGCCCATTGACCCCGCAGCCGGCAGCCACGGACCACGGTACGTGGCTGCCGGACCCCTACCCCGGCCCTGTCCCAGGACGGGACCCACGATTCATCCAGGAGGCTTCGGGATGACCGAGATCATGTGGGACTCGGAGATCTATGAGAAAGCCGCTGACGCCAGGACCCTCGCGTCGAGCGCGGCGGTACCAGCGCTCGCCGATCCTCGTCAGCTGCGCAACACGCTGGGAAACTTCGCCACCGGAGTCGTCGTCCTCACCTATCAGTCCGGCGACAGCTACTACGGGGTCACCGTGAACTCCTTCACGTCGGTGTCCCTGGACCCACCTCTGGTGCTCGTCTCCATGCAGCGGACCTCGCGCGCACTGACCTACCTGCTCGAGCGGCCCTTCGCGGTCAACGTGCTCGGGGACAACCAACTCGCCACCGCGCTGCAGTTCGCGGGCAAGCCACAGGACACCCACCGCATCGAATGGGTCGGCGACGACGTGGCGCCACGGATCAACGGCTCGCTGGCGTACTTCCAGTGCACGCCGTGGGCGGGGTACGACGGCGGCGATCACGTCCTCGTGCTCGGGCGTGTGCTGTCCTACGGCCAGCAGGACGACACCCGGCCCCTGCTCTTCTACCGCGGCCAGTGGGGCGCTCTGGCCGAGGACGCCGAGCGCGGCGCCGGTGAGGGTGCACAGTCCGAGAGGGGCCGACGATGACGGTCGATACGCAGGTGAACGAGGAAACGGGCAGACTGCTCGCGGAGTTGACGGACATCTACCCTCTCCTGCAGAGCGAGGCCGAGGACAGCGAGCGTCTGCGGCGGCCGACACCGGTGGTCCAGGACGCACTTCGCGACAGCGGAGTCTTCAAGCTGATGGTGCCGGCCGAACTCGGCGGCCTGGAGGCTTCCCCCCTGCAGATCCTGCACGTGATCGAGAAGCTGTCGCACGCCGACGCCTCGCTGGGATGGCTGGTGCGCGCCCTGACGAGTGAAACGGCGGCAGCGGCCACCTACTTGAGTGACGAGGCGGTCGGCGAGCTCTTCGCCCACGACACGTACCCGCTGGTGGCGGGACAGTCGACCGCGTTCACCGGCCGGGCCGTACGGGAAAACGGCGGCTATCGGGTGAGCGGTGTCTGGAAGTTCGCCCCGGGGGTGTCGATGGCCACCCACCTCAATCTGGCGGTGACGGTCGAAGGCACGGGAGAGCGGCTGGTCTGCCTTGTTCCCCGGACGGCCATGCGGATCAGTGACAACTGGGACATGCTGGGGCTGCGCGCGACCGCGAGCCTCGACTACCGGGCCGAGGAGGTGCGGGTCGAGGACAAGTACGTCTTCGGCATCGGCCCGGAGAACGCCCGACGAGGCCGCCGCATGAGCCGGGTGAGCCCTGCCCTGCTGGCCGGCCTGCACCAGGCGGCCTGGTCCCA
The DNA here is from genome assembly GCF_042896885.1 of Streptomyces sp. NPDC001231. NCBI lineage: Bacteria > Bacillati > Actinomycetota > Actinomycetes > Kitasatosporales > Streptomycetaceae > Streptomyces > Streptomyces sp. NPDC001231. Next base: position 61,974 of record NZ_JBIAXS010000039.1, read on the forward strand.
GGGTGTCGGACGGCGCATGCTCGATGAGCTGCGCGACCTGACCCGGCGCAAGGACCCTGCCGAGGGCTCCCCCGTCACCAGTGACGAGTTCTTCGCGGAGTTCGCACGTCACTTCTCGCATGTCCGGGGCACCATGGCCCTGCTGCGTGAGACCTGGCGCGACAACGAGTCGACGCTCGCGACGGGAGCCCAGCTGAACGACGAGCAGGAGACGATGTCGCGGCTCGCCTGCAGCCTGGCCACCCGGACCGCGCTGGAGATCAGTCAGCTCGTACACCGTTTCGCGGGCGCGCAGGTCATGCGGAACGGCACGTTGCAGCGGTTCTTCCGCGACAGCCACGCCGGAAGCCAGCACCGGGGCTCCTCGCACATAGTGACGCAGAAGTGCGGCCGGATGCTGTCGGGCACCCTGCCCGCCGGGTCGCACTGGGGGTTCTTCGATCTGGTGGTTCCCGAGCCGGCGGCCGTCGGCGTCCGAGGCATCGGACCGAGCGCGAGTTCCGGCGCGGGCAAGGGCGTCGGCGCGACAGGAAAGGAATGAAGTGAGACTGGCAACCGTGCGCACCCGCCAGGGGACATGCGCAGCTCGCCTGGACGGCGATGAGTTCACCGAACTCCCCGGTCATGCCGACGTCGGTTCCCTGCTGGCGGACGAGGACTGGCACCGGATCGCGCGGAACGCCACCGGGCGCCGGCACCGCAGGGGCGACGTCGATGTGCGGACCGTCGTACCGCGTCCGTCGAAGGTGCTGTGCGCCGGCCTCAACTACACGAGCCACATTCAGGAAATGGGCCGGGAACTCCCGGCCCATCCCACCCTCTTCGCGAAGTTCGCCGACACCTTGACCGGCCCCGCTGACGCGGTGCCGGCCGTGGCGGAGGATCCGGAGATGGACTGGGAGGGAGAGCTCGCCGTCGTCATAGGACGGACCGCCTACAAGGTGCGTGAGGAAGAGGCGGGCCAGTACATCGCCGGCTTCACGGTGGCCAACGACATCTCCATGCGGGGATGGCAGTACCGCACGACGGAGTGGCTGCAGGGCAAGATCTGGGCACGTTCCACTCCGGTCGGCCCGGTCCTGACCACGCCCGACGAGTTCGATCCCGCAACCGCCGTTCTCCGCACCACTCTCAACGGCACCCCGGTCCAGGAGCACAGGATCGCGGACCTGTTGTTCACTCCGGCTCACTTGGTCGCGTACGTGTCGACCATGGTGCCCCTGCACCCCGGAGACCTGATTCTCACCGGCACCCCCGGTGGAGTGGGGAGGGCTCGCACGCCGCAGAGGTACCTGAAGCCCGGGGACCTGGTCGAGGTGACCATCGACGGTATCGGCACGGTGTCCACCCCGATCGTCTGAGCCCCTGTGTCGCCCGGCCCGGTGCGCCCGATCAGCGGTCGCACCGGGCCGGGCCTGATGAGTCGAGAGTCGTGGGCCGGCCGACGACCTCGGCAAGCCGGGTCAGGCCAGCTTGATCCGCTGGAGGTCCTCGCCGACGATCACCTTGCCGCTGTACCCCCGCTGTGCCCACTTCTTCCATTTCCGGACGTCGATCGGGTTGCGGGCGACCTCGGAGATGTGCGAGAGCACGAGCATGTCGACCTCGGCCCGCTGTGCGATCGGACCGACCTTCTGGACCTCGACGTGGGATTGCAGCAAGTGGTCGACGAAGACCGCCGGGGCGTCGAGCCCCTCGACGCTGATCGCCTCGTGTACCAGCACGTCCGAGCCCTTGGCCAGGGCGATCAGGTTGTCGCTGTACGTCGTGTCGCCGGAGAACGTGACCGAGCCGTGGTCGGTGTCGAAGCGGAAGGCGAAGGAGGGGAACACCGGTCCGTGCGGCACCAGGATCGCGGAGACCTTGACGCGGTCGTCCTCCATCACGACGAACGGCTTCATCGCGGGCGCGGTGTTCTCGTAGGTGGCACCGACCCTTGACACCTCGATCTCGTGCACATCGGCGAGGGCCCGGATGTCCTGGATGCCCATGTCACGCAGGAAGACGTTCGTGCTGTAGGCGAACGCCGCGTGGCAGTCGTCGGTCAGTGCCTTCAGGCCCGGCGTCGGGCTGTCCGGGTTGACCGTCGGCGCCTGTCCCCCACCGAACTTCGGCGGGAGCCCGCCGGCCGGTCCGGGACCGTAGACGGGGACGGGGCGGGTGAGGTTGTCGTGCTCCTGGTTGGGGACGCTGCCCCCGAGCAGGAAGAAGTTGTAGTAGTCGGCGACGTGGTCGGCGTGGAGATGCGTGATGAAAATACCGCTCAGGGACGCCAGCGTGAGGCCGGACCGCACGTACTGGGTGGCCGCCGAACGCCCGCAGTCGATCACGTACGTCGCGCCGTCGACGACAAGCGCGGTGGAGATCCCAGCCCGCAGCGGGTCCACCGGAGGGCCCGCCTTGGTCCCCAGCAGCACCAGTTCGAACGCGCTCGGCGAGCCCTTGCCGGGCCCCCGGCCCGAGGGCTCGGTACGGGTTTCCGCCGCCGCCGCTGTCGCGCCGGGGAGGCTGAGGACCACCGGGGAGATACCGAGGGCGGTCAGCACGGAGCGCCGAGCGACCCCGCTTCCGGCATCGGCAGGAGATTCAGGACCGCACAGGTTGCACATGATCATCCGCCTTGGTGTGTAGTGGACTGGTTGAGGTTGTGGACTGCCATTGACAGTGCGCAATATGGACGTTGCGAGATTGCAGTAGCCGGAAGCGCTCATTCGTCGAGCAGCGATCCGGGTCCGAAACAGCCTGCGGCGTCGAATTGCCGGGAAGACTCGCATGACCGTTTGACGCAGAGCAATAGGCGCCAGAAGCCCTGATATGCCGTCTGCGCGCCGGCCAGTGCTGCTCCAGGAAACCGCAATGCAACCCGAAGAGTGCCTTTGACCTGCCGCTTCAGGTCGCGGTGGGAGGGTGGAACAAGGCGAGATCCAGCCCGCATGTGATGCAGGTCACGTCAATTCCTCATCGCTCCGCGAGACCTCCTCCGGACTTCCCTTCCCGCTCCCATACAGAAACTGATAGGGGGCGGCAAAGGATTTTGTATGGCTCGGCTCTTGAAGGGACCGACGCGGGCGCGTGCAGCCTCAAGAGCGAATAGTCACTCCGTCCATTTTCTCAGGCGCCTTTACGGAAGCGCTCGCTGAGCTTTCTGCCCTGCGCAGGCGTGACGGCGCCGGAGCGAGGCTCGCCGCCGAGGGACCGGGCCGGCTCATCGCCTCCCGCGCGGCAATCACGTCGGTGCGGCAGGTTTCCGGCAGGAGCAGCCACAACCGGGGCCAAGTGAAAGGCGCGTGTCACGGCTCGCAGGACATCGCCCAGCCGTCGCGCGGCGGGCGGAACGTCCGCAGGCGGTCGTGAACTGGGCGCCTTACGTCCATGTGGGCCCGTGACCGCCACCACAGCGCTGGAACCACCAACAAGCGGCGCAGGGCGAAGCGTTCTGCCCTCGGCCAAGTCTGTCGCGCCTCCCATGGCATGGCCGACAGGATCGTCACATGCAGCCGATCTTCATTCTCGTGCACAGTCCTTCTGTAGGTCCCTCGACCTGGCGTCCGGTGGCCGAACACCTGACAGCGGTGGGATACCAGGTACGGGTGCCATCCCTGCTGCACGCAGGCGCCGGCGCTCCGCCCTTCTGGCCCCGCGTCATCAGCGCCGTCCGCGATGACCTCCGGCAAGTCTCGGCCGGCAGCCCCGTCACCTTGGTGGCACACAGCAACGCGGGCTTGTTTCTCCCCTCGATCCGCTCGGGCCTCGACCACCCGGTGACCAGCTCGATCTTCGTCGATGCCGCGCTGCCGGCCCGCATCGGACCGACCCCCGTCGCCACACCCGAGTTGCTGGAGTTCCTCCGTCCGATGGCAGTGAACGGCAGGCTGCCGCGCTGGACCGATTGGTGGGACGAGGCAGACGTCGCACCCATGTTCTCTGATCCGGAGGTGCGGCGGGCAGTCGTCGAGGAGCAGCCCACCCTGCCGCTGTCCTACTACGAGCAGCACATCCCGGTCCCCGACGGCTGGGACGACCATCCCTGTTCCTACTTGCTGTTCGGCCCTCCATATGACGACATAGCCGAGGAGGCGCGGGAACGCGGTTGGCGTGTGGCACAACTGCCCGGCTCACACCTGCATCAGATCGTCGATCCGGCCGGCACAGCCCGGCACCTCCTCGAACTCGCCACCAAGGGTTGATCCACCTCCGACCGGAACGCATGCTTGGCATTCGTCGCCCCCGAGGACGGTCTCCTGCCGGCGGCACCGGAGTGCGCTCACCGCCAAGCTGTCGCGCGCGTGCCGGTCAGGTTGTGGAGCCGGGGCCGGGCGGGATGTGAACGGTCATGATCAGGTGGCAGGTCCCGGTGCCCGAGCCTCGGTAGGTGTGGGTGGTGTCACCGTCGAAGGCGGCGGTCTGTCCGGCTTCGACAGGATGCTCGGCGCCGTCGACGATCAGTGTCATCCGGCCGGACGTGACGCTGACGGTTTCCACGACACCGGCCTGGTGGGGGTGGCTGGGGTATTCCTCGCCGGGCTCCAGTTTCCAGCGCCAGACCTCGACCGGAGCCGGTCCCGAGGTGGTCAGCATGAGCCGGGCCTCGCTGCCCCGCTCCCCGGCCCACAGAGGCATGACGGCGTCAACGGACACCACTCGGACGCGGCCTTCGGCCGGTCCTTCCATCAGTGCGGACACCGAGACACCGAGGGTGTCGGCGAGGCGGACCAGGGTGGCGAAGTTCGGGTTGCCCTGGGCCTTCTCCAGCCCGACCAGGGCACCCTTGCTGACCTTGGCGCGGCGGCCCAGTTCGTCCAGGGACAGGCCCGCGCGTGTGCGTGCGGCTCTGACGTTGTGCGCGAGCGTGCGCAGGGCTGCTTCTGCCTCGGGCACTTGATCACCGTCCTGACGAGTGGAGCACTGGAATGGACCGTCCGGTCATTTGGTTGACAACAGGCGGTCGTTTCATTGTACGGTCGGGTCGTTCCATTGTGAAAGTTAGGGAAGTGCCGTGCTCGCTCTGCTGCTGGCCCTGGGCAGCTCTCTCGCCTACGGATGCGCCGACTTCCTCGGCGGCCTCGGTGCCCGTAAGGCGCATGTGCTGCGCACCGTGCTGGTCGCGGCGCCGGCCAGTCTCGCCGTCGAGCTGCTGCTGTGGCCCGTCCTGGGGGCCACGTTCACCCGGGCAAGCGTCGGGTGGGGCGCAGCCTCCGGGGTCGCGTCCGCCGCCGCGTTCGCCCTGCTGTACAAGACCCTCGCGATCGGCCCGATGAACGTGCTCTCGCCCATCACCGCGCTGGTGTCCGCCGCGCTTCCGGTCGCGGTCGGGCTGCTCCAGGGCGAGCGCCTGGGCGTGGCCGGGCTTGTGGGTCTGCCGCTGGCGCTGGTGGCGGTGGTCATGGTGAGCGCCGGGCACGGAGCGCGCTCGTCGCGTCCGTCCCGGACGGCGCTGCTGCTGGCCTTCGGCGCGGGTGCCGCCATCGCCCTTCAGCTCGTCTTCCTGCACCAGGCGCCCTCCGACAGCGGTGTGGCCCCTCTGATCATCGGCAGAGCGGTCTCCTCGGCCGTCACCCTGGCCGCGGCCGCGGTGATGCATCGCCGGCTGGGCCCGGAGAAGCCCGCCTACGCGATCTCCGCGGCCGCGGGCGTGCTGGACTCGCTGGCGAACCTGCTGTTCCTGCTCGCCGCCCGCAGCGGGGACCTCACCGTCGTCGCCGTGATCACCGCCCTGTATCCGGCCGGCACGGTGCTGCTCGCCCGCGGCGTACTCGCCGAACGCGTCCACCGTGGCCAGCTCGTCGGCCTGGGCACCGCCGCCGTCGCGGTCGGCCTCCTCGCCCTCACCTGAACCGTCCCGTCCGTTCTACCGCCACCAAGGAGAGACACATGTTCATCCAGCCCTGGGATGCCGGCCTGGACGATGACGAATGGCAGACCTGGATCGCCGACGGCCACGACTTCGGCCAGCTCAGTGTCAACGGCCTGCCCGGCCAGGCGCCCATCGTCGTTCCCACCCACTTCGCCACCGACAACGGCCGACTGCTGATCCACCTCGCCCGGCCCAACCCGGTCTGGAAGGCGATCGAGCACGACCCGCACGTCACCTTCACCGTCATCGGCGACTACTCCTTCGTCCCCGGACCCTGGCGCGCCAAGCCCGGCATCCCGCCCACCGACGGCGTGCCCACCAGCTACTACGCGGCCGTCCAGTTCACCTGCCGCGCCCACGTCGTCGACGCCCCCGAGGCCAAGGCCGACCTGCTGCGCCGCCAGATGGCCCACTTCCAGCCCCACGGCGACCACGCCCCCATCGCCGTCGACCAGCCGCCCTACGGGCGAATGCTCCCCGGCATCCGCGGACTGCGCCTGGAGGTCACCGAGGTGCGGGCCAAGTTCAAGTACGACGACCACAAACCCGTCGAGCACCGCACCGCCGTCGCCGGCCGACTCACCGAGCGCGGCCAGGGTCTGGACGTACCAGCCGCACGCCAGCAGCTGCGCCGCCTGGACCGCATCGGCCCCTGGAAGCCCTGAAGCCGGCCGCCGGCACACGCACGAGAGGAGGACCTCGCACATGACCGCCTTCCGCATCAGCCCCGCCGTCTCCGGTGCCTTCCCGGACACCCTCGTCGCCCTGGTCAGCGCCACCGGCCTGCGCGGCCACGAACCCTGGTCCGACACCACCACCGCTCTCGAAGACCTGGAGCAGCAACTCGCCCTCGGCATATGGCAGCCCGCCGACGAGAGCGACCCTCGTATCGAGGCGTGGCACATCGCCTACCGCTCCTTCGGCACCAACCCCCGCCGCATCCGCCCCAGTGTCGACGCCCTCGGCCGGCGCATGACCAAGAAGGGCGTGCTGCCACGTATCAACCCGGCGGTCGACTCATACAACTCCGTCTCCGTCCGCCACGGGCTGCCGGCCGGGGCCTTCGACCTCGGCCACGTCACCGGCGACGTCGACATCCGCTACGCCGACGGAAGCGAGGAGTTCACCCCGCTCGGCGAACCCGACGCCGTCGAACACGCCAAGCCCGGCGAGATCATCTACGCCGACACCACCGGCGTCCTCACCCGCCACTGGAACCACCGCGACGCCCACCGCACCCGCGTCACCGAGGACTCCGCCCACGTCGCCTTCGTCCTGGAAACCCTCCACGCCACCCGGGACGGCGACATCCTCAAGGTCGCGGCAGACGAACTGCAGGGCCTGCTCGTCCCGCACGCCGAGCGGACCGCGGTGCACTACCTGAGCCCCGCCCACCCCAGCGCCGATGTCTGAACGCCTCCGCTCGGCGTGGAGGGCGTACCGGCACGGCGGCAAGGAGGCCTCGCCGCGGGTGGGTCAAGGTGTTCACCGGATGCGGTGCGTCTTCCAGAAGGACGTCAGGTCCTTGTCGGTCATGGACTGGGCGGCCTTCTTGAAGTCGGCGGTGGTGGAGACGCCGTACCAGTGGTCGTGGGCGTAGCGCTTGAGGAGTCGTGCCATGGTGGCGCTGCCGAGGGTGCGTTCCAGGTCTGCCAGGGCGCAGGGGCCGGCGGTGTAGATGAGGTGGTACGTGCCGCGGTGCTGCGACCAGTAGGCCATCGAGCTGGTGAGCGCGGCGTTCTGGTCGGGCCACTCGTCCGGGTTCCAGCAGCCACGGGTGTCCAAGCCGTAGAAGCGGAAGTTGGCGTACTGGGCGAAGCTCTCGTCCAGCCAGGGCGCACGGTATTGGTCGTTGCCGACGATGCCGTACCACCACTGATGGGCCAGTTCGTGGACGACGGCGTTGCCTTCCTCGGTGGTGCCGAGCAGGACCAGGCCGGGGTATTCCATGCCGCCGCCGAACTGCGGGGTCATCACCAGGTCGAGCTCGCCGTACGGGTAGCGGCCGTACTCCGTGCTGAACCGGTCGACGGCGGCGGCGCCGTCCTGGCGTGCGAGCCGCACGCCCTCGGCCGGCGTGTCGGGTGCCCAGTACGATCTGACCCGCACGCCGCCGGGAGTGGTCTGGTCCGCGGTGCGGAACGGGCCTGCCGCCCACGCGAAGTCCCGTACCCGGTGCGCGAAGCTGTGCGTGAGAGTGCGCCCCGGCGTGCCGGGGTTGGTGCGGGTGCGGCCGGTCGCCGGGACCTTGAGGGCCGACGGGTGGTCGAGCGTGACCTGGAAGTCACCGGCCAGGGTGTAGAAGCTCTCGCCGGTCGACACGTACGGATCCAGGTGCCATCCCGTCGCGTCGTGCACGGCCAGCACGGGCAGCGCATTGCCGAGGAAACGGAACGCACCCTCGCGGCCGAAGCGGTCGTTGCGCCCGGGCACGGTGAGGGACACGTCGAAGGAGACAGTCGTGCGCCGGCCTCGCTCGAGAGGTGCGGGCAAGGTGATATGCAGCGCTGTGCAGTCCACGCTGAGCCGCCCCGCCGTGCCGCCGCGTACCCGGGACACGGTGACGGGGGAAGGGCTGCCGGGAGCGCCGCAGGCGTCCACGCCGTTGCCCCACAGCCGCAGGTACACCTCGCGCAGGGGCCGGTCGGAGGCGTTGCGGAACGACACGCGCTGCCGGCCCTTCCAGTGGGTACCGTCGGCGTCGGCGCGCAGGGTCACGTCGTAGCGCGGGTGATCGGGTGTCGCGACCTGGGCGCTCTTCGGCGCGTCCGTGCGTTTGGGGACGGCGTCGGCAACGCCGGCACCGGCTCCCACAAACAACGCGAGCAGGGCAGCGAGCAGACGGCGAGGGGTCGTTGACGGCCACGCGGGCAGAGACGGCATGGCAGCCGATCGTGCCACAGCGCCCCCGGGATACGCCCTCCTGCGCGGGAAGTGAGCGGGCCGGTTCCGTTTGCCGCGACGAGCACGACAACAGGCACGGCTGCTGGACGACGTTCGCGGTGTCTGCTGGATGGCAAGGGTAGGGCCGGGCAGTCCGGCCCTCCCCCTGTGTGTAGCGGGAGTTACTCGGTGACCTCGTGGTCGTGACCCTCGTGCAGGCCACCGCCGCTGCCCGCGGAGCCCTTGGTGTTCTGCGGCGCCACCGGCTTGCTCAGGAGGCTGGTGTCCCAGGCGTACTGGCCCACCGCGTTGGCGATGACGTCGATGTTGACGTCGAACGCCTTCATGTTGATGTTCTTCAGGTTGTCGCAAGCGGCGTGGTAGCAGGCGTCGTACGCGACACCGGCCTTACCGCCGTACACCTTTGCCTGCTGGGCCGTCTTGACGCCCTCGGCGCCGGTGAAGGTGCCGCCCGAGGGGATGCCCACCTCGATGAACGGCCCGTAGTCCGACCGGCCGGTGAAGTCGGTGCCCTCGTGCGGGATGCGCCGGCTGTCCAGGTAGTCGGTGATCTGCCGCTCCAGCTGCGCCGAGCCCTCCGGGCCGGGACCGGCACCGACCTGGTCGGAGTCGTCACCGTCGTAGACGAACTGGGCGTAGTTCGGCGAGGCGATCATGTCGAAGTTCAGGTACAGCTTGACCTTCGCACGGTCCGCCGCCGAGAGACTGTCGACGTACGCCTCCGAGCCCAGCAGGCCGAACTCCTCAGCCGACCACCAGGCGAAACGCACCTTGTTCTTGACCTTCTCGTGGGCGAGGTTCAGGGCCACGTCGAGGATGCCCGCGGAGCCGGAGCCGTTGTCGTTGATGCCCGGGCCGGCCGCCACCGAGTCCAGGTGGGCGCCGAACATCGCCACGTTGTCGGCGTCGCCGCCCTTGGTCTCGGCGATGACGTTGTAGGTGCGCCGCATCTCCGCGAAGGTGCGGATCTCAAGGTTGACGGTCACTGCGCCGGAAGCGGCCTTGGCCGCCAAGGCCTCACCGTCCGCCTGCGTGACGCCACCGGTCGGGATCTTCGCGACGTTCGGGTCTCCCAGGGTGCCGTTGAGCGCGCCGTCGGTGTTGTTGTAGATGATCGCGCCGACCGCGCCCGCACCGGCGGCGGCCGCCTGCTTCTCCGCGAAAGTGCAGCCGCCACGCTTGATCAGCGCGATCTTGCCGGTGAACGTCCCCGGCGCGTAGTCCCCCGGCTCGCAGCCGGTGGTGTCGTCGACCGGCACCACCGCGACCGGGGCGGTGATGCCGCCGGTGGGGCTGTTGGCGGAGTACGTCATGGCGATCAACGGAACGTCCTGCTGCTGCGGCGACACCACCCGCAGGCTCTCTGCCAGCGTCTGGCTGAACTGGTAGTCGAACTCGTTCCGGGTCACCGAGTACCCGGCCTTCCGCAGCAGGCCCTCGACGTACTCGGCCGACTGCCGGTGCCCCTCAGACCCGGCCACCCGGGTGTTCCCGTTCTTGTCAGCGATCCGCTGGAACTTCTTCAGATGCTCGTAGGCATCCTCGGCGTTGCTCTTCTTGACGAGCTTCTGTGCGAGCTTGGCAGCCTCCTTGGCAGGGTCGCTGTGGGCGGAGGCGGTGCCCGATCCGATCAGCAGCAGCGGCGCTATGAGCCCTGCGGCGGATACGGCGGCTACCGTGGTGCGGCGGTTCCGAGCGTTCAAGACGCTTCCTTCCGGCAGTCCATCAGAAATGGGCGTAATGGCCGAAAACAGGCCGAACGGGCGTCCGGCTGTACTCCGGGGCAGGCAGGGACAGCCGGATCGCTCCACCCCCCTGCCACCGGCAAGGAGAAAGGTATCTGCTCAGTAAACGCTTGGTAATGGGTTGAAAGGAATCTTCGGCGCCGGCGCCGCCCGTGCCGAGCTCTCCGACCGGTCCGTGATCCAACCGAAGTTGACTGGAAGTCACCGGTGCTGACTAGAGTCCAGTGCATGCCGAAGGTGGATGTCGACCGCTATCTGGAGCGACTGGGTGTCGCGGCTCCTGAGGCGCCGTCCGTGGCGGGGCTGCGGGCGCTGCACGCCGCACATGTGGCGCGGGTGCCGTACGAGACGTTGGAGATCCATCTGGGGCGGGCGACCACGGTGGATCCCGAGGAGTCGGTGGCCCGGATCCTCCGGGGGCGCGGCGGCTACTGCTTCCATCTCAACGGAGCCTTCGCCACGCTGCTCGACGCCCTGGGGTACGCCGTGACATGGCACCGCGGCGGAGTCCAGGGCAGTCAAACCGCCCAGCCTCCCGGAGCGAACGCCAACCATCTGGCCCTCACGGTGGTCTGCGAGGGCGAGCCCTGGTTTGTCGACGTCGGGCTCGGTGACGCGCTGTACGAGCCGCTGCCGCTCCGTGCCGGGGAGTACCGTCAGGGGCCCTTCGCCTATCGGCTCTCGCGGTCTGCGGTCGAGCCCGATGGGTGGCGCTTCGACCACGACCCCCGCGGCTCCTTCGCCGGGATGGACTTCACCATGGCACCCGCCGGGCCGGACGACTTCGCCGCACAGCACCGGGAGTTGTCCACCTCGCCGAGTTCGGGGTTTGTCCGGGTCGTCTCCGCGATCCGCAGGGATGCGGCCCGCACGGACGAACTCCGGGGCTGCGTACTGGTCCGGACGGACAGTAACGGGCGGTCGGAGCGGGAACTGACCACCGAGGCCGCCTGGTTCGGAGCCCTCGCGGAGGTCTTCGGGCTCACCCTCACCGACGTCGGCGAGGAGGAGCGTTCCGCGCTCTGGGAGAGGGTGCGGTCGGCCCACCGGGCGTGGCTCGCCGCCCGCACCGGCTGACCGGATGAGTGACGCTGTACGACCTGATCAGGGGATGCCCGGCCGCCCAGGACCTGGCCCTGGGGGCGCGCCCGGACGATCCCCGCATCACCCGGGTTCTGGACCAACTGCGACCGAAGGAAGAGCTGGTCGCCTTGATGTGGGCCCATCCCTCCGTCACCACGTGGGCCGAGGCGGCGTTCCTGGCCGAAGCCACCGACCCAGTCGCCTTCGGTGAGCGGGTGCGCCGCAAGCTCAAGCGGCTCGGCGCCCGGCACACTGCCTCGAGTTCGACTGGGTCCGGGTCGCGAAGCGGGCGTAGGGCGCCGCCAGCCGGGGTGGAGGCGGTGAAGCTGTAACGGCCCAGGACGTTGAGGTTGCGGTGCTTGAGCGGGGACAGGCGGGCGATGTCCTCGTCCCGGATCTCGTGTCCCTCGGCACGGAGCCGGGCGACGGCGGCGTCGATGTACCGGGTGGTCCAGAGCACCACGGCGTTGAGGACCAGGCCCAGTGAGCCGAGCTGGTCTTATCCGAACTAGCCCAGCACAACGGAGAGTTGTCGATTCCTCGGGCTCCGTAACGGAACGCGACTTTAGGAAAGTTGGGCTTCCGCGGCTCGTCGGGCGTGTCGCGGAAGCCCCTTGTGGTGTTACTGAGGTTTGATGGGCGATGTCGCTGGGTCGACGCCTTGAACTGCGAAGACGAGGGCGCGCCCCGCGGCATCATTAGAAGATCACCAGTAAATCGCGGACGAGCCCTCACCCAGGTGCCCCTCCCGACCGCTCTGGTAGCGTGCGCCGCCATGTCATCGGAACTGGAACGCCCCCCGCGCCAAGCGGATGAACGCACTGCGCTCATCGGCTGGCTGGACCTGCAGCGGCAGATTCTGCGCTGGAAATGCGAAGGGCTGAGCGACGAGGACGCGCGCCGCCCGGTCATCCCGACCTCACCGGACATGACGATGGCCGGTCTCATCTCACACATGCGCTGGACCGAGCACATATGGCTGGAAGTGGTGTTCCTCGGCGGCGACAAGAAGCAGAACCCCGCATTCGACGAGTCAAGCAAGAACGCCGACTGGCACACCGACGGCCGCCCCCTCGCAGAGCTCCTTGCGGAGTACGAGGCCCAGTGCACCCGCAGCAACGCGATCATTGCCGCGGCCGACCTGGACGACACCGGCCGCCACCCCGACTTCCGCGACGGCAGCGCCAACCTCCGCTGGATGCTGATTCACCTCGTCGAGGAGACGGGGCGACACGCAGGGCACGCGGACATCGTCCGGGAGCTACTCGACGGCACGAAGGGCTACTACTAGCGCAGCTCCGCGAAGCGGGGCTTCACTCAGGAGCCAGGCCAACACGCCGCACGACCCATCCGGGAGAGCCCGTTACTGGTGATCTTCGCATGATGCCGCGCGCGGCGAACCCTCGTCTTCACAGTTCAAGACTTCGACCAGCGACATCACGCATCAAACCTCAGTAGCCGCTGGCCGGGTCGGAGGTGAGACGGCCTGCGCTGGTTCGGAAGTCGGGCATCCCGAGGTGCACGGTGGTGTGCCGGGCGGACACGTCGCGCATCGCGGTGAGCTTCTGCTCGGCGGCGGCGAGGCTTGCCTCGATCGCCGCGACCTCGCCGAGCCAGCCCTGTTCCTTGGCCTCCTGGAGGCGGTCGACCAGGTTGGCGCGGATCTCCTCCAGCCTGGGCATCTGCTCGGGGTCGGGCCGCAGGACGGGGCAGCGGATGCACGCGTGTTCGTGGACGCAGGGGGTGCCGAAGTCGCGGGCGCAGGTGCCGAGGGCGACCTTTCGCAGTTCGAAGTGGGCCAGGAAGTCCTGCCACTCCTGCGCGGTGGGCTCGCGGTACTCCTCTCCGGGCCGTAGCGACCGGCGTCGGGCGATGAAGGCCCGGTGGTGGTTGATGACGTCTTCGGGGTAGATCGCGGCGTATCCGAGAGTCGTGTCGACCGTCCGGTGGCCGCAGATGCGGGCGGCGATGTGCGGGGGGCAGGCCGGTGCGGAGGGCGTCGGTCACGAAGATTCTTCGGAAGTCGTGAGGTGTATATCGAAGCGGCATGTCGCCGGGCCCGGTCAGCCCGCTGGCGACGAGGGCGTCGCCCAGGCAGGTGTAGATGTAGTTGCGCGGGATGGCTCGGTTCTCCGGGCCGTAGCGGCGTTGGAAGAGGAAGGGCATCGGTGCACTCGACAGACGTTCCAGAGTGTCGTAGGCGGAGACCAGAGGCATGGCCGCCTGTCCGCGCCGGACGCGGTGAATGACCGCCGTCAGTACCTCGCCGAGTTCCGGGGAGACCAGCAGCAGTCGTTCCTGGTCGAGCTTGGAGGGGGCGACCTGCGACATGGGCACGATCTCGCCGGTGGTGGGGAGCTGGTAGGCGACGAAGCTGTGGTGGGTGAGCTCCAGCGCCTCCTCGATGCGCATGCCGGTGTGACGGAGGACCTCGACGATGGCCCAGGCCCAGAACGCGCGTTCCTCTTCCATGGTCAGATCCCGCCGCCGCCCGGTGGTGGGGTCGTCCGCATAGACGCGGGTTGATACCCCGGCCCGGCGGAGGAGAGTCTCGCCGGCCGGGGTGATGAACGTGGCCCCGGCTGGAGTCTCCCGCCCCGCGGCGAGACACCTCTCGGCGTCCTTGAGCTGCCGTTCGACAGCTCTGACCAGGGCCGGAAGGGCAGGCAGCAGGGTGCGGGTGCGCTGGTCCATGGCTGCCTTGCATCGGAGCCGGACCCTGCCGTGATCGGTGTCGCTGTCGCGGATAGGACACGGCGCCACCCAGAGGCCCCAGCGTGCCGGCTCATCAGCAGCCCCAACGGGCGAGGTCCTGATAGAACGCCCTGACCCAGGTGAACACGGTGTGCACGTTCACCCGCGGGCGGAGGGGAATGCCGTGCCGGTCGCGGACCATCCGGACCCGTTCCCGCCAGGCGGTGACGGTATCGGCGTCCAGCCGGAGCGAATCAATGCCCGGGTGGTGCTTCTCCAGGTCTCGCCAGAACAGTCCGGCCAACGCGCGGGCCATGTCCTCCAGCGTGGTGTAGTCGATGTCGACCGCGCGCTCGGTGAGGTAGTCCACCAGCAGGTCGCGTATCGCGGTGCAGGCGATGCCGTGCCGGTCGACCAGGGCCGCCGGCGTCAGCTGCCCCGGCAGCATCACTGTCTTGAGCCGTGCGGGGGCATCAGGTCCGAATACTCCGACTGCCGCGAGGAGAGCGTAGAAGAGGTGCTTGCCGTGGTAGCCGTTGGTCTGGTGTTCGCCGATGGCGTGCTGGAGCTCGACGCAGTCGCCGATGGTGATGTCCCGGACGGTCCCGCCCTTGCTGGTGACGATCCAGGTGACCCGGTTGAGCGCGTTGTTGCAGTCGTTGGACCCCGAGTGGCCGGTGGCCGAGTACTGGTCCTTGAGCGCCGCGAACCCGTCGGGATCGGTGACGCTGCGGATGTGCGCCAGCAGTTGGGCAGGCCGCTGTCGCAGCAGCCACGGGTAGGCGGGGCGTACGACCTGTCCGCCCAGCAGCGGGATCATGCCGCAGGACAGATCTGCGCGGTCGTACTTGCGTTCCCGATGACGTTCGGTCAGCCACTGCATCGGCAGACGGGTCCATTCCCGGCCGGCTTCCTCGGCCCCGCTGGCCAGCCAGCGCTCCTGCCAGGTGTGGCCGGGCTGGTCCTCCAGCCAGTCGAGCAGCTTGACCAGACCTCGTCGGCGTGTGCGCTGGTTGGTGTCGGTGTCCGCGGCGAACGGCAGGGCGACCGTGCGTTCCAGTACTTGCTCACGCGTCTCCTGCGTCTGCCACCAGATCGTCGGCACCTCGCGCGGCTCCTGCCCCGCCGGCAAAGGAGCGTG
Source organism: Streptomyces sp. NPDC001231 (assembly GCF_042896885.1). Lineage (NCBI taxonomy): Bacteria > Bacillati > Actinomycetota > Actinomycetes > Kitasatosporales > Streptomycetaceae > Streptomyces > Streptomyces sp. NPDC001231. Next base: position 77,395 of record NZ_JBIAXS010000039.1, read on the forward strand.
GCGGATGGGGGCGGAGGGCCGGACGGCTACTGTCTCGGTGGTCATGCCGGGCCTCCGCCGAGTGCGGCGGAACCGAGCAGTGTCTGGAGGACCTCGGAGCGGTAGCCCGGGGCAGGCATCACCGGCTTGACCGGCTCGGCGGCCCGTCGGGCGTGGTGGGCCAGCACGTGCGCGACGACTTCGTCCTCGGCGGGTTCGAGGTACTGCTCGGTGGTGCTGATGTGGAGGTGTCCGAGGACCCATTGGACGTCGGTGAGTGACAGCTTGGGGTCGCGGATCATGCGTTTCGCCGCACTGTGCCGCAGGTCGTGGAGCGTCCAGTTCGCGCCCGAGGTGTCGTTGGCCCGGGTGAACACCATGCGCGCGGCGTCGTAGCTGAGCGGCCGGAGCGGGCGCCGCAGGGTCCACCACAGCGGTTCCTCTGGCCCGTCGAGGGCCTGCGGGCGGATCTGCTGCTGGTAGAGACGCAGCCAGACGAATGCGTCGCTGGAAGCCGGGATCCATTGCAGAGCCTGGGAGCCCTTGCGGATGACGCCGATCGTCTGGTCTCCGGGGCTGACCCGGTCGCGGGTCACGCCGAGCAGTTCCGAGGGCTCGTGGACCGGCGGAGATGTAGAAGGCGACCAGGGCGCGGTCGCGGTGCGAGGGCAGGGCTGCGAACAGCTCGTTGAACGCCTCGTGCTGAGCGCTGTGCGGGGACGGTGGTCAGTCGGAGGAGGAGGCCTGGTCGCAGGTGAGCGTGCGGGACTCTTTGAGCCCTGCGAGGATCCAGGCGCGGTCGTGGGCGATCCGCTTTTCGCCTGTGCTCCAGAGGTCAGGGCTGCTTGCGTGTCTGGGGATGGCGATGAGGACATGGTCACCGGGCCGAAGGCGGGGCGAGACGTCGTGGTCCATCAGGAAGGTGATCCGGGCGGGGCCCGTTCGGGGCTTGTAGCGGCGGTTGACGGCAAGTTCGATCCGGTCCTGTGTGGTGCCGGGCTCGGGGGCGACCTGGGTGACCGTGCCCTCGACGATCAGCCGGGCGCAGGCCACGTACCCGCCGGTGGTGACCTTGGCATCGGCGGTGCCATCGGTCGAACTCGTCCCGGTTTGGCCCACGGTGAGGAGCCACGTCAGCCCGAACACTGAGCAGACGAAAAGGGCCGCCACAAGGCCGCCCGCCGCGACGGCCCGGCGGCGACGCGCCCGCCGGGGCGGCCTCGGCTGCTGCGGGTGTCCGGCCGCACCCCTGCCGGGGGGCTGCGCCGGCTCCTGGGCGGTGAGCGCGTTGGCGATGAAGGTGAGCTCTTGGCGGAGCGTGGCGAGGTCGGCGCGGGCCGCGCGGTACTCGGTCATGCGGTCGGCGTCAGAGTACGCCGGGCGGGGCATTGGTTCGTCCAGGATCGCGGCCATCAGCGGGTCCGCCTCGCCGTGGCCGTCGGCCCGCGTGTGTTCGGCGGTCACGTCATACCACCTCGTCCTCGTGGAGCCGTTCGCGCAGGGCGCGGACGGCGGTGTGCAGTCGGCTCTTGACCGTGCCTTCGGGGATGCCGAGCTGTTGGGCGATCACCCGGACGGGCAGATCGGCGTAGAAGCGCAGGATGAGGACCTGGCGCTGGGCCTCGGGCAGTTCGTCCAGGCCCTGGGCAACGGCGAGGGAGAGCAGCCGGGTGTCCTCGCCAGAGGAGGTTTCCCCCTGCCGCAGCGAGGCCAGCCGCTCGCCGAGGCGTTCTTGGCGGTGTTTGGCGCGGTGCCAGTCCATGGCGAGGTTGGAGGCGACGACCGCGGCCCACGCGGACACGTTGCGAGGCGCCTCCTGGCCGCTCGCTGCCCGCTCCAGCAGCCGCAGGCGGACCTGCTGTACTCCGTCTGGCAGGTCCGCCTGCGGCACTCCACCGAGTGCGAGTACCGCCCGCACTCGGTGTTCCTGGGCCGCGTCCAGCGGATCGTCAGCGCCGTGGTCCGTCTCCCGGCTGCGGCTCGTCCTTCTGCGTAGCAACACGCCCTCCCCTCCCGCCCCTCCCCACGCGTTTCCTCTACGACGCCGCAGCTGTGCGGAACGTTCGACCGCCAAGGGAAGGGAAACGGGGCTTCCGGCTTATCTAGGGGGTGAGGGACCTTTGCACAGGTCAGGCACGTGATCGGTGACTCAGACAGGTAAGGCACGTGGCCGGAAGTGTTTCGACCGAAACGCTTTCTGGACTCTCGTTCGGCCGCGACGGACAGCGTTTCTGTCGAGGCCCGCCGCAGCCGACTTCAGGCCTGGGAGGAGGTCAGATGCCGCCTTTGGGTACCCACGTCCAGGCGTCGCCGCCGAGTTCGTCGAATGGATCGCTGTCGCTGTCCGGCCAGCCGAGCGCGCCGCTGGCATGCAAGGCGGGTCGGTAGCCGAAGGCTGTGCCGCCGCCGTTGAGCGCGGCCGCGATCTGCTCGATGTAGTCGACAAGAGTGCCGATCTCGAACTCCACGTGCCCCGCATCGCCCCATGCCCCGATCTGCCCGTCTTGGGGATCGAGGAAGAAGCCGGACATGGATGAGTCGAGGGTGTCGGCGGCGAAGGGGATGAGCCGGTGGTACTCCTCTTCGATGCCCTGATGCACGGGATGCTGCATCATCACTTCGTTGAGGGGGAACCATGCGAAGCCGGTGTGGATGCCGGGGCCGGGCAAGAAGAGAGCGGCGGCCCATTGCGCCTCCCAGATGCGGGAAGTGTCGTCGGCCGGTGCGGGCAGCGGTCCCTCGACGTGCGGGTGGTGCCCGAACTGGTCCTGGTCGTACCCTCGGCTGCCGTCATGCAACAGGTAGAGCGCCCTGAGAGCCGGGGGAAGGAGGAAGCCCATCGTGGCCTCCCAGCGCTCGATCCGGTCCGGGGCGGCGGGCGGGTTGAGCATGGCGCGCGAGGCGGGAGCGTGGCGGCCCATCCACATCTCGATCTGCTTCCATGCCCGCTGTACGCGTATGAAATCGTCGCTGCTGGTCACACCGGGGAGCGTATCGATCGTGGCTGGGGCCGTACGTCACGCACATGCCGAACATGCCTGACCAGCTCGCAGATATCTGTGAGGCACGGGGGTCCGAGAGGTGCTTGCCTTACATGCCTGATAACTCCGGCTGCCCCCGACCTACTTTGCGGCTGGTATCTCGGCTGGGGCTCCGGGGCCTAGACGGCGCGGCAGCCCTTACGCCGAAGCACCAGGGCCGCCGCGCCGTTCCTACGAATGGGCCCTGTGTGACGCGTACGCGCACTGCACAGACGTCCGCCCTCGAGGACCGGGCCGCCGCCCGCAGTTCCTAAAGTGGCGCCATGAGCAGCAACACGATCCTCACCCCGGACCCGTACGCGATCCTCGACGGGTGGCTGTCCGGGGTGTACCGGCGGCCCGACGGACAGGAAGTCCGCGGCCGCGCCTGGGACGAGGACACCCGCTACCGCTACGGGCTGCTGCTCGCCGGGATCGATGCTCCCGCCGACTGGCGCGGCGACTGGTTGCGCTACATCGGCGACGCGGTCTGGCACTTCGAGCCGCTGCACATCCAGGACTGGGCCTCCCGCCTCACCAACCTGGACGGCACCCCCCTGGCGGCCGCCTCACGGGGCCGGGCGGTCTCCGCCGTCCGCAGCTTCTACAGGCACTGCGAGGAGGATCTC
>NZ_JBIAXS010000040.1:0-63640 GCF_042896885.1 Streptomyces sp. NPDC001231
CCCGCACCCCGCCACCCCGTCGGCAAACACCCCCACAAACAAGACACCCCCCGACCTTGAAGGCCGAGGGGGAACCTTTAAATTCAAGCTCAGCCGACACGGACATACCCATCGGGGTCAGGGCGTAGATGACGGTGCGGCCCAGGCCGGGTGCGGCCATTGCTCCCATGACGGCGGCGGCGGCCGGCAGCGCCCACAATCCGGCGCGCACGATGCGCGGGGAAGACTGGCCCAGCATGGTCAAGCCCAGCAGGACCAGCGCGAGCACCGCCGTGGCACCCTCGCCCGCGGCGAGCGCCCCGAGGGCGGTGCCTTGACCGTAAGAGTGACCGATGTTGCTGTAGGTGCCGATACCGCCGAAGACGCCCGTGGCCAGCATCGGCACGAACGCAGCCGCCAGCACCCCCACCTCAACCCTTGTCAACCGGGTGGTGCTGCTCATGCGGCACCACCGGGAAGGCTCGCGCCGGCGGTGCGGTTAAGTAGCGCTACCCGGGCGGCCAGAGCGCGGCGGCGGGCCCGGCGGATGCGGCGGGCGTCCAGCTCGGCCGGCGTGCGGTCCAGAGTGGTGATGTGTGCGTCCAGCAGGTCAACGTCCGCCAGGATGACGGGCATCTCCAGCTCGATCGCGTCCAGCTCAGCGGCCGTCGGCTCCATGAAGTCGGCGAACGCGGTAACAGCGTCCTGAACAGTGACGATGTGGTTCATGGGTCGTGTTCCTCTCACAGGTGAACGGCCCGAACAGAGCCCCCGGTGTTCCCGCACCGGGGGCTCACGCCGCTGAAGTCGGGTTCTCCGGCTCCCTGCCACTCCGGCCGTACGGACCCCGCTCCGAGAGCGGTCCCGGACGGCCGAAGGAGGCAACCGGCGCGGCGCTAGCCGCCGCGGTTCGGTGGAACGTGACCGGCCGGCCGTGGCGCTCGTTCGCGCTCACGGACCGGGGATGGAGCGGCGCGGCCGTGTCGGTCACTCACGGCCGCGCCCATCGCTTTCGTCGACTCATTGCCGCTCCTTTGGCCGTCTGATCAGGGGATACGCACTGCAAAGGGGACCGCTGTCCCCACCCTCCGGCCGTTGCTCGCGGTCACCGGGCCACCTCGCCAGTACGGGCCGAAACCCTGTTCCGCCTGGCCTTTAGCGGGATTGCAGCGTCCCCGCCCTGTCGTGCGTTCGTGCAGCTCAAGCAGCCGTGACGACGCTCCTCCGATTTGCTTAGGGGGGGTTGCCGCCTCGCTTGATAGGCACCGTAGGCAAACCGGAGGCTGCACGCAACCCCCTCTCGCGGTACAGTTCGATAGCCCCCCTAGGCGAGGATTGGAGAGTCGTGCACGACGACATGGAGCGGGTCTCTGGCATCGGAGATCCGGTCGACCGGGCCAAGGCAACAATCGACCTGATGGCGACGTATCAGGGGTGGGTACTGGAGCTATCCCGCGTTCGCCGCGAGGCCATCGAAGAGGCGCAAGCATCCGGTATGACCCAAGCGGAAATCGCATCGCGACTCGGGGTAAGTCGCGGGCGCGTTGGTCAGCTCGCGTCTGCCGGTCCCCCGCCGGGGCGAGCGTTCTTCGGCACCGACCTCGTGACCGTCTCCCTCGGCGGCAAGTACGAGGGTGGAAAGACGCCAGACCAGAACCCTGGCGAGGTCGTCGCCAGGGAAGACCTCGATAACTTCGAGCACCTGCGCAAGCTGCTCAACGGCATGAAGCTTGATGCTCAGTACGAGGTGATCCCACCTTCCGGCATCGTCAACCTGAACCGTGACAACCACGTGATCGTCTGTGGTCCGCGCCTGTCACCCATCGTCGCCCAGGTGCTGGAAGGAGACGACAACCTACGGTTCGAGAAGGACCACGCCTGGCACCTGGTCGACCAGAAAGCGGGGAAGCAGTACCGATCTCCGATGGACGGGGACGGGTCTGCGGGTGACTTCGGCTACCTCGGCCGGCTCCCTCGACTCGATGGGCGTGGAACCTTCCTCTACATCGCAGGTATCCACGCCATCGGCGCGAACGGAGTGGTCCATTACTTGGAGCACAACCTGGCTGAGCTGTATCGAGAGGTCCGAACGAAGCGCTTCTCCACGCTGATCTCGTGCCGCTACAACCCCGAGACCCTTGAGGTACTGGAGAGCCGCAGGGTCACCCCGCTGTACCGACACGAAGGCTGATCATGCGCGTTTGCTTCGACTCACAGCCGGGGGGCGCCAACCCCAACGAGGATTGGGTGGCTGGTTCGCCGGATCTAGCCGTGGTGCTAGACGGGCTAAGCACAGCCGGGCTGCCTACAGGCTGCCAACACGGCGTGCCCTGGTTCGTGGCCCACCTAGGAGGGCACCTCATGGCGGCTCTGGCAGAACCGAACGTGTCGCTGCCGGATGGGCTGGCGACCGCACTCGAACGCATTGCCGCACTGCACCCGGAGTGCGACCTTGCCAACCCTGGGACGCCATCCGCCACTGTCGCGATACTGCGGCAGAGGCATGGAGTCCTCGACCACCTCGTTCTCGCTGATTCGCCCGTGGTGTTCGAGGGCCCCGAAGGCCACACAGTGGTCACTGACCTGCGTGTGGATGATGTCCTGCCGGACTTGCGGGCGGAAGTGGAGAGCCACGAAACGCACACGCAAGGGCACAGAGAGGCTCTTCAGCGGCTTGTGCTCGCTCAGCGAGAGGTGCGGAACACACCAGACGGCTACTGGGTAGCCGGCGCCAATCCGGAGGCAGCACGGCACGGTCTGACCGGTTCAGTCAAACTTCAAGAGGTACGTTCCGCCGCCGTGATGTCCGACGGCGTGTCGAGGCTGGTTGCAGAGTATGAGACGGCCACCTGGGAAGAGGTCTTCACCACTCTTCGGACGGGCGGCCCCCGTGAGCTGATCGAAACCGTACGCAAGACTGAGGCGACGGATCCAACCGGCCGCCGGTGGCCACGCTACAAGTCCGGGGATGATGCCACCGTGGCCTACTGCCAGTGGTGATCAACTGAAATGTGGAACCCCTCTACGCAGCCGTGACGTACGTGGGAGGCTACTGCTGACTGCGGAGGCCCACACGGGGGGATTTCACACTCTTATGGATCTGCAAGGCGTCGGGGCAATAGCCGCTGTACCAAGTACCGTCATCGTCGGGTTCCTCGCTTGGTGGGGCGCGTCAAGACAAGCCAAAGCTGCTGCAGAAGTGGGACGGGAGCAAGCGCGTAGCGCCATTGTCGCCGCGCAGGAGCAAGCGCACTCCGCATATCAGGCAGCGCTAGACGCTGTACGGGAGCAGGCCCGAACGGATCACCACCACTGGCATAGCAACCTACGTCGGGAAACCTGGGCAGCGTTCCTGCTTGCCGTCTCGCGATACGACGGTGCAGCCGTGGAGCTCCACGAACTGCGCAGCGAAGAGCGCGTCCCGGACGCCCAGGAAGCTCTGGACCAGGCACATGACGCCCTTGCCGAGGCATGGGCCATTGTGGAGTTGGAAGGGCCCCAAAACATGGTTGCCCTGGCTCAAGTTCTCTATAAAGAGGTGGTAGGGCGAGCTGAAGAGCTATGCGAAATGGCACCCCTTCACCGGGCCACGCATGCCTTAACCGAGCTATTGGACCAGGAACTGACTATCGTGCCAACACTCGACGGGGAGGGGTGTCATCATCCCGCCAACGATGCCCAAGACGCACTTCTCGCGCTGGGTCAGCTATGGGATGAAATACCTCCTGATCAGTGGGAGCGGTCGCTGACCGACCAGCAATGGGAGGCCATTGACACCGCCCAGAAGGCTGCCCAAGACGCCCTGAATGCCTGTCCTGGTCTCAGCCCTGAGCACTCCCGCACGCTCATCAACATCTACAGCAGATCCCGGCAGGACTGGCGTACCGCAGAGGCCCACACAGAAGCAGCCGAGAGACGCCTCGATACTGCGCGCGAGTGTTTCCTCACTGCCGCACGGGAAGAGCTGAGCGGGGGCCAATGAGCCTGAGGCGGGCCCGCCCTGGGGCCGTCCGAGGGTGGCCAAGGACAACCCCGGTGACGCACCCAACGTTGACGCGGGCCAAAGGCAGTGGAGTTGACGGCAGTCTCTGACGGCAACACCAGCGCACGTTGCCGTACCGGGAGGTCCGACTGGACACCAGTTTCAGGAGACAGGCATGCCTCACCGCTGACCAGCGGAACGTTCGGATGATCTCCTAAAGCGGTGCTCACTCTACGGCGAGTTCAAAGCGAGGAAGAGAAGCCGCGAGAGACGCCGGCGGACTGGTCGAGGTGAAACGGTGAGCCTGCACGCGTGGGAATCCAACCCTGCCGTAGGGCGGCCCCGATGGCGTCGGCGACATCCGAGGGCAGTATCGGACTGCCCGGGCGGTCGACCCAATTGCCAGTGTGTGAACTCGGCAGGTCCCACCGGGGAACAGAGAGTGTGACCACATACGTCAGAGACGGAGACCCCGTGACCGGCCCACCGGACGTCGGGCACGACGACCAAGAGCACCACCACGATGACTCGTCCGCCATTGCCCAGTCCCTGCGGCGGCCCGAGGTCTTCGCCGTGTTGTACAACCGGTACGCCGCCGATGTCCACCGCTACGTCATGCGGCGGCTCGGCGACGCGGCCGCCGACGACCTTACGGCCGACACCTTCCTCGCGGCGTTCCGGGCCCGCTCGCGCTACGACCTGACCCGCACGAACGCCCGGCCCTGGTTCTACGGCATCGCCGCCAACCTGATCGGCAAGCAGCGCCGCACCGAGGAGCGCGCCCTGAGGGCGCTCGCCCGCACCGGCCACGACTCGGTCACCGAGTCCTGGGTCGATCACGCGGACGACCGGGTCACCGCGCAGGCCGCCCACCGCCTCCTCGCTGGCGCGCTCGCCTCGCTGTCCGGCGGCGACCGGCACGTACTGCTCCTCGTCGCATGGGCCGACCTCAGCTATCAGGAGGTCGCCGAGGCGCTCGCCATCCCGGTCGGCACCGTCCGTTCCCGACTCAACCGGGCGCGCAGGAAGGTGCGCTCCGCGCTGGGCGACGACCCCACTCTCGTGCAGGATTTCGCCCCGGAGGCCGGCCATGGATGAGATGACGACGCTGAAGAACTTCCGGCCGGACGCGCCCGCCCCTGACCGGGCCCGGCTGGCGCCTGGGCGGCAGAGGCTGCTGGACGCCGCCGCCGAACAAAGGCAGCGCCGCCGCTTTTGGCCACGGGCCGGCTGGAAGCTCGCCGCGGCGGGCGCTGCCGCCGGGGTGGCGGTGGCGGCGGTGCTGGTGGCGCAGGTGGCGCCGCCGAACGACACCCACCGGGTGGGGGCCGAGCACGCTACGTCTGCCGAGCCCACCGACGGCCAGTGGCTCTACGAGAAAATCCTGACGCGGCAGTCGACACTCAACTTCCGCGACGACCTCAATCCCGTTCCCGATAAGAACTCCCCGGCATACTGGGAGTTCACGGAGGAGACTTGGACGCAGTACGGCAGCGGCAAGGTCCGCCGCATGCTGCCGCGCGGCGTCCTGGATTCGGTGATCAGCGAGGCGAACACCGGATCGCCGAAGAAGCTGCGTCAGAAGCTGGAGAAACTGCCGAGCGAGCCGCAACAGCTGCTGCGGTCCCTCCGTGAGGTGATCCGCCTCGGGGGCGATTACCAGCGGATCCAGTACACCTTCTCCAGCGCGGACACCATTCCGTTCGAGGTCCGCCTGTCGCTCTTCCGCGCGCTCAAAACGATCCCCGGCGTGGTGGTCCGTCCGCAACTCGTCGAGGACGCGATGGGCAGGCCTGCCCTGGCCGTCCACCCCTCGGACGACAACCCGTTCACCAAGAAGACCCACCTCCGGGACGAGCTGCTCCTCGATCCAGAGACCTACGAGTACCGGGGTGAACGCACGATGATGCTCGTCGGCGGAATGATCGACTCCAAGGTCACGACAGAGGAAACCCTGATCAGGGTCTCAGCCGTGCAGAGGTTCGCGACTGCCGTGAACGAGCCGGGCGTGCGTCCCTGAGCTTGTCTTCTCTGACAGCGAGGCCGTTGACGGCACCACCAATCCCGCCGAAGCCCTCTGGACGGCGTTGTCAAGTTGTTGATGTGGTGGCTGCTTGAGGGTGTGTCGGGGTGCGACAGGCCCGTTTCTGCTGGTTCAGGCCGTGGTGGGCATGTCGGTGGTGCCGGTGATCTCGTGCCAGGTCTCGAGGCGGTGGTGCATCTCGGTGCGGTATTCGGTGGCGGTGATCAGGTGGCGCCGGGGCCGGAGGTGCGACGAGACCTGGCTGAAGACGGACAGGAACTTCTGGGCCGACCAGGGTGAGCGGAAGCTCTGAGGCGACCCCCGTGATGTGGACACTCCGACAATGGATCTTGCAGATCCAGGTCATGTCCCCTGTAGTGGTGTAGCCGGGTCGATCTGCTCTTTGTCCTGGGGGTAGATCGTGTCCATGCTTCCCTCGGGGAGGTAGCGGCGGGGAAAGGCGATCCACTCGTCGTGCATCTCGACGAGCACGGCGGTGGTGAGGCGTTCGAGGGCGTCGGGGTTGGGGAAGATCTGGACGACGTCGGTCCGGCGCTTGATCTCCCGGTTGATCCGCTCCAGCGGGTTGGTCGACTGGATCTTCTTCCAGTGCCGATCAGGGAAGTCCGCGAAAGCTTGCTGATCTCCAGCAGGCGCCCTTCGGGCAGGGCGAAGGCGTTGCGGGGGTTTCGGTAGGAGTGCCCGCCGTCGTTGATCCAGGCGCCGTCTGCCAACCGCCAGTGGGCAGGTTCCCATTGGCCCTGGTTCTCCAGGAGCATCCCCGCTACTTCGGCGGGCTCTTCGATCAAGCTGAGAGCGGCAAGCGCGGCAGTGAGGGGAACCGCGGCGTGGCTGGGAGCCGCGCATCGCCAAGTGTCGGAAAGAGCAGCAGGAGGCGAGCGTCGGTATCACCAACGCCCTCTTGTGCCGGCTGTCGAGCAGCGGACAGCAGTTCCGGCCAGGCCGTGCCGGGGCCCATGAAATGGCCGTCGTCCACTGCGAGGGTTTCCGCTGCGGGCCAAGCCGGGTGACGTATCAGGTAGTCCACTCCTCGGTCTCCGTCGAGGTTGCGGTAGACGACGTAGATGGTGTGGCCGGAGCGCAGGGGCACGCTGAACACTGGCCACTCGCGGTCGGCGGAGAGCGCGCGGTGCAGTTCCATGGTCGCATCCCAGTCGGCGCCGAAAGCGGCTCGTTGCGTGTCCTCACCGCGCAAACAGCTACCGAGGTGTACCGGCCAGAACAAGGGGTCGTCCAGATACGCGCTCCCCTCGATCAGAGGGCCGCCTTCGTATCCCGGGATCTGCAACACCCGAGGATCATGGCACGAGACGCGGGCACTCCTGCCTCTGCGCCTTCGACAGGATGCGCATACGGCACCGCACCACAAGCGCTCCAGAACGAGCGGGGAACGGCGGGGAACCGCAGTGAAAGCAACCCGGCCCGACGAGGCTGGATCACAGCCGTTCGCCCAGGTCAGTCCCCAAACCGGCCGCGAATGCTCGCAGCTTCCCAAGCTGAGATCTCGGGGAAATCCGCTGCTTGCCGTCCTCAAGGTGTCCTACGGTTCGACGCATGACTCCGATCAGCCCCGAGAACCCCCTGACCTCCAAAGACGCCCAGGCGTTGCTTGCCATGCCCTCTGCCCGCGTCGAGGTGAAGCGAGGCATGAGCGAGCGGGAACTTGACCACGTCGAGGAGTGCTGGGGGTTCCGCTTCGCGCCGGAGCATCGAACTCTGCTCGGGGCAGGGCTACCTACGGGGAGCCGTAGTTGGCCCGATTGGCGGGACGGCGAGCCGGAGGACCTGGCGAAGCGGTTGGCCTGGCCGGTGCACGGAGTGCTTTTCGACGTGGAGCACAACGGTTTCTGGCATCCGGACTGGGAACCGCGGCCGGCGGGCACTCAGGATGCCTTGGAAGTGGCTCGCACATACTTGGCCAAGGGGCCGGCCATGGTGCCGATCTACTCGCACCGGTACCTGCTGGCCGATCCAGACCGCACCGGTACCCCTGTGCTGTCGATGTACCAGACGGACATCATTTATTACGGCACCGATCTGGTCGACTATTTCCACCACGAGTTCGGTTGCCCTGTGCCGACACCCGAAGACCATCAGTACGCCACGATCCCTTTCTGGTCGTACTTCCTCGACTGAACGGCCCCCTGGCTCGGAAGCAAGAGGTCGCGTGCCACAACCGTGCCAGATGCAGGGGTCAGCCACGGTCAACAACGGCAACGAGCGGTTGCATCTGTGCCCGCTAGCCGGGCCGGTGAAGCCGCAGGTCACCGCCAAGACACCCCGCCCTCTCTCCTAAAGCGGGTGTCGCAGGTTCGAATCCTGCCGGGGGCACAACGCATTACCGCTCTGACCTGCATCGGAGCATCAGAAAGGCCCCTCGGGAGTGATCTCCGAGGGGCCTTTTGACCCTGCATGGGAACGCATGGGAACGCGCCGTCGGGCATGCACGGTGCTGTCCTATGCGCACGCCGTGCCGGTCGTCCACCGGGACCTTAAGCCCGCCAACATCTTGGTGGCGGAGGACGATACGGTGAAGGTCCTCGACTTCGGCATCGCCGCAGTCCTGCGCACCGACGTCACCAGGATCACAGCCACCGGAAGCCCGGTCGGCACCAGCCAGTACATGGCGCCCGAGCAGGTTCAGGGCGGACGGGTCACGCCACAAAGCGACCTGTAGGCGCTCGGCTGCATCCTGCACGAGCTGTGCTGCGGGCGCCCCCCTGTTCGACGGGGACAGCGCATACCAGCTGATGCGGCAGCACGTCGAGGCCGCGCCCGTGCCGCTGCGCTTGCTGCGGAACGACGTGCCGGAGGCACTGGAAGAGCTCGTCCTCCACCTGCTGCGCAAGCGCCCGGAGCGCCGGCCCGCCAACGCCCAGGAAGTCTATGGAGCGGCTACTGCCGTTCCTGCCCCCGCCCGGCCATGCCCCGGCGCCGGACGAGGCTGGCCCCGCCGGCACCCCCGCGCGCCCTGGTTGTCACACCCCTGTCACCGAGGTGTTCGTGCGGTGCGCACGGCGTGACCGGCCGGCCGCGGCACCGCGCTGCGACCCTTTTCCGCCAGCCCGAAACAGGCTTCGCATGTTTGTACAGGAGACGCTGGGCACTCGCGCTAAGTGGCCATGCGCAACACACTACGTGCATCGAGTTCACGGAATTCGCCCAAGCAATCCGAGAACGGCGCGGCGAAGGACCGGCTGAGCCCGATGGAGGCGTTGCGCCTCGGGCGCGACCAGTTCACCGAGCTCACCGGCCTGATTCCCGAGTCCGTGTCGTCCTTCGAACGCACGGCGGAGGGGTGGGTGCTGGAGATCGAGGTCCTGGAGCTCGCCCGTGTTCCCGACACGGTGAGCCTGCTCGCGAGCTACGAGGTGGAGCTCACCGCGGACGGTGAGCTCGCCGGTTATCGGCGCGTTCGCCGCTACGAACGCGGAAGGGCCGACCCACACCGGTCGGGCGGTCGCTCCCCGACACAGCAGACCGGCGGAGGTGGCGGCTCCAGCGGACTGTACGACGTCTTGGAGCTTGTCCTCGACCGAGGGCTCGTCATCGACGCGTTCGTGCGCGTCTCCGTCGTCGGCATCGAGATTCTGAAGATCGACATACGGGTCGTCGTCGCAAGTGTGGACACCTATCTGCGCTTCGCCGAGGCGTGCAACCGGCTCGACCTGGAGGCCGGTCCACGCAAGCCCCCCGGACTTCCCGACCTGGTCGGCGAGATCACCGAGTCCGGCGCGCGGGGCAAGTCGAAGGGCGCCCTCTCCGGCGCCGCAGAGACGATCTCCGACGCCTTCAATCAGGCGCGTGAGGAGGGCAAGTCCGAGGAGCGGCCGCGGCCGCGCAAGACAGCGCCGACCCGCAGTAAGAGGGAGGAGGAGCAGGAGTGAGCACGTACGTCTATGGCATCGCCGCGGCCTCCCATTCCTCCCTCCCCAAGGACATGGGCGGGGTCGGTGATCCGCCGCGCCCGGTCAGGATCCTGAAGCAGGACGGACTGGCGGCGATCGCCAGCGAAGCGCCCGAGGGACTGCGGCCCAAACGCAGGGACCTGCTCGCCCACCAGAACGTGCTCAACGAGGCGGGCGCGGGCGGCTCCGTGCTGCCCATGCGGTTCGGCAGCCTGGCCCCGGACGACGATGCCGTCACCCAGGTGCTCGCCGAACGCGCCGAGCACTACCTGGAGCGGCTGACGGCCCTGGACGGCCGGGTCGAGTACAACGTCGAGGCCAGCCATGACCAGGAGGCGGTGCTGCACCGGGTGATGGCGGAGAACGCCGAGATGCGCGCCCTGGCGGAGGCCAACCGGCAGGCCGGCGGCGGAAGCTACGACGACCGGCTGCGGCTCGGCCAGATGATCGCGCAGGCGGTACAGGGCCGCGAGGCGGAGGACGCCGCGGAGCTCCAGAGCCTGCTGGAACCGGCCGCCGAGGCCGTCAGCGTCGGCCCCGAGTCCACCGGCTGGCTGGCCAACCTCTCCTTCCTGGTGCCCCGGGACTCCGCCGAGGAATTCCTGGCCGCCGTGGAGGAGGCTCGCAAGAGCTCCCCGCACCTCGAACTGCGGGTCAACGGGCCGCTGCCGCCGTACGGCTTCGTCGAGCCCGGCCCCGCCGAGCCCGCCGGGACCACGACCGGCACGGCCACCGGCGAGGAGTGACCCATGGGACTGATCACGGAAGCCCTGTTGCTGCGGTTCGCACCGCGCGCGGCAGCCTCTGGGCAATCAGACAAGTGCTCGCCGAGGCCGAGCGACAGTACTACGACCCGGCGACCGTCCGCGCCGAACTCGCCTTCCTCGAGCGTCGGCTCGAGGAAGGCGAGAGCACCGAAGAGGAGTTCGACCGCGAGGAAGACGCACTCCTCGACCGACTGGAGATCGGTCTGGGCCATACATCGGAGGCGGGCGACGGGACCACATGATGAACCGAACCGCACTGGGCCTCGCCATAGGGGCCGGGTACGTCCTCGGACGTACCAAGAAGATGAAGTTCGCATTCGCCGTGGGCTCGCTGGCCGCCGGAAAGCGGATGCAGCTGGGCCCGAAGGCGCTCGAGGAACTTGTCAACCAGCAGCTGCGGAACAACCCGCAGTTCAAGGAGATCGGCGACCAGCTGCGCCAGAACCTGCGCGGAGTGGGCAAGGCCGCCTCCGGCGCGCTGGTCGAGAGGCAGATCGAGGGCCTCGCCGAGCGGCTGCACGGCCGCACCGACCAGGTGCGTGAGCAGCTCTCCGGCGTTGTACCGGAGACCTCCGACCTGTCCGGCCTCCACGACGAAGAAGAGGAAGCGGAAGAGGAGGAGGAAAAGGAGGGCGCCGAATCGGCGGAGGTCGAGGGCAGTGGGGAGGCTTCCGAGGACGAGGAGGCCCCGCAGCGCGAGGCGGCGAAGAACGCTCCGGCCAAGAAGAGGCCCGCCAAGCAGCCCGCGGGCACGAAGGCCGCGACGGCCGCCAGGACGGCTCCCGCGAGGAAGGCCGCCGCCGCGAAGGGCGGCGCGCGGCGCGCCGCCAGCGGGTCGGCCGGTGAAAGGAGGCGGTGACGATGGCAGACACCATCGGTTCCGAGAACGGCAAGGCGAAGGGCGGACTGTCCCAGCTCGCCCAGAGCGAAGCGGCCGACCACCTCAAGAAGGAGTTGCAGGGCTATCTGGCAGCACAGGCCGAGCGGATGCTCGCCGGCGCGGGTCGCAAGCTCGGCGAAACCACCGGCAAGCTCAACGACATCGCCGAGGGCAACAGCCCCGGCTTCGCCAAGATGGCACTGGAGGGCGGACGCAAGCTCGCCGAGGGCAAAGGCCCGCTGCGCGCCATCCTGGAAACGGGCGCAGGCCAGGCCAAAGAGAAAATCGGCCAAGCCTTCAAGGGCCTCATCGGCGGCAAGCGCAAGCGCGGAGGGGGCAACAAGCCCACGGTCATCATCGAGTCCCTCGACGTCGGAGTGCCGGTGCGGACCGCCTACGATCAGTGGACCCAATACCAGGACTTCAGCACCTTCGCCAAGGGCGTCAAGAGTGCGAGCCGCAACGACGACACCACCTCCAGCTGGAACCTGAAGGTGCTCTGGTCCAGTCGCAGCTGGAAGGGGCACACCGTCGAGCAGGTGCCCGACTACAAGATCCAATGGACCTCGGAGGGCGCCAAGGGCACCACCAAGGGCGTGATCACCTTCCACGCGCTCGGTGAGAACCTCACGCGCTTGCTGCTGGTGATGGAGTACTACCCCAGTGGCCTCTTCGAGAAGACCGGCAACATCTGGCGCGCTCAGGGCCGCAGGGCTCGCCTCGACTTCAAGAACTTCGACCGCTTCATCACCCTCAAGGGCGAGGCGGAGGACAGCTGGCGCGGCGAGATCCACGACGGCGAGGTCGTCCGCACCCACGAGGATGCGATCGCCGAGGAGGAAGAAGAGGAACCCGAGGCCGAGGAAGAGGAGGCCGAGGAAGAGGAGCCCGAGGGCGAGTACGAGGAGGAGGAAGAGGAGACCGAGGAAGAGGAACCGGAGGAGGAGTACGAGGAAGAGGACGAGGGCAAAGGCGAAGAGGAAGAAAAGGAGTACGAAGAAGAGGCTGACGAGCGCGAGGCCGAGCGGCCACCCGCCGGGAGCCGGCGATGACGACACCCAGCAGGCTCCCGGATCCCTACGGGGCCCAGCAGCGGTGCCAGCCTCGCCGACATCCCCGACGCCGCTGCGCCGCCGACGACCCGACCTCTCCCGCGAGTCCCTGCGCGCCTCGGACGAGCGGTTCGCCCAGGCCGCCGGGATCCTCCACCTCTGAGCCCCTGAGATCTCGACGCACGATCATCGTTCCCATGCTCGCCACACCGCCGTCCCTGCGGCCCATTACATGATCGATCTACGCTTCACCCGGGCGAGTAAGCCGGAGACCCCCGACACGCCCATCGCGCGGATCGGGACAGGCGAGATGAATCGAATGCAGCTCCGTCACGCTGCGTGCATATCCGGTCTGACCTCCACGATGAGGTCCGAGTCCGTCTCGTCGCCCTCCTCGTCGCGCCAGAGGAAGACCCGGACGTGCTTCGCCCGTGGAAAGCCGCGCATCTTCCACTCGGTCATCAGGTCGGCGACGACGAGGGCGACGGCAAACTGGGCGCCCTCGCTCGAATCGGCAGCTGTGATCGCGCCCCGCCACCGTTCGGGGTCGCTGCCGTAGGGGCGCCATCCCTCCGAGCCATGCGACTCGAATACCCGGTACACCCAGTCCGTCTCGGTGCCCATAACGCCGATCGTGTCACCTGGGAGCACCCTGCGCCGTATCGGATCGACTGCGGCCGGGGTGGTCAAGGTGATACGTCCGCCACCGTCCCCCTACGCCTGAGCACGACGGCCACCAAGGGCGCCGGCAGCGCGGCCGCCGCCTTGGCCGAGACATGGTCTTCAAACTCGTCGAATCCGCCCAGCAACGGTGGCTGGCCGTCAACGCACCCCACCTCGTCGCCCTCGTCCGCGCCGGAGCTCAGTTCGAACGCGGCCTGCTGGTCGAGCGTCGGAACCGCGTGGCGTAAGGCAGCATTCGGCGTTACCGGGCGGACTCCGAACGCCCTGCCCCGTGCGTCGGCGAACCGGCTGGTACGGGGGTGTTACGGGATCGCCATGCGCCAGATGCGGGCCCAGGTGGAGGCGTACTGGCGCAGCAGCGGGCCGGTGGTGTACGGGATGCCGTACTTCTCACATAGCTTGCGCACCCGGGGAGCGATCTCGGCATAGCGGTTGCTGGGCAGGTCGGGGAATAGGTGGTGCTCGATCTGGTGGCTGAGGTTGCCGGTGAGGATGTGCAGGAGAGGGCCGCCGTCGATGTTCGCCGAGCCGAGTGCCTGCCGTACGTACCACTCGCCGCGCGACTCGCCCTCGATCTCGTCCTCGGTGAAGGATTCTGCACCGGCGGGGAAGTGGCCGCAGAAGATGACGGTGTGCGCCCAGATGTTGCGGGTGACGTTGGCTGTGAGGTTGCCGAGCAGGCAGGACAGGGCGGACGGGCCGGCCAGCAGCGGGAACAGGACGTAGTCCTTAGTGAACTGCCGTGCCGCCTTGCGGGCCACACCTTCGAGGTCGCACAGGAACGCGCGCACGGACTTGCGGCCCTGGACGACTGCCTCGGGCTCCAGGTCGTACAGCGCGATGGCCCAGTCGAAGAGCGGTGCCAGCAGCGGCCCGCCGTAGCAGGGCTGGAGGAGATGGACGGGGCGCCAGGGCTGGTCCATGCTCATCCGCATGGCCACGTAGCCCAGGTCCCGGTCCCGGCCCACCACGTTGGTCCAGGTGTGGTGCAGGTCGTTGTGGGTGTGCTTCCAGGCGGCGGCCGGAGTGGGGAAGTCCCATTCCCATGTGGTGGAGTGGATGGCAGGGTCGCGCATCCAGTCCCACTGGCCGTGCAGGATGTTGTGGCCCAGCTCCATGTTCTCCAGGATCTTGGCGGTGGTGAGCATCGCCGTCCCGGCCATCCAGGCGGGCGGCAGAAGGGAGACGGCCAGTACGGCCCGGCCGCCGACTTCCAGGGCGCGGTGCACCCTGATGAGGGTACGGATGTAGCGGGCGTCCTCGGCGCCGCGCTCGGCCAGCACCTCGGCGCGGATGTGGTCCAGTTCCTGCCCGAAGGCGTCGGCTTCGGGCGGCGCAAGAGCTAGCGCAGCGGCCACTGGTTCTCCCCTTCCTCAAGGCTCGACAGATCGCCTCTACAGGTCGATGCGCACGGGTCCACAGGCGGCCGAGACGCAGGTCTGGATCAGGTCGCCCGGCTCGCCGTGTACGTCGCCGGTCCGCAGGTCGCGGACCCGGCCGGCGGACAGCGGGCTGACGCAGCTGTGGCAGATGCCCATACGGCAGCCGCTGGGCATGACGACACCCACCGCCTCGCCGACGTCCAGCAGGGGCGTGGCGGCACCGGCGTCCGTCTCGACACCGCTGCGGGTGAAGCGCACCCGCCCGCCCTGCCCGCCCGATCCACTGCCAGGCGCGGCCGGTGACGGCGGCCGGAACCGCTCAAGGTTCAGCCGGTGCCGGGCATCCGCGTCGCGCCAGGTCCGCTCGGCGAACGCCAGCAGCCCTTCCGGCCCGCAGGCCCAGGTCTCGCGCTCCACCCAGTCAGGGCACACAGCGCCCAGGCGCACCCGATCCAGCCGCCCTTCCCGGCGGGTGTGGTGTTCGTACAGCGTGAACCAACTCTCGCGGGCGGCCATGGCATGGAGCTCACCGCCGAAGACCACACGGTCGGCGTCCGACGAGCTGTGCACCAGCATGGTGTCCGGGCGGCGGCCCGTGCGCCCGGCGAGCGCGCGCAGCATGGCCACCACGGGAGTGATGCCAATGCCGCCGGTCAGGAACAACAGGCGCGTGGGTGGCGGGACGGGCAGCACGAAATCCCCCTGGACAGGGCCCAGGCGCAGGGTTTCCCCGGGCTGGACCCGGTGGGCCAGGTGCCGGGACACCCGCCCGTCCGGGACCGCCCGCACGGTGATCGCGAAACGCCCGGAGCCGTCCGGCGGGGTCGTGATCGAGTACGTCCGCCAGTGCAGTACGCCTTCGATGCCCACTCCCACCGGCACGTACTGCCCGGCCGCGCGATGTCCCGACCAGCCGCGCCCCGTCCGCACCACGAGCGTCGTCGCGTCCGCTGTCTCCGCCCGGACCACCTCCACCCGGCCCGCTGGCCACCTGGCCGACCATAGGGGATCGATGACCGTCAGAAAGTCATCAGGCAGCAACGGCGTGGTCAGCTTCCCGGCGCCCTGCCAGACGGGCCGCGCCACGCGCCGGAGCACACCCACCATTCCGCCTCCCCGTCCCTCGTCACTCTCCGATCACCTACGCTCACGCATCCGTGGAGGGCCGGCAAGCCGGGTTGCTCCTTCCTTGACGGGCATGACCCTGGCGCGAGCCGGCCGCCTACCCGCCCGCACTAACGACGACCTCGCGGCGCCGGTGTGGACACGCATGCAACGGGATGCAGCCCCGGCAACGGCTTGCCAAGCCCTTGTCCCCGGCATGTCCGACCGTCAGCCGGTCGGCGGTACATGCGGTCCCAGGGCTTCGGCGTAGTCGGCGGACGTCCGTTTCGTGACCACTTGCGGTGAAGGGAGCGCGAGCGGACGGTTCCTGTCTCATGTCCATTGCGCCTCGGTGGCCTGCGTCTCCGCACCGTCGGGCGGAGCCAGCCGACGGTGCCGGGGGATGCCCCCTGCGTGGCTGAAGAGACAGGTGCGGATGCGGACGGCGCTCGTGCATGGGATGAGCGGCTGGGCTGGGCGTTCGGGCTGAGACGCCATCCGCTTTCCGAACGTGATCGGTTGGTTCGGGGCGGGTGGGCATGAACTCCGGTCGGAGGCGGGAGATATGGGCGTGGTTCGTCCGTTCGTCTCGTTCGTGGGGGGTGGCTGGTGCCGTCAGTGCTCGGTCTACTGGAGGCCCGGGAGAAGAAGGTCCGGGAAGATATTGCGCGATTGCGGGAGGAGGCCGAGCGGGTGCAGGCCGCGCTCTGTGAGGCGGAACGTGCACTTGATCGGCTGGTGAACGCCCGGGTGACGGTGGCCGAGGTGCTGGCCGGACCGTCTTCGGCGGTCGTGGAGCCGGCGCGGGGCTCGGTGGCGGGGGCGCCGGTGCCGCACCGGGCCGATGGCATGGCGGTGTCGGTGCTCGCGCCGGATTACCGGCGGATCGTGTCGGTGCTGGAGTCGGAGGCAGGCCGGGAGGGTCTGCGCTGTCAGCAGTTGGCCAGGGCTCTGGGGCTTGAGGTGGTCCCCGCGAAGGTCGAGGGACTGCGGTCGAAAGCGAAGCGCCTGGTGGAGCGGGGGTGGGCCCTCCAGGTGCGGCCGGGGGTCTTCACCGCGCTCACGGCGCCGGCCGGCTGAAGACACCGGGGCGGCGTCCGGCCAGGCGGCGGCTCATGAGCATGGTCATCGACCACAACACCATGGCCTCGTGCATGGAGGGCAGTTTCTCGTAGTCGCGCGCCGGGCGGCGCGAGCGCATCAGCCAGCTCAGCGTTCTCTCCACCACCCACCGGCGCGGCAGTACCACGAACCCCGTCACGTCATCAGTCCGTTTGACGATCTCCAGGGTGAGCCGGAGTTTGTCGCGGGCCCAGCCGACCAGGCTCCCGGCGTATCCGCCGTCCGCCCAGACAAGACGGATGGAAAAGTATCGGCGTCGGAGCCGCTCGAGCAGGGGCACCGCGGCGTCACGGTCCTGCACGTTTGCCGCGGTCACCGCGACGGCCAGGACCAGGCCGAGGCAGTCCACCACCAGGTGGCGCTTGCGGCCGCCTACCTTCTTCCCGCCGTCCCAGCCGGACGTGGAGCGCGGGATGTTCGCCGCTGCCCGCAGTGACGCGAGTCCACGATCGCGGCGGTCGGGTCCACCGTCCGGCCTTCCTTCTGCCGCACGCGGTCGCGCAGCCGGTCGTGCGACTCGGCAAGCAGCCCCGTTACCTGCCAGCGGCGGGCGAAGGCGTGCACCCGCCGGTACGGCGAAAATCCGCAGGCAGATTGGCCCATTACGCAGCAGACGGGCCGGAGCGCGTGCGGTGTTACGGATCAGACATGACGGACGCCGAATGGCAGGTCGTCCGGGCGGTCCTGCCGGTGCCCGCGTGGCTTGAGGGACGGGGCGGCCGGCCGGAGAGCTATTGCCACCGCGTGTGCCGAACCTGTGCGCGAGGCAGTCACACAACAGGGACGGCGAGTTGGACTCCACCGGTGCGAGCGCGAAAGACTGCAGCAACAGGGCCTCCTGGTGCTCGTTGGCTTCGACAACCCCGAGCTACCGTGAGGCCCTGCCTTCATGCACCGACCGGCCGTGATCACCCGATCAAGACCCTTGTTCGACGCGACAAGCCCGTTGATCGGTAAGCGGATGACTTCTGATGGCAGATGATCCGGCTGCGAGGAGTGCGGCACGCGCCGGCCGTCGTCCTCGACCTGACCGCGTGCGCGGTGGCGGACCGACAGCGCACCCCGCGCTATGGCGACCTGGCGCAACCTCGCGGTCGGCGCCCTGCGACTCAACGGCGCGAAGAACATCGTCTCCGGCCGTCGCCGCAATGCGCGTGACGCCCGCCGACCCCTCACGCTCCTCGGCCTCGCCTGAGCACGAAGTGGACGTCACTCGACTACGCCGAAGCCCTGAGGGCTGTCGCAGAATAACTTCAGGCTTTGATCTTGGTCAGGCGGGCTGTCTCGCGAGGTCATCGAGTGGAACGGCGTTCGGCGTTCGTGAGTTATTTTCCGACGACTCCCTGGGCCGCTAAGGGGTCGACCGGGTCCGGCGCATGCGTTCTCGGCGTTCCCTCAGGCCGAGACCGAGAGGTAACGCCGCCTCAGATGGTCGGGGTGTTGTCAACAATCGGCCTGTGAATCTCAACGACCGGCTTCCACCCCGCGGAGAACTCGATGAAGTCCGCACGGGTGGGGTAGGTGTCGATCGCGCGACGGTCACGCTTGGGGCTGTCGCTCCCCTTGCGCCCCCGGGGAATCTGCTCCTCGAAGATGTCGACCTTCACGTCGGGAACCTCCTTGAGTCCCTGGCGCCAGATCTGCACGATGTCGGCGCCGAACGCCTGCCGGGCCGCAGCGTAAAGGGCCGTGAGGGCCCCCTTGTCCCCGCCAGGGACGAAAAGTGCCAGGTCCAGCACGACACCGGCGGACTGGAGGACCTCGATGGTCACCGAGCCGTTCTCGTCGGCCAAGTAGATTCCGGCTTCATTCTCGTCGTCGGGAAGGCAGGAGACCTCTTCCTGGAATACGGTTCTCGCCGTGATCGAGCCGCCCTCGAAATTCTCACCGGACTTGGTCAGAAAAGCAGGGACATAGCAGTCGGGAAGCTTGAGTTCTGCCGTGTCGGCGGAAACGAAGAGCCTGTCCTTCACGCCGAGCTTCGTCACCTCTTCCAGCGAGAGGCGGCGAGCGGCGATCTTCTCCGTGTTCACGATTTCCCTTTCAGGTTGCACTGTCCCTCCGAACAAGGACGCTACCACGAAACCCTGAGGTCAACTGCCCAGTAATCTTTGGGTAAATGGCCTCCGATGACCTGCACGGGAGGATACCGAAGCGAGTGCCACTCGGTCGGGAACACGCATCCGCCAGGTAGTGTCCCTCGTCATGGTGTTGGGGATCAACTGGCGGTTGCATTTCGGTGCGTTGGGTAGCGCGGAGGAACCAAAGAGAGCTTACGGTAGATATCACCCATATCCCCTTCGGGGAGGTGGCGGCGAGGTAAGGCGATCCATTCGTCGTGCATCTCGAAGTGCAGCGGAAACCAACCGGATGGTCCGACAACGCAACAACGGAGACCCCACCGGCAGCATCTGGATGGAGCGCGAACCGGAAGTCGCGTACTACCGCGCCCTCTTCGGTCAGGACTTCGGCGTAGTCGGCTGACGTCCGGTTGCTGACGTCTCGTCATGTTGGGCGGGGTTCGGTACACAGCAGGCACGGACGTCCGCGATCATGGAGTTCTCTACGCTCTGTGACCTTGGACTGCCCGTGCCTGCCGACGCATCATCTCTGATCTCCCCTGCCTTTGAACAGCTCAGACCGCATCCGGAAGTGTCCGGGAGCGATCTTCCGGATCTGCTCGAACGCCTCGCGCAGGTCCCGGACCCGCGGGATCCGCGGGGAGTACGGCACCCTCTCGTGACGCTCCTGGCACTGACGGCCTGCGCGGTCCTCGCCGGAGCGCGATCCCTGCTCGCGGTGAGTGAATGGTTGGCCGACGCACCGCCGGCCCTGCTCGAACGGCTCGGCACGGCCGTCGACCCGCTGGTCCCGAAACGGTCCTGGCCCGCGGAATCCACGATCCGGCGACTGCTCGCCAGAATCGACGCGGACGCCCTGGACCGGGCGGTCGGAGCCTGGCCCGCGGACCGGCAGACCAGGGGACAAGGGCTGCGAGGGCTCGCGGTCGACGGGAAGTCGCTGCGGGGTGCGCCCCGCGCGAAGGGACGGAAGATCCACCTCCTGGCCGCCTGCGACCACGTGAACGCACTGGTCCTGGCCCAGATGGACGTCGGTGAGAAGACCAACGAGATCACCCGCTTCCGGCCTCTGCTCGACACCCTCGGGGATCTGGCCGGCACAGTCGTCACCAGCGACGCGATGCACACCCAGCATGACCACGCCGTCTACCTGCTCGACCGGCAGGCCCACTACATCGTGATCGCCAAGCGCAACACGAAGAAGCTCCGTCGGCAGCTCAAGTCCCTTCCCTGGACGCCGATCCCACTGCAGGACAGGACCCGTGCGACCGGTCGCGGCCGCCAGGAGATCCGCCGGCTGAAGGTGTGCACGGTCAACAACCTGCTCTTCCCCGGCGCCCGCCAGGCCGTCCAGATCGTCCGCCGCCGCGTCCACCGCAAGACCGGGAAGATCAGCCTCAAGACCGTCTACGCGGTCACCAGCCTCACCGCCGAGCAGGCCGGCCCGGCTCAGCTCGCCCGACTGATCCGAGGGCACTGGACCGTCGAAGCCCTGCACCACGTCAGGGACGTCAGGGACGTCACCTTCGCCGAGGACGCCTCCCAGCTGCGGACCGGAAACACCCCCAGAGCGATGGCCACCTGCAGAAACCTCGCGATCGGAGCTCTCCGCCTGACCGGCGCCCGCAACATCGCCTCCGGCCTCCGACGGGCAGCCCGAGACCAAACCCGGCCCCTTGCCCTTCTCGGCCTCACATGATCAAAACGGACGACAGCAAACTACGCCGAAGCCCTACGCCCTACCGGGGCAATACCAGTGAAAGATCGTTCCATTTTGCTGACTCGTCCGAGGCGGCACCCCGGTGCCTGGCGGCATCAGCAGATCTGGCCGGGCCGGGTCGCAGTGGCCTTGAGCAGATCCCGCAGCAAGCCGAAGTCGATGTTCTCCGGCCTGCGGAACCGCAGACAGCCCTTGCCCATGTCTTGCCCGGCCAGCCGTTTCTCGAATGCCTCACGGACGTCACTGCGCATGAGATAGAAGGAGATGTATTGCTTCTGGCTGGCAAACGCGATCTCGCAGGCGCCGTCCCGCTCATATGCGGGCATCCCGTACGCCATGACCTCGTCGAAGCCCACCAGCTCCTCTCGGCACAGCTGCCGCATCTTGGTCAGCATGGCCCTGCGTTCCTCAGGAACCTCAGTCAGGTAGCCGTCGACGTCGCTGGCCTCGCTCTGCACCATTCCGTGAGGTTATGCCGGACGCAAGGCCCACATCAACTTTCCAAACACTGCCTTCAGGGCCATGTCAGGTGCTTGACCTGCAGGGAAGCGCCCTTCCGGCGGCAGGCGCTGGTGGCCGGTCATTCGCGATTCCCCGTGGCTCCCCGCCCGACCTGGCACAGGTCTGGCACGACGAGTCGAGCGGCCATTGCTCTGGAGTCGGTCGCCGCAGAACCGCCGAGCAGGCCATGCGTGAGCGATGCGTGCGCGGATGCCCGAGCAGCAGCACAAGCCGGATCAAGAATCATGCCGGGGCTCCTCTGACCTGCACGGACAACAGGCCGGCCCTCCCTCTCCGGAGGAGTCCGAAGCCGCTCCCCCACCGCCCCGGATCATGGCCCCGAGCCGGTCGGCGATGGCCCGGTCACGGTCGCTGGTCATGTGCTGATAACCGTACGACGATGTCGCCAAGTTGGTCTTCCGGAGGCGTCGCGCCTGCCGAAGTACATCATTTCTGCGTGCGCAACCTGCCCCCGCTGAAGGGCCAACGCGTCACAGTCAGCCGCCTCAAGACCTGATGCTTCAAACGCCCTGTCGTCGGGGAAGTCTGAGCACGCTGCAGGCCGCTGCGGTGGCCTGTGAGGCACGGCAGCGCACCTGCACAGGCCGGCCCGTCCAGATCAGGCAGTGCGCCCCGCAAGCGGGGCGGGCGCCGTGGCCGTCTCCATGAGCCGCTCGGCCTCCTCCTCCGTGGCGGCGGGTGGCACGACGAGCAGGTCCCAGCGGCCGTACCCGGGAGCGAGCAGGCAGATGGTGTGTTCGGCTCGCGGCAAGTCCGTCCGGCGCAGGTGCACCCTCTGGTCCTCGATGAGCGTCCCGTCCCCGGAAAGCGACCACATCGCCCCGTTCACGAGAACGCTGCTGATGTGCCCCCAGCGGTGCGGCAGCCCGGCGAGCAGTCCGGGGAGCTCGGCGGTCAGGTCGTAGGACCTCGGCCACCAGGCCCCGTCGATACGCCGGGCCGAGCCGTCCTGGGACTGCTCCCCCAGCCGGAGCCGGGCGGAAGGCGGGTGAAGCGAAAGGGTGGTGGTCATGAGGACTCCTGGGGCGGTAGGGGTGGGGGACTCGCCACGGTCGGGGGTTCGGCGGGCGACGGCCCGCCCGGCGGCCACACGCATGACGCCGTCTCGCCCGGATGCGTCCGGTCGACCGGCGGCCTGCTGGCCTCCAGCCAGGAGCGGAGCGGGCCGGCGCCCCGCTCGGGGTCGAGCGTGAGGTGCAGACGCGTCCCTCTCCCCGACGGGAAGGCCGGGTAACTGCGTTGCTCGCCCCCGGCGAACAGCAGCCGGAGAGCGTCCGCGACGTGCCGGGCCGCTTCGGCGTCCATGGAGACGATGCGGACCTCGACCCTGCCCCCGGCGGGAGGGGCATCCGGAACGTCCAAGGTCAGGGATGAGTACGGTGAGTGCAGGGATTCGGTGGTCATCGGGCGGAACCTGTCCCGGGCTGGAAACGGCCCGTGAGGTGTCACGCGGCCCCTACCGAGCCGCGCGCCGAGGACGAGACCAGCCCTGTCACCGGTGTACGAAGTACCCTCGACCCTCCCCACCGTACTCCTGGCACCCTCGGCGCAGCCGCTTCCCGTCGCAGGCGACGTAGGGTTGACGTACCGAGGGCACCACGCACTCCGGCCGCCGCGCCGGGTCGTCCTCGGCGAGAGACGAACCCGGGCCGCCCCCAGCGGTCGGCGCGGAGACGGGTCGGCATCATGTCCGCCGCGGTCGAATCCACGCAAGCTCGTCATGGCTGGGGCCGCGCTGAGCACCCGCGCTGGTCCACGCCCCGGCCGAGGGGAAGCGTGATGGCCTTTCCCCGGCTGGACATCCGTCGGCGGAACCGAGGGGAGCGGACGCTCGTCACGCTCGCCGGTGACATCGGACCGGCCACGACGCCGCTGCTGCGGGCCGCATTGGAGCAGTGTCTGCTGGACGGTGTCACCGTGATCGACATCGACCTGACCACGGTCGGCTCCTGCGACGCCAGGGGCTTGGACGTCCTCCTGTCGGCGTCACGGCGCGCCGGCCGGGTTCACGCCTCCCTGCGGCTGCATCACCCGTGCGCGCAGATCACCCGGCTCCTCGCTGTCACCGGATCCGCTTCGCTGCTCCTTGCGGCTCCTGTGAGCCCCGTGCCGCCCACCGCACCCGGCGACCTCATGAGTACCGCGACGCGGGCGCCCGAGGACCCCGCTCGTCGGCCGGATCAGCCGGTCCTCAAGGACGCGATCCGCCTTCGCCGGCTGACCCGCTGGCAGGCCGAAGACATGTGCGAGGACATCGCGGACCTGGCCGCGGAGTCTGTCGCGGGCACCCCCGGCGAGGCGTACCACGACCGTGGAGACTTCCTGCGCCGCTTGGCGGTCATGGCCCACCGCCCCGGCTTCGCGCTGCTGGTCGCCGAGACGACGGTGCTGGTCGGTTGCGCCTTCGGTTTTCCGGTGGGCCCTGACGGCTCCGGCCGGCGGGGGTTCGACGGAACGCTCCAGGAGACCATCCAGCGGCTCACCTCCCGCGCGCGGTTCGTCGTCCTCACCCAGGTCGTGGCCCATCCGCACGCTCAGCAGCGCGATATCGCCCGCCGCCTGCAACAGCGTCTGCTCACAGACCTGCACTCCTCCCTCGGGGTCACCCTGCTGCATCCTGCCGACCAGGCAGGACAAGCCGCCTTCTCGTCCTGGGGCTGGCAGAACATGGGTGAGGTCGTCGGGCTGCCCGGCCCCGTCGCCCCCTGCCTGTTGAGCCTGCCTGTCGAAGGGCTGTCCCCGGCACGCCGATGATGTGACGGAGGGGCGACGAGCCGGCGTTCGTACCGGCCACGGCGGTCACGCCACCCGTCGTCTGCCGTACGGACGTATCTCCGCGCGACGGCTGCACACCGCGCCGCCCGCGACGGCCGGGAGTAACCTGGCAGGTACCGAGAGCTTTTAGGGCGCACGACCACGGCGGCGCCGTTCCCGGCGAGGGATGGACACGGGCAGCCGCAAGCCGCCCGGGACGGGATCGCACGATGGACGCCATCACCAAGCCCGCCGAGGGTCCGGCACCAGCTGACGGACACACCTACCGGATGCCCTTGCCCCGGCTGCGCCTCACGCGGGACGCCAGCCACGGCCCGCTGGACGGAGCGTGGTGGCCGCGTTGCGCCGAACTGGAACTGGAGCTGCCCGCGCTGGTCGACTCCCTGGATCCGAGCGTCGGCACCGTCATCCACGTCACCGTGGGGACCGCCGCCTGGCCCGATGCCCCGCAGAAGGTGATGGCGCCCGGGCATGTGATCGAGGTGGACCTGACCGACCTCGCCGCCGAGGCGCATGCCATCACCGTGGACTGCGGCACCGTGGGACGCTGGGAACTGCTGGTGATCCCACCGGACGAGCCGGCCAAAACGGCTGCCGGGCTGCTGATCGCTGCCGCCGACCCCCGGAACTCGCTGTCGGCTCCGCGCCTGCTCGCACTCGCCGAGTGCGGCTCCGACGGCCAGGACACATGGGAGTCGGAAGGAGGAGCCGGACTCAGATGAGCAGCCCGATCCGGTCGGGCCCACGTGCCCGGGCCGATCCGGGCGTCTACGACCCCTCGATGGAGCGATGACACCGGCAGACCCTGCGTCGTCCCAGCCCGCCGCCCTGACCGGCCCGGCCCGTGGCGGGTGAGTGGATGACGACCGGACGGCGCGCGGACCGCTCCGAGAGCTTCGGGGAAGCTCTGCTGGGCGAGATCCTCGATCGCGCGCATGAACTGCCGCCCCATCTCATCGGGCCCTTGGTCGCCGACGTGATGGAGCGGCTCGGGGGCCGCCGACCGCAGGTGCTGCTGCAGGACTACGGACAACTGCTGCTGGTACCCCTGCCCGGCGACGGCCTCACGGAGTGCGAACCGCAGGTGATCGACGACTCCGTGGCGGGCCGCTGCTTTCTCGACGCTCACCCCGTCGAGCTGCCCGAGGACGACGGCGTGCGGGTCCACCTGCCGCTGCTGGACGGCGGCGACCAGGTCGGGGTCATGGCAGTCACGTTGGACAGCGTCGACGCCCACGACCGCCGCATACTGCGCAGGATCGCCGGCCTGGTGGCCGACCTGCTGGTGACCAAGCACGGCTACTCCGACCTTTTCTTCGGTGTCCGACGCGGTGAACCGATGAGCGTCGCCGCGGAGATCCAGTGGTCCCTGCTGCCGCCACTGGCGATGCTCATGCCTCGGGTCGCCGTGGCCGGGATCCTGGAACCCGCCTATGACGTGGCGGGGGACAGCTTCGACTACGCCCTCAACGGAGACGTCCTCCACGTGGCCATGATCGACGCGATGGGCCACGGCCTGGACGCGGCCACGATGGCCACCGTGGCCATCGGTGCCTACCGCCACGCCCGCCGCGCCGGCACCGGGCTGCCTGAGATCTACGCCTTCATGGACCGTGCTGTGGCGGACCAGTTCGGTCCCGAGCACTTCGTCACCGCGCAGATGCTGCAGCTGGACACCACGACGGGACATCTTCAGTGGGTCAACGCCGGGCACCCGTCACCGATGCTCGTCCGCGATCACCGTGTAGCACTCCGGCTGACCGGTCCGACGACCCTCCCTGTCGGCTTCGGCGGTCCGGAGCCGCAGATGTGCGAGATGAAGCTGGAGCCGGGGGACCGCCTCCTCTGCTTCACCGACGGACTGATCGAGGAACACGCGATGGGTGAAGAGCAGTTCGGAGAGGGCCAGCTGATCGGCTGGGTGAACCAGTTGGAGAGAACCGGCCGCGGGATCCGGTCAGTGGCGCGCGCCTTGTCCCACACGCTCAAGCGGGCGCGGGGCGGACACACCTCGGACGACGCGACGCTGCTCCTGGTGGAGTGGCGCGGCTGACCTCACCGGGTGTCGTCCAGTGCCGCTCCGCCGCCCGCGGCTCGCTCGTCACTCCGGCGGCACCTGTGCGCTTCCGGTGTCGATGAGAATCTGTTCCGCCTGGGTGACGTTGTCGGCCCGGACGGCCTGAGCCATCGCGGCGCGGGCGGCCTCGGGTGCCGTGTCCGGCGGAACCACCAGCAGCGAGAAGATGTCCTGATCGCCGCGAGTGATCAGGACGGTGTCGTCGCCCACCGGAAAGGTGTCGATGTGCACCACCCGGTCCTCGACGACGATCCGCGTCGGGAGCCCTTCCCAGGCCGCGGCGTCCAGCCCGACGCGCGTGACGGGGCCGAGGTGGCCGGTGAGGGCGCTGAGCAGCGCGGGCAGCTCGGCACCGATGTCGCGCGACCGCGGCCACCACGCACCATCGAGGACGCCTTCGCGTGCCTCCGTGGTCTCCAGCCGGAGCAGCGCACACCCCGGCTGCACGGCCTCGTGAACGCCACTGGGCAGATGCCGGGAAACAGGCCGTGCATCGGAGCCGGTCATGAGGATCACCCGTCTTCTGGAATCGGTGCGATCATGGGACTCGCCTCGCCATCCACGCTACTCCTCGTGCCACGGGCGTCGATGTTTCCCGAATCTGACCCTTAGTCGTGGGTCACACTCGTAGTCCGGGCACGAGCGTGTACGCGCTACTGGGCGCAGCTTTACCAGTTTCTGCGGCGCAGGCTTCGCGCGAAGAGCAGAACCGACAACAGGAGCAGGGCTCCTTCGACGGCCAGGCTGACCAGCCCGAGCGGTTCCGTCCAATTGCCGATGTCGTCGCTGTAGTCGGGGAGTCCCGTCCCCCTGGAGAGGATGTAGCCCAGCAGGGGGCCGATGGCGACCCCGGCTGCCAGGAGCCATCCCAGTCGGACGAGGCCGATGAGGAGCAGCACGGCGGCGATCACGGCCGCGATCTCCAGGACGTGGTAGGCGACGCCGACATAGTAGGGGTCTCTCGTCGTCGTCATGCCGCCTTGGTCCACGACATGGATGGCGGCCACCGCGAGACAGAGCAGAGCTCCCGCCCACCTGGCCACCCAGGTGGCCTCCGGCGCCATCGCGGTGTGGTGTGACATGCGGAGACACCTTCTCCCTCCTTCGGCAGCGCGTGGCCGCCGTGCCGTGATCCCATCCGCCGGTCGGTTCCCGAAGAGGCAGTGCGCCGCACCTGTGTCAGGTCCCAGCCTCAGCGGACGGCTGCTCGACGTCGCCTCCGACGGTGCGGACGAGTGACACGGAAGACGCGCCGTCACGCACGGCGCCCACCCGCGGCCGGGCGTCCATGGCGTTTCAGACCTCGCGGGCCTGGTGGGCAGAGCACCGTTGCCGCGTAAGGGCTCCGGCTCCGACGCCCCTGCTGGGCTGCCGGTGACCGAGGCCCCAGGCGCCTTGCGGCAGCGCTCCGTTTCTGGGCCGTCCGTGGGCCGTCCAAGGGTGACCAGTGACGCCCTGTGACGACCAGTGATGACAGTCGTCCGGAGCGACAGCCCCAGGTCACCCAAGGGAACGACGGCACATCCAACGCGCCGGCGGCATGGCTCGGCGATGTGGAGTCCGAGCATCGGGGCAGCAGCGAACACCTGAACCGCGAAGGTGAGCGCCTACCTTGCGGGCTCTACCAGCATTGCTGGCCTGTCGGTTCGACGTGAAGCCTCCGGGCATGAGCTACGACTTGGCTGTGTGGGAGGGTGATCGCCCGGCGGACGACAGCGGGGCCGGGCGAACTTTCACGAACCTCTAACCGATACGTCGACACGGAGGTGAACATCCGCCGACCGGGCGCATTGCGGTATCCGCGGTCTCACCTTTCGTGCAACACGACAACCAGACCGAGATCGACCGTCTCTACACAGACGGTGTCGAGCAAGGCACTGAGCTCATGCCGCCAAGAAACCATGGCTTGAGTACCAAGTTCGGCTTGGTCAACGATCAGTTCGGCGTCTCTTGGCAACTGAACCTGCCCGCGTGAGTCATTAAGCCCGCGACATAGCTTGGCGGCGGCAGACACGATACCGAGCGGCCCTGCTCGCGAGGCCACCTCGCGAGCCATTCTCGTGCCAGAACGGGCGGGGACTCGCAGGGAACGGCGGTACTTCCAGGTACCCGGCGACAGACGCTGCCCATGCCGGCAAAGCCACAGGTCACCTCGGACAACCGCCCAACCTCGCGGTTGTCCGGGGTGTTCCGTTGCGCTGCCCAGGCAACTTGCCCCGTGCCACTTCGCTCTGAGCTGCTCTGTGTTTCGTGGAGTTCTTGCTGTGCCAGCACCACGGAAGTACCCGACGAGCCACGGGAGCGTGCGATCCGCCCTCGGCTGAGTTCCGCCCGCCGAATACAAATACGACTGGCATCGAACCCAGTGAGCCACCCAACTGTCTGCCTGCACCGAAATCACAAACTCCGTTAAACCAGGGGCAGTTCAGCTCGTCTGGGTGACATTCGTGGTGTCCCGAAGCGTGGCTGCGGCGGACCGTTGGATAGTGCCGCACGTGAACCTTCAAAAAATCGCCGTAACGCTCCTCGGCGCCAGTAGTTGCCTGGTGCTGTCCTGCACGACAGCCGCCCACGCCGATGGCACCATTGCCAAGATCGGTAGCCACGGAATCAGTCAGCCCGATAGCTGCGGCGACCATGGCAACCACGGCGGCGGCAAGCACCGCGGCAACCACGACGACAGCAAGCACGACAACGACAAGCACCGCGGCGGCAAGCACCGCGCCAACCACGACGACGGCAAGCACCGCGGCGACCACCACAACGGCGGCGTCAACTGCGGCCACCAGGGAGACGGCGACCACCACAACAGCGGCCACCACGACGGCAAGCACCGCAGCGGCAACCACGACGGCGGCTGGCACGACGGCAAGCACCGCGACGACCACAACAACAGCGGCCGCCACGACGGCAGGCACCGCAGCGGCAACCACGAGGACGGCAAGCACCGCGGCGACCACCACAACGGCGGCCGGCACGACGACGGCAAGCACCGCGGCGACCACCACAACGGCGGCCGGCACGACGACGGCAAGCACCACGGCGACCACCACAACGGCGGCCGGCACGACGGCAAGCACCGCGGCGACCGGCACGACGACGGCTGGCACGACGGCAAGCACCGCGGCGGCCGGCACGACGACGGCTGGCACGACGGCAAGCACGACGACGGCAAGCACCGCGGCGACCACAACAACGGCGGCCGGCACGACGGCAAGCACGACGACGGCAAGCACCGCGGCGACCACCACAACAGCGGCCACCACAGCGGCCACCAGGGCGGCGGTAACAGCCAAGACGGCGGCAAGAGCCAGAGCGGCAGCCCCAGGCGGTAGAAGGCGCCCGCCTCATGCCACCGGCCCAGCCGACGCCAGCGGGTGTGCCCAGAGTGGAACCCCAGCTCCAATGACGGCAGTTGCCGGCTGACGTCGAGTAGAGCACGCACGAGATGCCCTGCAGGCACAGCCGGTCAGGCACCGGTTCGGGCCGGGCGCGGCGCAAAGGCCCCGGACCGATCACGGTTCGGGGCCTTTGACGCCCATAGGTCTGCCCGTTGCCGGTGCTGTTCCGCTGACATCCAACGGTGACATCAACGACCACGGACAGCGCCAGCAGTGGGCGGCCGCGAATGACTCATGTGCGTTCGGGTGACCCTACGCCAGCCCGCGGTAGACCGAACTCTAAAGCGGGCGTCGCAGGTTCGAATCCTGCCGAGGGTAAAGAGAAAAGGGCCAGCTCTGGACGAGTCCGCGGACGCCCAGGCCCTCCATATCAGCGGTCCGGAAAGCTGGCCATGCCGCGCAGGACAGTCCCGATCAAGAAGAGGACTGCCCCCACTGCGAGTACTACGAGCAACTTCAACGAGACATCTCCCGACGACGCGAAGAGGAAGAACACGCAGAAGCAGAAGAAGCCGCACCCCGAAAAGATGTGGCTGAACCCGTGGGGCACGGTACGCAGGACCCGGCCTCGCTCCCATGGGTGGATCCAGCCGGTGGTGAGCCCCGCCACGCCCAACCCCACGATGCCCAGAGCGAAGGCCATCAACGCCGACAGGACCACGTAGTTCATCGCGCCTCCCAGCGGAGATCGTGGCACGCGAACGTCCCCTCTGGTGACCTCACCACCTATGGAACTTGCGTAGTGATACGGGGCCGTCTGCGGGCCGTCCGAGGCGGACCAACGTTGACAGACGATGACAACCACCCAGGGGATCAGCGCAGGCCAGGGCGGTACGCCGGAGCATCGGCCCAGGTGGGAGACTGGTCGGATCACTTTCAGAAGATCTGATCGAGTACCGATGAGCTGTTGACTCGGTCATTGAGGCTCCGCCGACCTCGGTTACTGTCTGGGGGCCCGAGAGGCGGGCGCAGTGAGGGGAGGCCGCCGCCGTGTCGATACGTGAGAACTTCGCCAAGCTCTTCAAGAGCACGGCCAAGACTCCTGACGGCGACCCGTTCGCGGTAGAGCGCCCGTGTCAATGCTCCCCGGAGTGGCCCGACTTGGAGACGACGGCAAACGGGCACATGCTCCCGGCTCAGCCCTCCAGCCACTACAGCGTTCTCACGAACCCGGAGGTCGGTCCGTTCATCGCGCGCTGCACCGGTTGCAAGGCTCGCTATCCCCACCCGTGGGTGATCCCGCAGGGCGCGCCGATGCCTTTCGACTGGGCTCGTGAGGCTCCGCCGACCACGTGAGCACTGAGTGGGCTCAGTCTGGGAGGAATCATGCTCCCGGGCTGGAGGCGGGAGACGGCCATGTGTGCCCCCTGCGTGCCCGATCGCACGCAGGCCACTCTGCCAGGCGGCATCAAGGCCAGATCGCTCCGCGTGTTCACCGACTCGCCCGAGACCATGTCCACCGACGTCCATTTCCGCTATGGGCACAGTGATGTCAGACTCACCGTCGCCCCGGACGTGGACGCCAAGGCCTCCGCCCCCGTCACCAGCGAGGAACTGCTGGCGGCTGTCGGCGATTCCCGCTTCCTCGACCTGGTGCGGTACGCCGACGAGCACCCGGTGCAGAAGCGGCAGACCACCATCGCGGGCGGCTGAAAGCGGATGGCACGCCGAGACCACGCCCGGGAGGCGCGGAGCGGTACTGCGTGTCCAACTGCGTGACAACGCCGACGTACGGCGGCGGAGAACCACGCACACCTGCGGACGGCGCAGCAGGTGAGGCACGCACCAGCTCCAGGCCAAGCGCCCGGCCACGTCCGTCCGGGATGAAGAGGTCCGTGCCCCATCCGTGCCCGACCGTGCTGGGAACCGCGGGGACCCACGGTGGCGAGTGGGCACCGCGCAGCGCTCCGGCCCCTGACCGATTCGCCTGGTCAGGGGCCGTTCACCTGCGCGGTGGGTACGGGATTCGAACTTATTCGCCGACGGCACCGAGACCGCGGCCGCGCACCCGTGGAAGATCCGGCCGGACCTGGTCTGAGCACTTCCCTGAACACGCCGAAGAGCCGGGAGGATCACCCTCCCGGCCCCTTCACGTCGCTGCCACCGTGGACCGTGTCGCCCCTCTCACACCCACCGGGCTGTCGATAGCCCGTGACGCCGGCCCCGGGCGGAACGTGCTGCGCTGGTCGGCGAACAAGGAGATGGACATCGCCGGTTACCGCGTCTACCGCCGTACCCCCGGCCAGACGTCCTTCGGCGCTCCCGTCGCCACGGTCACCGGCACGTCCTTCACCGACACCACCACCGGGGGCACCACCCACCTCTACGAGGTCCGCGCCGTCGACAAGTCCGGCAACATGTCCGCCGGTACCTCCGACGTCTCGGTCACCGGGAACCCGGTCTTCCTGCGCCAGTTCTTCGCGAACACCTCCTTCTCGGGCACGCCGAAGCGCACGGACACCGACACCGCGATCAACGAGAACTGGGGCACCAACTCGCCCGGGGTCCCCGGCGTCGCCAAGGACAACTTCGGCGTCCGCTGGCAGATCACCCGCGACTTCGGCTCCGGAGGTCCTTTCGCTCTCACCGCCTCCGGCCAGGACGGCATCCGTGTCTACCTCGACGGCGCGCGCAAGATCGACCTGTGGAAGAACGGGTCCAGCACCGTCCCCCGGACCGTCAACCTGACCATCCCCCGCGGCACCCACACCCTCCGCATCGACTACGTCAACTGGACCGGCGCCGCCGCCGTCAAGTTCGTCTACACGCCCCGCACCGGCGCCACCGTGGACCGTGTCGCCCCTCTCACACCCACCGGGGCGAAGGTGGTGTACGACAAGGGCACCGACTCCGCCACCTTCTCCTGGGCGCCCAACAAGGAGATGGACCTCGCCTACTACCGGGTCTACCGGCAGACCGCGGTGGGTGACTGGGCCCCCATGGTCCTGACCGACAGGACCGCCTGGACCGACACCAAACTGCCTCGCGACGGCAAGCCCATCCGCTACTTCATCCGCGTCACCGACCGCGCCGGGAACCTGTCCGAGAGCACACCCGTCCTGACGGTCACCCCGGTCGACACCGTCGCCCCGACGGCACCCGTCATCGCCGTGTCCCACATGGCGAACACCCACAGCTCTCTGAAGATCAACTGGGACGGCCGGACCGAGGAGGAGATAAGGATCGGTGGCACCATCAGCATCTACCGGTCCACCGGCGACACCCTCGGCGACAGCCCCGAACTCATCGGCACAGCGTCGAAGGACTCGTCGCCGACGTCGACCTACGCGTACGTGGACGAACTGCCGGCGTTCGACGGCACCACCTACACCTACGCCGCCGTGGTGACCGACGCCGCCGGCAACGTGTCCCCGATGTCCGCGCCGGATTCGGTGACCCCGGACAGCGTTCCCCCGGCCCCGCTCACCGGCCTGACCGCCACGCCCCGCGCCGACGGCGTCCTGCTGAGCTGGGACGCCCCCGCCGAGAGCGGCCTGAGCCACGCCGCCACCCGCGTCGTACGGCGGCCGGACGGCAGCACCGGCTACAACAGTGACGGGTGCTCCGACGCCGTCGACCCCAGGAAGCCCACCGCCCTGCCGAACGCGATGCTGTGCGCCGGCCCGGCGGACGGCGAGACGGTGACCTTCCTCGTCGTGGCGATCGACGAGTGGGGCAACCACATCGGCCTCGACCTGGCCCCCACCGTCACCACCACCGAACTCGACAACAGGCCCGACGACGCCCTCGACGAGGACTCCGGCGCGCTCACCGTCCTCAACCCCGACGCCGTGACCAGAACCGGCCGCTTGGAGTGGACCTGTTCCGACAAGACGGCCTGCGCCGGCATCACCGAGCACCGCGTGGAGCGCTGGAACGTGGCCACCAGGGCGTACGAACCGGTCACCTCCATCGCCGCGGTCCCGGACCGCATCTACCGCGCCCTCGTGCGCCTGCCGCTCGGCGAGACGTCGTACTTCCGGATCACCGGCATCCTCGCCGACGGCACACCGGCCGCCGTGGTGCACTACTCGGCGGCCAGGGGCGACTACGTGTGAGCCCCGGGAACCGCGCCGACGACTTCGCGGCGGCAACACGGGTTCTGACCGAGGTGGATCAGCAGGACGTCTGCGGCGGACCCTGATCGCCCGGGGAAGCGTTGTCATGCGCGCAGCGGCTACGGGGGCCGCGACCTCAAGGTCGCGGCCCTCGTAGCGCTGAACATCGGCCACCGCGACACCGAGGTCGACGAGCGCCTGTCGAGGGGAAACGGCCGTCCGGTCCGCAGCGTTCGGCTCCGTGCCACGGCACACCGGCGCACATGGCGCGTGCGCCGGCGATCCGCACCCATGACGCAGAATGAGGTGCCGCTCCAGCTCCACGAATCGTCATGGGCATCCCGCAGCAGGGCGGCGAAGGCGCCGTGTGCAGGGCGCGGGCCGCCAACTGCCCGGAGGCCGACACGATGGCCGGCGGAGTCGGCGACGGTGGCCGCAGAGGTCGGCGGGACGGCGACGTCGTCCGGGTCCGCCGGGACCTCGGCATCACCGCGAGGCCGACCGCGGTCCGCCGGGCGGTGCGAGCGGTGCGCGTCGACGAGTCCTTCATGGTTCTGTCCATCGGTCAGGTCGTGACCGTGAAGCCGTGCTTCTTGCCGAGCTTGGTGAGGGAGTCCTTGCCGGGGATGCCGTCGGCGGGCTCGCCGGGCTTGCGGCCGCGGTACCCGCAGCGTTCCTGCCAGCCGCTCATGGCGTCCTTGGTGGCCGTGCCGTAGTGACCGTCCAGGTAGGTCTTGGCGAGCAGGCCCTCGTTGACGAGAGCGGCTTCCACGGTCTTCACCCCGGCATAGGAAACCGGCGTCCCCTTGGCCTGCGGGTCGCGCTTCGCCGCAGCGATCAGCTTGGACAGCGACACCTTCGGCTTGGCCGGGGCGGGCAGCTTGGTGGTGGGCGGCTTGCCGTCGAGCCGCTTCGCGACGCGGTCGAGGATCTGCTCCCAGTCCATGCCGGGCCCGCGCGGGTCGACCTTGCCGGGCTGCCAGTCCAGGTGCCGCAGCGCCGACCGGGCGCCCCACCCGTGCTGCCGGCTGATCGCGGCCACCACGCGGACGATGGCCTCGATCTGCTCGGTCGGCCACGGGTCCTTGTTGTCACCGAGGTTCTCGCACTCGAAGCCGTAGAAGGCCCGGTTGCCGTCGACGGTGGCCTCGTCGTCGACGGGCGGCCGCCGCTCTGCGATGACCGCGGACAAGACGTCCGGGTCTCCCAACCCCGCATGGTTGGCGCGGCCCCAGCCGACCACATGCACACGCCCGTCCTTGGCGATCATGCCGTGACAGAGCGGGCCGGGCAGTCCGGCGTACCCGTCGCGCACGATCTTCACCGTGTTCGCGGTGCCCTTGGTGACGGTGTGGTGGATCATCACGCCGTGCACGGGCCCCCAGGCGCCCTTGGTGTTGCGGTTGTGGCTCTTCCAGTCGCCGACCTCGACGACGGCCACACCCTCGGCCTTCAGTGCGGCGAGGAACTGGGCAGCGGTGAGTGGCGTGGCCACGGGCACCTCCAGGGTGAGAGGGGATCGGTCAGTTGGCGGCTTCGTGGACGGCGGTGATCCAGATCCGGTCGCCGGCGGCGAAGACCTGAGGGCCTTCCCCGACGCGGCGGCCGCCGCCGTCGGATTGCCAACGTAGGCGCTCACGTCCGTG
Source organism: Streptomyces sp. NPDC001231 (assembly GCF_042896885.1). Classification (NCBI taxonomy): domain Bacteria; kingdom Bacillati; phylum Actinomycetota; class Actinomycetes; order Kitasatosporales; family Streptomycetaceae; genus Streptomyces; species Streptomyces sp. NPDC001231. The sequence goes on from NZ_JBIAXS010000040.1 coordinate 35,185, forward strand.
TTTGACCCCGAAATGCAGGCGGCGCCCGTGCTGTACCCGGCGTTCGATCTGCCGATGAACAGGGTGCCGACCATGTCCTGCCCGGCTGCCGCTGCCGCTGCCGCTTCCATTCCGTTGCCCGGCAACGCAAGCGTTGACCGTGGTGCGCGCCGTCCCCGGCCCAGGGGCGCGTCGTGCGCGCAGCCCACGGCTTCCGGCAGAACAGGCGTCGGCCTTCAGCGCGGCGGCCCGTACCGCCGTCGAGCTTCGCGTCCTTGCTCGGCGTCACGAGCCGCGGCGGAGCGTCAACGTCCGGGCGAAGGAGGTATCAAGGCGGCATCAAGTGCGCGTAAAGATTGCCGAGAGCAGGCAATGTATTGCCACCCGATCGCATGGCAATATGCAGGCGGGGGAGATCGTCGAGCGAAAGCGGGGCCCGAATGAACTGGTTTGTGGGTCTCGGTATCGCGGGACTGGTCCTGCTGGTGCTCTCGCTGATCTTCGACGGGATCCTGGAAGGCCTGTTCGGCGGGGTGCTGGACGGGTTGTTCGACGGGCTGCTGTCGCTGCCGGTCATCGCCGGATTCGTGTCCATGCTCGGCTTCGGCGGGGCGATCGCGCTCGGCACCACCGGTCTGGGGGTCACGGGGGCAACGGCGATCGGCGTGGTGGCGGGCCTCGCCGCGGGCTGGTTGACGTGGAAACTCAGCCGTGTCCTGATGCGGGAACAGGGCGCGGCCGCTCCACAGGGCGGCGATCTCGTCGGGAGCTCCGGTTCCGTGGTGACCGCTATTCCGGCCGAGGGGTACGGCGAGGTGCTGGTGTATCTCGCCGGGCAGCCGCTGAAGCTGGCCGCGAAGTGTTCGGTGCCCGTGGCGCGGGGTGCCGAGGTCTGGGTGGAGTCGCTGCTGTCCGCGACGTCGGTCGCGGTCCGGCCGGTCGAAGACTGACCGTCGGAGCGGCGCGCCACACCACGAGGCCCACACGCCCGCCCCTTCATCCTCCTTCCGCGTCCGTTCCTGATCCGTTCCAATTCGCCGTCCCCCGGGGAGGGCTGAGGGGATTGCACACATGAGTCCTGTACTGATTGCCGTGATAGGAGTCGTCGTACTCCTGGTCCTGCTGGCCCTCACGGTCGTCACCCGCTACAAGGTCGCGGGTCCCAGCGAGGCGTTCATCGTCACCGGACGGCGCGGCAAGAAGTCCACCGACCCCGAAACCGGCCGCGTCTCCACCGACAACAGCGGCCAGAAGGTCGTGGTCGGCGGCGGTGTCTTCGTCGTGCCCTTCGTCCAGCAGAAGTTCACCCTCGACCTGTCCAGTCGGCACATTCCGGTGGCCGTCCGGGGCGCGGTCACGCTCCGCGGGGTGAAAGCCAACCTGGAGGGCGTCGCCATCGTCAAGGTCGGTGGCACCGAGGACTCGATCCGCGCCGCGGCCCAGCGCTTCCTCCAGCAGCAGGACGGCATCGTCGGGTTCACCCAGGAGGTGCTGTCCGGCGCGCTGCGCTCCATCGTCGGGCGGATGTCCGTCGAGGACATCATCCGGGACCGGGCCGCCTTCGCCGGACAGGTCGCGGAGGAGGCCGAGGCCAGCCTGTCCGGGCAGGGACTGGTGCTGGACGCCTTCCAGATCCAGGACATCACCACCGAGGGCTCCTACCTGGAGGACCTCGGCCGGCCTGAGGCGGCCCGCGCCAAGCAGGAGGCCGACATCGCCGAGGCCGTCGCCCGGCGCGCTTCCGAACAGGCCCGCCTCAAGGCGGAGGAAGAGATCGCGATCGCCCAGCGCACCTACGCCCTGAAGCAGGCCGAGATCAAGGCCGAGACGGACGAGGCCGCCGCCCGCGCCAATGCCGCCGGCCCGCTCGCCGAGGCCGCCCGGCGCCAGGAGGTCCTGCAGGAGCAGGAGAAGGTCGCCGCCCGGCAGGCCGCGCTGACCGACCGCGAACTGGACACCCAGGTCCGCAAGCCCGCCGACGCCGCCCGCTACCGGGCCGAGCAGGAGGCGGAGGCCCACCGCATCGCCCTGGTCAAGGAGGCCGAAGCGGCCGCCGAGCGGGCACGGCTCACCGGTGAGGGCGAGAAGGCCCACCGTGCGGCGCTCGCCGACGCCGTTCGTATCGAGGGTGACGCCGAAGCGGCCGCGATCGCCGCCAAGGGCGCGGCGGAGGCCGACGCCATGCACAAGAAGGCCGACGCCTTCGAACGGTACGGCGACGCGGCGGTGCTCCAGATGCTGGTCGAGGTGCTGCCGCAGGTCGTCGGCAAGGCGGCCGAGCCGCTGGCGGCCGTGGACAAGCTGACCGTCATCTCCACGGACGGCGCGGGCCAACTCCCGCGCACGGTCGCCGACAACGTCGCCCAGGGCATGGAACTCCTCAGCTCCACCACTGGCGTCGACCTCGCCCAGCTCCTTCAGGGCCTCGCCGGACGCGGCACGACGAAGACCCCGGCGCAGGTCGAGTCATCGGCTCCGGCATCGGCCGAACCGTCCCAGGGCAAGATCGACATCACCGAATAGAACACAGAACGGGGTGACACCGCCGACCACGGAGCCCGGACGCCTGAGCGGCGCCCGGGCTCCGCTGTTTCCTGGCCCTCCCACGCTGCCGTCATCGGTCGAGTCCGCCTCCGTTCTGCTGCCGGGCGTGGCGTCGACGCGGGAACTCACGGTGGCTGCCGGCTGCCCGCCGGGGGTGTTCTGCGAGCCCGTTCCGCCGCCGCTCATCGCCGGTCAGACGTCTTCATGTGTTGCCAACTCGGAGGCAGCAATGAACAGTTGAGGAAGAACGAACTGTGCTGCGTCTGGAGGGGAAAGAGATGAGAGTCACGGTGGCCGTCGACGTCGGGAGCGGAGACGCGGCCGGAGCCTCGGACGACCTGTACCAGTGGCTGCGCCAAGACCCCGATCTGCGCGCGTTCGTCCGCAGGGAGGCTCCCGACGCGCCGGCGGACGGAGCCATGGGCGCGCTGGGGGAGTTGATCGCACTGCTGCTGGCTCCCGGTGGTCCGACGGCCGCGCTGGGCGCGGCCGTCGTGATGTGGCTGCAGAACCGCCGGGGCAAGCAGACCGTCACCATCACCCGGCCGGACGGTACGCAGGTCGTGGTCTCGTCGGAGAAGGTGCGGGGTCTGACCGCCGAGGGCACCAGTGAGCTGGCCGAGCGGGTCGCCGCAGCGCTTGCGCAGGAGCGGAACCCGCGGGAAGTACGGAACCCGCGGGAAATACGCAATACGGCGGAGGACGGCGGTCGGGTCGGTCCGTCGCGAGAGGCGGGCTGACCATGCCGCCGCGGCGGGCGCGGGATCCGCGGGTGGGAGCGGATCTGGCCGGAGCCGGCTGCCACGCGCTGGTGGTCGGGACGGCCACCCACCCGGGGCGGCAGTTGCCGGGTCTGCCCTCCGCTCTGCGGTCGGCGCGGGACGTGGCCGAGGCGCTGAGCACGGTGTGCGGCATGGGCGACCGGGTCACACTGCTCACTGACCCGACGTCACCGAGCGACGTCCTGGAAGCGCTGTCGGAGGCCATCGGCCGGGCCGAGCCCACGGAGGAACGGTACGAGCGGGGAACCGTCCTCTTCTACTTCGTCGGGCACGGGTTGCGCGGACCCGGTCAGCAGCTGTACCTGGCGACGGCGACGACCCGGTCCCAGGCGGATACGGCGCACTCCATCCCCTACACGGAGATCGAGCGCTACTTGAGCGACGCCGCCGCCGACCCGGTCGTGATCCTCGACTGCTGCTTCGCGGGGAACGCGCAGGAGCCGGGCCGGTCGGCCGCCGTGGACCCGTTCGCCGGTGCGCGGCCCGCAGGCAGCTACCTGCTCGCGTCCGCGATGCGCAACGCCCTGGCGTATGCCCCACCGGACGCGGAGCACACCCTTTTCAGCGGCGAGTTGCTGAGCCTGCTGCGGGAGGGCGACGCGGGCGGTCCGAAGTGGCTGACGCTGGGCGAGGTCTACCGACTGCTCGACCAGCGGCTCCAGGGCAGCGCGGCCCGCCCGTACGGCGGTGGCACCGCGCGCATGGGGGAGCTGTCCCTCGCCGTCAACCGCCGGTACGAGGCGCGGCCGGGCCCGGACACCGGGCTGCCGATGGCCGACGTACCGGATCCGAACGCGGTCTGCCCCTACCCCGGCATCCTCCCCTTCCTCCCCGAGCAGCACCGTCTCTTCTTCGGCCGGGAGGAGCTGACCCAGGAGCTGCTGCGGCGCGTCGAGCGGGCACGGCCCGGTGAGCCGGTGGTCCTGGTGGGGCCGTCGGGAGTCGGCAAGTCCTCGCTGCTGCGGGCAGGGCTGAGCGTGGCGGCGGAGCAGGCGGGGCTCGGCCCCGTGTGGATGGTGCCCGCTCCAGGTCAGCGGCCGTTCCGGACGCTTGCCGAGGGGTGGGCGAGGGCGGTGGGCAGGGAGCCCTCCGAGGTCGTACGGGATCTGGAGCGGGGGCGCTTCAGCCGCCCCGCGGCCACGGGAGCCACGGCGGGCCGGGCACCGCGCGTCCTCGTCATCGACCAGCTCGAGGAGTACTTCACGCTCTGCTCGGACGCGGCCGAACGTGAGCGGTTCGCCGCCGCCCTCACCGCGGGAGCGGACCAGGAACCGGGCGGGAACGGGGACGGGGGCGGCCCGCGTCTCGTCCTGGCTCTGCGCGCCGACTACTACGGCGACGCCCTGAGCGACCCCCGCCTGGCGCCCGTCGTACGGACGGGCCACTTCGCCGTGCCCGCGCTGGGCGACGAGGAGGTCGAGGCGGCGATCACGGGTCCGGCAGAGTACGCGGGCCTGCGGTGGGAGGAGGGCGTACCGCGGCTCCTGGTGCGCGATGTGAACGAGGAACGGCACACCGCGGGGGACGCCGCGGCGCTGCCCTTCCTGGCCTACGCCCTGCCGGAGATCTGGCTGCGGCGGCAGGGGACGACGCTCACGTACGCCGGGTACGTCGGTGCCGGAGGTATACGGGGCGCGGTGGCCAGGGCCGCCGACAGGATCTACGACACTCTCGACGGCACCGGCCGCGCGGCCTTGCGGAGCCTTCTGCTGGCCATGGTCCATGTGGTCGACGGCGAGGGGCGGTTGGTACGCCGCAGGGTACGGCGGGAGGAACTGACCGGCAGCGAGGACCTGCTGCGCCGGCTCGCGGACGCCCGCCTGGTCGTCGTGGACGAGGAGGGCGGGGCCCAACTCGGCCACGACTCGCTGCTGCACGCGTGGGGGAGGCTGAGCGGCTGGGTCGACGAGGTGCGGGACGACCTGCTGAGACTGCGGCGGCTGACCGCGGCGGCGGAGGGCTGGGCCGAGGCGGGACGGAAGCCGAGCGGCCTCTACCAGGGCGATGCCCTGGAGGAGGCGGAGAAGCTCACGGCGGACGACGCCCACGCGGTCCGCGGAGCCCGGCCGGTGGTCGCAGTCGGCTCGCCCGTCGCGGCCGCATCGGCAGCGGTCCACTTGCCCGTCCGCCTGCCCGTCCGCCAGGTGGTACGGGACTTCGTCGCCGCGAGTGGTCACGCGCAACGGCGCAGACGTTTCGTCACCCGTGCCTGGATCGCAGGGCTTTCTGCCCTGTCGCTGGTGGCCGCCTCGCTCTTCGGGTGGGCGTTCTACGAGAACCGGCAGGCGGCGAGCCGGGAGGAGAGTCTGATCGCCAGGGAACTGGCCGCCCAGGCCGACGCCATGCGGGAAGGCGACCCGCAGACCGCACTCCGCCTCAGCCTGGCCGCGTACCGCACCGCGGTGACCCCTGAGACCCGCTCCAGCCTGTACACGGCGGCGACGACCGTCACGCCGACCCGCCTCGTCCCGAAGGAGCCGTACCGCAAGCCGGTGCTCAACGTCGCCTACAGCCCGGACGGCAAGGTCCTGGCCGCGAGTCACCGGGGCGGCCGGATCCAGTTGTGGGACCTGTCCGAGCCGGCCGTACCGGTGGAGGCGGGCCGTCTCACGCTGAGGAGCGGTGCGGCCATCGCCTACCATCCGCGTTCGCGGCTCCTGGCCGCGCAGTCGGCGGACGAACTGAAGCTGTGGGACACCACGGACCCGGCGAAGCCACGGCGGCTCTCCTCGGTCCGGATCGCCCACGGTGTGACGTACACGCTGGCGTTCAGCGCGGACGGCCGGACCGTCGCGGCGGGCAGTCAGGAGGGCCGGCTGCGGCTGTGGGACGTGAGCGACCCCGCCCACCCCGCACTGCGTACCCAGCGGACGATCGCCAAGGCGGAGGTGATCTCCCTGGCGTTCACCCGCGACCGGCACCACTTGATCACGGGCAACGGCAGCGGAGAAGCGGGGAGCGGGCAGCCCGCGCAGGTGCGGCTGTGGGACCTGAGCGATCCGGACCGGCCCGTGCTGCGGGACACGAAGCAGGCCGACACGGTCATGGCGGTCGCGGCCGATCCCCGGCGCGACCTGGTGGTCGCGACCGGTGCGGCGGGGAAGATCGCCTGGTGGGAGGTGGTGGACGGACGGGAACTGCGGCGTGTGAAGGCGAAGAAGTACCTGGACTACTGGGGCTACAACCGGCTCGGCATGCCGTCGCTCGCGTTCAGCGGGGACGGCGCACACCTTGCCGGAGCGGACGGCGAGAGCGGTGTTGAACGAGCCGATGTGAACAGGAAGGTGTCGGATCTCGTGGACAGCATGCACGACGTCACCCTGCCGACGGGCGAGCCGGCCCAGTCGGTCGCCTACAGCCCGGACAGCCGGTATCTGGCTGCCGGTGAGGTGGGTGGCGAAGTGCGGCTGTGGCCCGAGCGGCCTTGGGCGCCCGCGATCGAGGGCAGCATCGACGTCATGCCCCAGGCGGGGACCAGTCCGTTCAGTCCCGACGGTGAGTTGGTCATCGCCTCGCGGGCGAACGCGGACTCCACGAACACGACGAGGGTGTGGGACGTCAGCGCCCCGGGCGCACCGAGGGTCCGGTACACCCTGCCGAGGGGATGGGAGGCGAAGTACTTCCTGACGGGGCACAAGTCGCCCGTGTTCCTCGTGCATTACTGGATCAAGGGGCTGGACCACACCTTCCAGTTGTGGCAGTTCGACTCCGACGGGACCCTGAGGAAGGGACGCGGCATCCGGCTCACCGCCGACGCCCCGAGTGTCGCCGTGAGTCCCGACGACCGTCTCCTCGCGGTGGGTTCGCAGGAGGAGCCCCACATCGCGGTGTGGGACATCGGGGATCCCACGAAGCCCGTGCGCAGGGGCACGATCGAGGCGCGGGCGGGTGGGGGCCTCGGGGCCACGGGAAACCTGTGGTTCACGGGGGCGCGGTCTCTGGCGACGGTGGAGAAGGGAGGGCACATCAGGTTCTGGGACGTCTCCGACCCCGCCCGGCCTCGCAAGGGCGGGCGCATAGCCCACGCGGCGACGGGGGAGGGCGCGATGTACGTCCCCTCGTCCCAGCTTCTCGTCACCGAGGACGTAGGGGACACCCTTCGGCTCTGGGACCTCTCCCGGCCCGCGCACCCCGCAAGAGGCGGTCTGCTTCCGGCAGCCGCGGGGGGCTACTTCCCCACGCGCAAGGGAGAGTTGGCGGCGACACTTCACGACGGAAGCGTCGAGTTCTGGGATGTCACCGATCCCGCTCGTCCCCGGAAGAAGCACGACGACCTCCTGCTCGACCACGAGGTCACGTCGATCACCATGACCCCGGACGGTCGCTACGCGGTGACGAGCGAGCCCTATCGCATCTGGTCCGTCGGGAAGGACGGGCGGTGGAGCACTCCCGGGCTCGTCACGCTGAAGACCGCGGACGCGGTACACGTGCCCCCGGCAGCCTCGCCGCAGGGCCCTCGTTGGCTGGCTGTCACCGCCTCGGGCGGCTCCGGTCCGACGGACGAGAGGACCTACGTGCTCGACTTCGACACCGACCGCCTCTACGAAGCCCTGTGCAGGTCCCATCCCTTGAGCGTCCGCGAAGACCAGTGGGAGCAGCTGTTCCCGCACCTGGCCTACCGCACGTCCTGCGACTGAGGCCAAGCGGTGCTGGTGAGCTCGACTCGTCGAGGGGAGCTCGGGTGGGAAGTGGCGGACGCGTGTCGCCCGCGAGGTGCTTGTCGAGCGCTTCCTCGGTGCCCGGCCACTTCGGGTCGCGGTAGTCGTCGAGGACGACGATCCCGCCGGGTGCCGCGATCTCCTCCGCCCACTCCAGGTCCTTGGCGACGCCCCCGGCCGAGTGGTCGCCGTCCACGACGATCACGCCGTAGCGGCGGTCGGAGACGGCCGCGCGGGTCTCGGGGTCCTCCGAGAAGCCCTGCTGGATCCGGGCGGCGACGCCCGCGCGGCCGGCCGGCGCCGGATTCGTCCGGACGGCGTTCACGTCGACCGGCGTGCCCGTGAGGTCGGGCCGTGTACTGACGCTGTCACAGCACCTGGATGTCGCGCTTGAGCTCCTCGTTCTCCGACTGCGACCGGGCGACCGCTGAGCGGCACCCTCGGAGCAAGCGCGTCTTTCATGCGACATGCACGGCCCACCTCCGCTCCGAACCGGTACGGCTCCGTGGGACGGGGGCCGTACCGGTTCGGCGCGGGAGGGGGTCAGTTGGTGAAGGTGAAGTACTTCCAGGCGCCGTGGGTCGTGGAGTTGACGGTGTCGCCGGAGGAGCCGTTGATGTAGGACGAGCGCATGCGGGCCCGGATGCCGGACGTGCCCGGTGCCTCCAGGCTCACGGACGACTTGCCCTTGGTGGACAGGGCGAAGTACTCGGAGCCCGAGTCGTACCAGGAGCCCTGGTAGTACACCTGGAGCTGGAAGCGCTGTTTGCGGCCGGGATAGTAGTTCATGGTCGTGGTGAACAGCGGGTCGGTCTTCTTGCGGAAGTAGTAGTACGTCGTGGAGCCGATCTTGCCCGTCTTGTAGTGCCGGAAGACGGCGGTGGAGACCTTCACCCGGGCGTACGCGGTCGACTTCACGGTCTTGGCGGCGTAGCGGGCGTCGCCGCCGAAGACGGCGGTGACGGTGGTGTCACGGGTCATGCCGACGGTCGCCGACAGGTTGCCCTTGGAGTTGACCTTGGCCGTCTTCAGCAGCTTCTTCGGCTTGTCGGGGCCGAAGGGGTCCGCGTAGATCGAGACGGTGCGGTTCTTGTACGTCGTACCGAGGTGCGCGGTGAAGGTGACCTTCTTGCCGTACGAGTACAGCTTGCCGTTGTTGTTCAGGGTCAGCGCGGTCGCCTTGCGCGAGACGTCCACCGTGCCGGAGCCGGAGGCGGGCATGTGCGTGGCGTCGCCCGCGTAGGAGACCTTGTAGGTGACCTTGCCGCCGGCGGGCGGGGTGTCCGTGAAGGAGAAGCTGCCGTCCGCCGCGGTCTTGACGGCGGCCAGCGCCTTGCCGTTCGGCGACTCGACGTCGGTGCGGGTCACCTTCAGGGCGGTGCCCGCGGTGGGCAGCGTCTTCGAGGTCAGTTTGCCCTTGACGGTGAGCTTCTTGGCGCGTTCCGACTTGGCGGGGGCCGACACCTTGAGGGTGGGCAGTTCCTTGGTGGGGTCGGTCAGGGCGCGCAGGGTGTGGGTGCCGTAGGAGTTCACGGAGACGGCGAAGACCCGGCTCGAGTCGGGCGCCCAGGCGAGCGCTCCGTTCACGAGGGTGTCGGCGCCGCTGGTGTTGCCGGTGTTGGGGAAGTCGTACTCCCGCACCGGCACCCGGTCACCGGGCCGGTGGATGTGGACGTCGGGGTCGTACCAGGAGAAGCTGCCGCCCGCGATGGTGCCGTCGGGCGCGACGCGCACGGCGTTCGGGTACGCGTCGATGGGGTAGCCGGTCAGCTCGGTGAGGTCGGTGGTCGAGTAGGCGCCGAGGCTGTAGCCGTACGACGAGGCGCCCCACGAGGTGAGCACCTGGCTGCCGTCGGGTGTGAGGTCCAGTTGCTCCGCGCCGCTGCTCATGGCGCCCTTGGCACGCAGGGTGGCGCCGTCGGCCGAGACGTCGTACACGGCGAGCATGCCGCTGTTGCCCGCCACCAGGACGCCGGGGACGGCCGGGTCGGCGGCCAGGGACGTCCCGGCGCCCGTGTAGAAGTCGGCGTCGCCCCGCTGGGCGAGGTGGACGACGGGTTCGTCACCGGAGACGTCGAGCGAGCCGAAGTCGCTGCCGTGGGAGAACCAGATCCGGCCGTCCACGACCTCCAGGTCGCCGGGAGCCGCGCCGACCGGGTAACTCGCGGTCTGGGTGTACGTCCCCGTCTCCACCGAGACGATCCGGTTGCCGTTCCTCACGGCGGCGTACACCTGGCCGGAGTCGGCGGACAGCGCGAGGCCGGTCACGCCGGAGAGCCCGGTGAGCGTCGCCTTCACGGTGCCCGTGTAGTCGGTGACGACGATCTTGCCGGCGGTCGGGTCGGAGACGTAGACCCGCTGGTGGGTGCCGTCCACGACCATGTCGCCGACCGACGTCACCGGAAGGACCTTCGCCGAGTCGGCCGCCGCCGGACCCGCCACGCCCGTGGTCAGGGCCACGGAACTGAGGACGACCGCGAGTGCCGTCGCGGTCGAGATGCTACGCCTGCGCACAGTGATGGAACCCCCACGGAAGAAGCCCGGTGCTCACCGGGTGGAAACGGACAGGCCGCGTGTCCCCCCTCGCACCGACGACGGATGCGTGGACGCTGCCGAAGGTGCAGCGTATGGCATGCCAGTGACAATTGAAGACTGGAATTTCCCGACTCGCTGCGACCGGCCGGGCGGGCGCAGGTCACCGGTCCGACGGCGCCGCCTCCCTCCTCACGATGGGGGCGGGAGGCGGTGGGCCGGCTGTTGTCAGGCTGTGCTCGTCCATGCGTCCGGGCGGGGTGCCAGCACCGCGGAGACGACCGCGCCGGACGAGGTCACGACGTCGGTCGCGAAGCGCAGGCGTCCGATGCCGAGGCGTCGCAGCGCCGGACCGTGGTCGGTGACGACGACGAGGGAGGCGGCGAGCAGAAGAAGTTGCCACAGGGCCATCACCGGGCGGCGCGTTGCGCGGGGCAACTCCGCCAGGGAGGCGTGCAGTCGCTCGCAGTGGAAGGGGACGTGGCGTTGCTCGTCGGACAGGATCCGCCCCGCCACATCCGAAGTGAGCACGTCGTCGGTGCCGTCGCGCAGGGCCCGGTAATAGCGGAGTGCCACGACTTCCGCGATCATCAGCACCAGCAGTTCCATGCGCAGGCCCATGAGACGCCGCAGCCGCACGAAGACCGTGTCGCTCCAGTGGCCGGACAGGGTTGGTACGCCACCCGCGCCGAGCAGACGGGCGAGTAGACGGGCGTGGTTCTGCTCCTCGGCGACGAAGAGCCGGACTGCCTGCGCGTAGTCGGGGTCGCCGGCCTCATCGGCTTTGCCGACGAGGTTGGCGCCGTCGCCGTCCTCGCCGACCTGGAAGCGCTGAATGCTGGCCCACACCGCCGGGTGCAGCGTCGCGCTCTGCCCCCAGTCCGGGTCGCCCTGGGCGCGCCTGCGCTCGCGCTCGTCCTCGAACCGCCTTGTCCACTTGGCGAAGCCGCCCGCATCCACTCGGTCTCCCCTCCCCGGGGCACGGCCGCCGCGCCCCGGAGAGGGACGACGCCGGCGGACGCCGAACCGTTCCACTGCTGCCGGGAGCCACGGACCACGCAGGGCGCACATCAGGCTGTGGCGTCCTCCGGGACCGCCAACGCCTCGGCAGCTTTCCGGGCCCCTTCGGGGGTCGGGGTGCCCGGTGGGGTGTATGCGGCCGGGGCGTCCGGCGCGTACATCGCGGTCACCGCCGCGGAGGCCGTTCAGGCGGCCCGCAGGCTCGGTGCCCACAGGGAGCGCGGGCAGGACACGCAGGACGGCGTTGGGTGCCGTGGCCGCGTGGACCAGCATCGCCGCTTCGCCATGGCCGTGGGTGGCGTACGAGTGGGTGGCCGCCCGCACCAGTTCGGTGAGGTGGCGGTGCGCCGCGTCGGGGTCCGTGCCCGTGGCCGCGGTCGCCCAGGTCGGCAGGCCCCTGACGCGCGCGAGCCGGGTGGGGAAGCCGCCGTCCCGTTCGGCGATGGGCGTCACCGCGTCGAGGGCGGCGGCCGCGCTGTCGGCGCCCGGCAGCGGGACGAGGTCCGTGACGGGGTGGTGGCGGGCCGCCCAGTCAGCCAGCCGCCCGGCAGCCAGGACCGGTCACCCCAGACGGCGTACCGGCTCGCCCGCCAGGTACGCCTGGATGTCCTCCACGGCGTCGCCGTAGTACGTCGCGTAGTTGGCCTGCGAGACGTAGCCGAGGTGGGGGGTGGCGAGCAGGCGCGGGGCGGTGCGCATCGGGTGGTCGGCGGGAAGTGGTTCGACGTCGAACACGTCCACTCCGGCACCGGCGATACGGCCCTCGTGCAGGGCGGCGAGCAGCGCGTCCTGGTCGACGATGGCGGCGCGCGAGGTGTTGATCAGGTACGCGGTGGGCTTGAGGAGGGCGAGTTCGGCGGCGCCGAGCAGGCCGCGGGTGCGGTCGCTCAACGCGAGGTGGACGGAGACGAAGTCGCTGTCCGACAGCAACTCCTCCTTGGAAGAGGCGAGTTCCACGCCCACCTCGTCGGTGCGCTCCTTGGTCAGATTCCGGCTCCAGGCGCTGACCCGCATCCCGAAGGCGAGGCCCACCTGCGCGACCCGGCTGCCGATCCTGCCGAGGCCGAGCAGGCCCAGGCGGCGGCCCTGGAGGTCGGCGCCGACGGTGGACTGCCAGGGGCCGCCCTCGCGCAGCGCGTTGTTCTCGGTCACCAGGTCGCGGGCGAGGCCGAGCAGCAGCGCCCAGGTCAGTTCCACCGGCGGGGTGGAGGAACTGCCGGTCCCGCACACGGTGACGCCGCACCGCTCGGCGGCGGCGTAGTCGATGACCGAGTTGCGCATGCCGGAGGCGACGAGCAGCTTCAGGCGGGGCAGGCGGTCGAACAGCGCGGCCGGGAAGGGGACGCGTTCGCGCAGGGTGACGACGATGTCGAAGTCGGCCAGGGCGCTTGCGAGTTCGTCCTCGTCCGAGATGTGCTCGCGGAACGTGACGATCTCCACTCGGTCCTCGACCGGACTCCAGTCGGCGGAGGCGAGGGCGGCGTCCTGGAAGTCGTCGAGCACGGCACAGCGCAGCACCATGTCGGTTGTCTCCGTCCTTGGTTCAGGCTGATCAGTCGGTTCGATCACACCACTGTCCAGCAAACCTGGTGGACCACGGGCGACGAGGGCTCGTACCGTCGAACGCGGGCAGCCACACGGACGACCACACTCGAGACGATCAGAGGTGCCATGACGGACGCCACCGAAGCCGCCGCTCCCGCCACCGGATTCGCGGACATCCCGACGACCACGCTGGCCGACCTCCTCGGCCGGGCTCAGGTCATGGACATCGGCATCCGCCCGCTGTGGTCGCCGGTGCCCCGCGTGGCCGGGCCGGCGTTCACCGTGCGGTGCCCTCCCGGTGACAACCTCATGCTGCACGCGGCCATTCACCGTGCCGCCCCGGGCGCCGTCATCGTCGTCGAGTCCGGCGACCTGGACTACGCCCTGGCAGGCGGCAACGTCTGCGCCGTGGCTCAGCGCCGCGGCGTCACGGCCTTCGTCCTGGACGGCCTGATCCGCGACCTGGGTGAAGTTCGCGAGGCGGGCTTCCCCGTCTTCGCCCGGGGCGTCATCCCGATCCCGGGCGGCAAGAAGGCCGTGGAGCCGCTGAACGCGGAGGTGACCTGCGGCGGCGCGAAGGTGAACGCCGGCGACGTCGTGGTCGCCGACGAGGACGGCGTCGTGGTGGTCCCGGCCGCCCGCCGCGAGGAGATCCTCGTCGCCGCCCAGGCCAGGCTGGTCAAGGAGGCGGACGAGACCCTCGACGCGTGGGAGGAGGCCCACCGCACCCGCGTCAACGGAATCCTGCGCGCCCAGGGCTTCGAGAACTGACATCGCCCGGACGGGCCACAGCCTTTCGAGACAGGGGGACCTCGTTCACCGGGGCCCTGCCCACCGGATCACCGTGGCCTCCACTGGGCGTAGATCCCGCCCTCGGTGTTGTGGACGGTGATCTGGTTCTCGAGGTGGAAGGGGTCCTTGCCCGGTTTCAGGTCGGTGACGGCGTACCAGACGCCCCATCCGGGGTCGCCGGGCAGCTCGATGAGCTTGCCCCGCACCGTCCCGGCCACCGTTTCGACCTCCACGCTGGACGCGGTGCCCTTGCCCCCGTAGTACACGCCGGAGAGGTAGCGGCGGCCGTTCTCGGACTCCTCCTGAAGAGTGACGCCGGGGTCGCTCCGGACGATGTTGCCGTCGACCACGCTCCGGAACTGCGGCTCGGGCGAGACCGGCGACGTCCAGTGCTTGCCCTCCGCCGTGAGCCAGAGCTCGAAGCCGGGGACGGCCGTCACATGCTCGCCGGAGGCGACGATGCGCGGCGTCGGGGCCGGGGCGGCCGGCGAGACGGAGGGCGTGGGCGAGACGGACGCGGGCGCCGCCGGGGACGTGACGCCGGGGGCGCCGGATTCCGTGCCGGGCAGCACGACGACGGCCAGCGGCACCAGCAGCAGCCCGCACCCCGCGCCGAGTACGGCCGTCCGCCGCCTGAGCCGGATCCGCCGGCCCTGGCGCTCCACGGCCGCCAGCGGCAGCGGGGAGGGCGTGATGTCGTACGCGACCTCGGTCAGTGCCCGACGCAACTGTTCGGTCTCGGCGTGTCCCGGGGCTGGTTCTGCTTCGGTTCTGGGGTGATTCATCAGTGGGCTCCGGAGACGGGGTGGGAGCGGTCGGAGGCGCCGGAGGCGTCGAAGGCAGGATGAGAGCGCAGGGCCGCGAGGCCGCGCCGCGCGTGGGTCTTGACCGTTCCGATCGAGCAGTCGAGCACCTCGGCGATGTCGGTTTCGGCGAGGTCCTCCCAGTAGCGCAGCACCAGCACCGTCCGCTGCCGGGCGGAGAGCGTGGCGAGCGCCTCCATGACCGCGGCGCGGCGCTCGACGGACTCGGCGTGGCCGTTGTCCGGCTGGTGCACCCGCTCGGGCAGGAACGGCATCAGCAGATGCGTGACACGTCTCCTGCGGATCCGGTTGAGGTTGTTGTTGACGAGTGAGCGTCGTACGTAGAAGTCGACGTCCTCGTGCGGGATGCGCCCCCAGCGCGCGTACACCTTGGCCAGGGTGGTCTGCACGAGATCCTCGGCTTCGTGGTAGTCACCGGTGAGCAGGAGGGCGGTCCGTAGCAGACGGGCCCAGGCCGCACCGGCGTAGGCGGCGAAGTCGGTGCTCCCGGAGGAGGCTGCGAATCTCTCGTACTGGGGCACGGATGCGGTTCCTGTGGGTCGGGTACGGGGAGGAGGAGCCGGGGCGGGGACCGCGCGGGTCCCCGCCGGGGGGATCAGCGCAGCGTCAACCGGGAGTAGACCTTGCCCTTGGTGTCGTGGACGGTGATCCGGGACACGTAGTCCCAGGAGCCGCTGCCGGGCTTGACGACGGCGGTGGCGTACCACACGCCCCATCCGGGCTTGCCGGGCAGCTCGATGAGCTTGCCGTGCACCGTCCCGTCCGCCGTTTCGACCTCGACGCTGGACGCGGTGCCCTTGCCGCCGTAGTACAGGCCGGAGAAGTAGGCGCTGTCGTCCATGATCTCGGACTGGATCGAGACTCCGGGGGTGTTCCTGTCGATGTTGCCGTCGACCACGCTGCGGAACTGCGGGTCGGGCGAGGAGGGCGTCGTCCAGTGCTTGCCCTCGGCCGTGAGCCAGAGCTCGAAGCCGGGGACGGCCGTCACGTGCTCACCGGGGGCGACGATGCGGGGCGTCGGGGCGGTCTTCTTCGCCGTCGGCTGCGTGGCCGTGGCGGCCCGGGCCTTCGAGACCGAAGCGGCCCGGGTCTGCGCCGTCCCCGCCTTCGTGACCGTGCCGTGCGGTGCCTTCGCGGGTACGGCGTACGACGCCGTGGCCATCCCGGCCACGGCGGCGGTGGTGACGGCCACGCAGGACAGGTACTTCAGCGTCCGTTTCATGAACGGGCAACTCCTAGCGGAACACGGACCCTTGGGGGATCCAGGCTGACTGGTGGAAGGAGGGCGCCTCTCCACCCGTTCAAACCCCTCCCGGTTCCCGTCCGGATGACACCCCCCGCGGAATTTCTTCGCGGGGGGTGTCCTGGGCCGACGCGCGCCCGGACGCTGTTCCCGCTCCGCTCGGCACCCGGTGGCGATAATCGGGGCATGATCCCCTCACGGTGCGCCGTCACGGCCGAGTACTCGTGTTCCCGGTCCGGACAGGGACCGTTCGCGGACGGCGGGGGCGCCGGATGAACGCCGGTGAGGTGCGGCGGCGGCTGCTGGGCGACCTGCTGGCGGTGGGGGCGCCGTACGGGCTGGCGCTCGCCGGTGGGGACGCGGTGCGGGCGCACGGACTGGTGGACCGGCCCGGCCGGGACGTCGACGTGGCCACCGAGAGCCCGGTCGAGACGGGGGACATCGTCGCGGCGGTGCGAGCCGGCCTGGAGGAACGCGGCTGGCGGGTACGGACGTCGGGGACGGAGCCGCTGGCGGCCCGGCTGGTCATCGGTGGCCCGGAGGCCGGGGCCGGGGAGGAGTACTCCGTGCAGGTCCTCAAGGAAGTGCTGTGGCGGCCGCTGGAGGCGGGCGAGTTCGGCCCGGTCCTGTCCGTCGAGGACCTCGTCGGCACCAGGGTGCGCGCACTGGCCGATCAGGGGCTCGCCCCCGACCTCGTCGACGTCCACGCCGCCGCCGGCCGGTGGAGCCACCCGGAGCTGGAGGAACTCGGTCGCCGCCACGCCGGCGACGCCCTCGATCTCACCGATCTGCAGACCCGGCTCGTCGGCGCCGAATGGATCGACGACCGCGAGTTCGCGGCCTGCGGGCTCGACGACCGGGCCATCGCCGAGCTCCGCCGCTGGGCCCAGGAATGGGCGGACGACATCGGCGAACGGCTAGCGGAGTCCTCGGCGCCACCCGACGACGAGTGAGGCCACCTCCTACGACCGACCGCGCGCCGCCGCCCGTCCCCTCTCCTCCCCTCCCCCGCACGCACCTACCGCGGCCCACAGCCCGCCGCCCACACCCGGGCCCTCGTCAAGGGGTCAGTCGCTGATCACCGTCCCGCGGCCCACAGCCCGCCGCCCACACCCGGGCCCCTCGTCAAGGGGTCAGCCGCTGATCACCGTCAGCCCCTCCGGAGCCGACACCTCCGCCGATCCGTCGGCCCTCACCGTGATGTCCAGGCGGCCTCCGCCGGCTTGGAGCCCGGTGACCGTCAGCGGGCCGTACGCGCAGGCGAAGCCCGGGGTCACCGTGAGGGTGCCGGCGGGGACGTCCGCGCTCAGGCCGAGAGCCGACTGGAGGACGAGGACCGAGGACGCGGCCGCCCACGCCTGGGGCCGGCAGGACGCCGGATAGGGCGCGGGGCGCGGACCGGCCTCGATGCCGTGGCCCGCGAAGAGTTCCGGCAGCCGGGCGTCGAAGCCCGCCGATGCCGTCAGCAGACCGTCCGCCAGCGACGCCGCGGCGTCCGGGAAGCCGGACCGGACCAGGCCGTGCACGGCGATCGCCGTGTCATGCGGCCAAATCGAACCGATGTGGTAGCCGTACGGGTTGAAGCCCACCGCCTCGCTGCTCATCGTGCGCAGACCGTGGCCCGCGTCCAGGTCGCCGCCGGAGAGCCGGGCGGCCAGCAGCGCGCTCTCCTCGTGGTTCAGCAGACCCGTGCCCAGGAGGTGGCCGAAGCCCGAGGTGACCGAGTCGGCCGGCCTGCCCTCGCCGTCCAGCGCCACCGCCGGGTACGGGCCCCGTTCGTCCTCCACCCAGAAGCGCTCGCGGAAGCGCGACGCGAGCCGGTCCGCCCACTCCTCCCACTCGTCGGCCCCCGGGCGGCCGAAGGACCGCAGCAGCGCCGCTCCGCCGCGCGCGGCCTCGTAGGCGTACGCCTGCACCTCGCACAGCGCGATCGGCGGGTGGGCGAGGCGGCCGTCGCGGTGGCGGATGGAGTCGCCGGAGTCCTTCCAGCCCTGGTTGGCCAGGCCCCGGCCCGACTGGTCGACGTACTTGAGGAAGCCGTCGCCGCCGGCGTCCCCCTGGTCGCGCATCCACGCCAGCGCCGACTCGGCGTGCGGCAGCATCCGCTCGACCTCCTCCGGCGCCAGGCCCCAGCGCCAGGCGTCGTGGAGCAGGGTGATCCACAGGGGGGTGGCGTCCACGGTGCCGTAGTACACCGGCGGGAGCGAGAACGTGTCGCTGTACGCCGAGGTGCCGCGCCGGACCTCGTGCAGGATCTTGCCCGGCTGTTCCTCGGAGACCGGGTCGGTGACGCCGCCCTGGCGGCGGGCGAGGGTGCGCAGGGTGCCGGCCGCGAGATCAGTGCCGAGCGGGAGCAGCATGCGGGCGGCCCAGAGCGAGTCGCGGCCGAAGAGGGTCAGGAACCAGGGGGCGCCGGCGGCCAGGAACTGGTCCGGCCGGTCCCCGGGCGACCGCGGGTCCGTCAGGCGCAGGCGGTCCAGGTCGGCGAGGGACTGCTCCAGCCACCGGTCGAGGCCTCGGTCCGCGCTGCGCAGGACGGGGGTGCGCCACGGTACGGCGTCGGCGGGGGCCGCCGGGAACTGGTCGCCGTCCGCGTAGGCCGCGGTGCAGTCCAGGGTCACCGTCCACGAGGCACCGGGGTCCAGGGCGATGTCGTACGACAGCCGGCCCGCCGGCACGTCCAGCGCGTCGGGCGCAGGCTCGCTGGTCAGGCGCACGGCGAACCCGTCGTCGGCCCAGGACAGTTCGCTCCCGCCGGAGTTCGCGGCCTGCGGGGGCGCCGTCCCCACCAGGCGCCCCGACTTGACCTGTTCCATGGTGGCGAGGTCGGTGGCGGCCGTGACCGTCAGCCGGAAACGCACCGACTGGGTGCCCGCGTTGGTGACTTCGAGGACTTCCTCGAGCCGGCCGGCCGCCGTGGTCCGGCGGCGGTGCAGGGCGACCGCGGGGTCCGCCGTCACCTCTCCGAGCCCCCGCAGGATCGACCGGAAGTCCGCCCGGTCCGCCCCGCGCAGCCCGTGCCCGACCGGCGCCAGCGGGATGCCGTCGGCCGCGACGGTCAGCCGGGAGAGCGCCCGGCGGTCGCCGTGGAAGAAGCCGTCCGCGCCGCCGTCGAGAGCCCCGTCGGCACGCGAGATCACGAAGCTCGGGGCGTACAGCGTGACGACCGCGTCGTGCAGGAACGGCTGAAGGCCCCCGGTCACCGCGGGGGGCGGCGTGACCGAGCCGTTGGTGTCGGGGGTCTTGACAGTCGAGTCCAAGGGAGTAGAACCTCTCAGCGTTTGATCGTTCCAAAGACATTAAGTGACTCGTCAGAGCGCTGACAATGCTTTTGGAACGCTAAAACCCGCTCCTCGTTCCCTCTGCACGCCGGAGACCCGCAATGCCCCGCTCCAGCAACGACCCGCCCGCCAGGGGCGGCCCGGTGACGCTCGCCATGGTCGCCCGCCGGGCCGGGGTCTCCCCGCAGACCGTGTCGAACGCGATCAACTCGCCGGACCTGCTGCGCGCCGAGACCCTGGAGCGGGTCCGCCGGGTGATCGACGAGATGGGCTACCGCCCCAGCCGGGCCGCGCAGACGCTGCGCACCCGCTCCAGCAAGCTGATCGGCTACGGCATCCTGCCCTCCCCGGCCAGCAGCCCCGTCCTCGACCGGTTCCTGCACGCCCTGTCGCAGGCCGCCGACGAGGCCGGTTACAGGATCCTGCTGTTCGCCTGCCAGCCCGGCTCGCCGACCCTGGACGGCTACGAGGAGTTGCTCGACCAGCACGAGGTCGACGGCTTCGTGCTCAGCGGCACCGAGCACAACGACCCTCGTCAGGCGTGGCTCGCCAAGCGGGACGTGCCGTTCGTCGCCTTCGGCCGGATGTGGTCGCGGCGGCAGATCGGCGACTGGATCGACGTCGACGGCGCCTCGGGCACGGACGCCGCCGTGGAGCACCTGATCGGCCTGGGGCATCGCAAGATCGCCTTCCTCGGCTGGGGACGCGGCTCCTCCGGCGCCGGTGACGACCGCGCCGAGGGCTGGCAGCGGGCCATGAAACGGCACGGGCTGCCGACCCGCGGGCGGCGCGCGCAGAGCGTGAACGACATCGACGCGGCCCGCGCCGCCGTGAAGCCGCTGCTGGACGCGGGGGCGACCGCGGTGGTCGCGGCCAGCGACATGCTGGCGCTCGGCTGCTACCAGACGCTGCGCGAGCGCGGCGCCGTCCCCGGCCGCGACGTCGCCGTGGTCGGCTTCGACGACTCGCCGACCGCCGAGCTCCTTTCGCCCGCGCTGACCTCCATCGCCCAGCCGCTGGAGGAGGTCGGCCGGGAGTGCGTACGGCTGCTGCTGGCGCGGCTGTCCGCTCCCGACGCGCCGCCCGAGCGCATCCTGCTGCCGCCGTCCCTGGTCGTCCGGGACAGCGCCCGCGCACCCGGTGCGGACGCGGTCGCGCCCACCGTCTGACGACGGCCCGGCAGGCGCCGGGCACCACGGGCCGGTGCCGTCCCGACCGGCGCCGTCCCACCCCGAGTTCTCTCCTCCTCCACCCCCCGGCCGTGTTTCGCGCCGCCGGGCGGAGCCGCCACTCACATCCCCGATCCCCGGAGGAATCCATGTCCCACCGTACGGCCGCCGCGGCCCTCGCCACCTGCGCGGCACTACTGGCCACCGCGGGCTGCTCGTCGAGCTTCGGCGGCGACAAGAAGACGGAGCAGGACACCGGCTCCGGCCAGCACCTGACGGTGCTCATAGCCAGCTCCGGCGACGCCGAGACCAAGGCCGTCAAGGAGGCGGCCGCCGCGTACGCCAAGCAGTCCGGCAACAAGGTGACGGTCGACGTCGCCAAGGACATGAACCAGCAGCTCGCCCAGGCGTTCGCCGGGCACAAGCCGCCGGACGCCTTCTACGTCAACTCCGACCAGTTCGCGAACTACACCAGAGGCGGCTCCCTGTACGCCTACGGCGACAAGGTCAAGGACGCCGACGACTTCTCCGAGCAGCTGCGCGCCTCCTTCACCCACGACGGCAAGCTGATGTGCCTGCCCAAGGACACCTCCACGCTCGCACTGGCGGTCAACAACGACCTGTGGAAGAAGGCGGGGCTGACCGAGAAGGACTACCCGACGACCTGGGACCAGCTGAAGAAGGTCGCGGGCAAGCTGACCGGGCACGGTGTGACCGGGCTGGTCGTGGGTGCCGAACACGCGCGGCTCGGCGTCTTCATGAAGCAGGCCGGCGGCTGGATCACCAACGCCGACCAGACGAAGATGACCGCCGACAGCGCGCAGAACGCGCAGGCGCTGAGCTACGTGCAGTCCCTGCTGAAGTCCGGCTCCATGAAGTACGCCAACCAGGTCGACACCAACTGGGGCGGCGAGGCCTTCGGCAAGGGCAAGGCCGCCATGACCATCGAGGGCAACTGGCTCGACGGCGCCATGAAGGCCGACTACCCCGACGTCGCGTACAAGGTGGTCCCGCTGCCCGCCGGTCCGGCCGGCCAGGGCACGCTCGCCTTCAGCCAGTGCTGGGGCGTGGCCGCCGAGAGCGCCCACCGGGCGGCGGCCGTGGACCTGGTGACGTACCTGAACTCCAGCGCGCAGCAGCTGAAGAACGCCGACGCGTTCGGCGTGATGCCCTCGCGCACCAGCGCCCTGGCCGAGTACGCGAAGCAGAACCCCGCCGCGAAGGCGTGGGTCGACGCCAGTGCCTACGCGCAGGGCCCCGTGACCCTCGCCGGGTTCGACAAGGTGCTCGGCCAGTTCAACACCGACCTCGCCGCGCTGGGCACCGCCGACCCGAAGAAGATCCTCGCCGACCTCCAGCGCAACGGCGAACACGCGCTCACGAAGGGCAACTGACCCACCGTGTCCGCGCGTACGTCACACCACCCCCGGCCGGAGCCGCGTTCCCGCGCCGGCCAGGGGTCCCGTACGGCCGGCCCGCCGGGCGAACCTGACACGCCCGGCGGGCCCGGCCCGAAGTCGACGGCGCCCGCCCGGCGGGCGGGGCGCCGCGCGGAGGGCGCCTGGGGCTGGCTGTTCGTCAGCCCCGCGGTGCTCGTCCTCGGCCTCTTCCTGGTCCTGCCGACCCTGATGGCGCTGTGGGTGAGCCTCCTGCACTGGGACGGGCAGTCCAACCCGTTCAGCGCGCAGGCCGACTTCGTCGGCCTGGACAACTACCGGGCGCTGCTCACCGAGGACGGCCTCGACCGCACCCTGTTCGCGACCTCGCTGCGCAACAACGTGTACTACGTGCTCCTGACCGTGCCGCTCCAGACCCTCCTCGCGCTGGGTCTGGCGCTCATCGTCAACCAGCGGCTGCTGCGCGCCCGGGGCGCCCTGCGGACCGCGTTCTTCTTCCCGTCGGTGACCAGCTCGATCGCGGTCTCGACGATCTTCCTCTTCCTGTTCCAGGGCAGCGGCGCCGTCAACACCGCGCTGTCCTGGATCGGGGTGAAGGGTCCGAACTGGTTCAACGACCCGCGTGGAGTGCTGTCCCTGCTGCTCGGCGGCCTGGGCATCGTCGACACCGGCCATCCCTCGGGTGCGCTGGCGGACCACTCCTTCATGGGGCTGTCATGGTTCGAGTGGCTGTCCGGGCCGTCGGTCGCGATGTGCACGATCATCCTGCTCGCCGTGTGGACGACCTCCGGCACCTTCATGCTGATCTTCCTCGCGGCCCTCCAGGACGTCCCGCGCGAGCTGGAGGAGGCGGCCGCGATCGAAGGCGTCAACCGCTTCCAGATGCTGCGGTACGTGACGCTGCCCGCGCTGCGGCCCGTGCTGTTCCTCGTCCTCACGCTCGGTCTGATCGCCACCTGGCAGGTGTTCGACCAGGTGTACGTCATGAGCCAGGGCGCCCCCGGCAACACCACGCTCACCCCGGCCTTCCTGTCCTACTCGACCGCCTTCGACGACGCCGACTTCGGCCAGGGCGCGGCCATCGCCTTCGTCCTGCTCGTACTGATCCTGACCATGACGGCCCTGCAGCGCTTCCTGCTGCGCGAACGCGCCGCCCGTCCCCGGAGGAACCGATGAGCGCGCATTCCACGGCCGCCCGGGCGCAGGGCCGTCCGGTGCTCGGACGCTTCCCCCGGCCCCTGCGGATCCTCGGGTACGCGCTGCTGGTGGCGCTCGGGCTGCTGTATCTCCTGCCGTTCGCCATCCAGTTGGCCACCGGGTTCAAGACGGACCCGGACGCGGCGACCCATCCCCTCGGGCTGTTCCCGGTCACCCCGACGACCGCCGCCTACCAGCGGCTGTTCGGGATCAGCCAGGCCGGGGACGGTGTGCCGTTCCTGCGCTGGCTGGGCAACTCGGCGTTCGTCTCGGTCGTCATCACCGCAGGGCGGGTGCTGTTCGCCTCGATGGCCGGGTACGCGCTGGCCCGGCTGCGCTTTCCCGGCCGCACCCTGCTGTTCGGGTTCCTCCTCACCGTGATCGCGGTGCCCCCCATAGTGCTGCTGATCCCGAGGTTCCTGGTGCTCAACACCTTCGGGCTGTTCGACACCTACGCCGCCATGATCCTGCCGCTGCTGGTGGACGCGGCGCAGGTCTTCATCATGAAGCAGTTCTTCGAGTCGATCCCCCGGGAAGTGGAGGAAGCCGCCCGGGTCGACGGCGCCGGTGTCTTCCGCACCTTCTGGTCGGTCGTCCTGCCGATGGCCCGGCCCGCCCTGATCACCGTGACGATCCTGGCCTTCCAGGGCTCCTGGAACGAGTTCACCCACTACCTCGTGGCCACCCAGTCCAGCCAGTACGAAACCCTGACCACCGGCCTCGCCCGCATGGTCTCCGGCAGCCTGGGCGGCGGCACCCAGTACCCCCTGAAACTGGCCGCGGCCCTCCTGTCGACCCTCCCCGTCGCGATCCTCTTCTTCTGCTTCCAACGCCACTTCGTCCAGGGCGCGAACGCGGGGGCGGTCAAGGACTAGGTGTATTGCCCTGTGAGGTTGGGGACGCGGCTGGCGGGTGGTTGGCCTTTCAGCGCGGTGTGTCCGCGGTGGTGATTGTAGGTGTGCAGCCACTCGCCGAATGCCTGGCGTCGTTCGGTCTCCGAGCGGTAGGGGCGGGCGTAGGCCCATTCGTCGAGCAGGGTGCGGTTGAAGCGTTCGACCTTGCCGTTGGTCTGGGGCCGGTAGGGCCGGGTTCGCTTGTGGATGATCCCGGCCGCTGCCAGGGCGTCGCGCCAGTCGTGTGAGCGGTAGCAGGATCCGTTGTCGGTCAGGACCCGTTCGACGGTGATTCCGGCCTGGGTGAAGAAGGCGTGGGCCCGGGTCCAGAAGGCGCCGGCGGTCTCCTTTCGCTCGTCGGTGAGGATCTCGCTGTAGGCCAGTCGGGAGTGGTCGTCGACGGCGGTGTGCAGGTAGCTGTAGCCGGCCTGGGGCCGGTTCTTGCGGCCCGCCTGGCGGCCGAGGATCTTGTGGCCGCCGCCGTCGGGGATGTTGCCGAGCTTCTTGATGTCGACGTGGACCAACTCGCCCGGCCGGTCGCGTTCATAGCGTCGGATGACGCGGCCGGTGGCCCGGTCCAGATGGCTCAGACGGGCCAGTCGGTAGCGGGTCAGGACGCGGTGCACGGTGGAGGGCACCAGGTTCAGCAGGTGCGCGATGCGGGCCGGTCCCCAGCGGCGCAGGACGCGGACCTTGATGATCCGCCGTTCGGTGCGGGTCGGGGTGCGGCGCGGGCTCGTGTGCGGGCGCGAGGAGAGATCGGCCATCCCTGCCTCGCCCTGCGTGCGGTAGCGGTCGGCCCATCGCTGGGCGGTGGTGGGCGAGACCTGGAAGCGTTCGGCGGCCCGGCGAAGGGTCCAGCCGTCCTCGACCACACAGCGGGCCAGGCGCAGGCGTCCGGTCTCGGTCAGGGGTGCATTACGGTGGGGCACGAGGGCCTTTCGGTCGGTGTAGACGTCGCAATCCACACCGAACCCGGAAGGCCCTCACCTGTTCAAGATCCCCCAGCCGAGACCTGGCTCACCCGTCCACAACCTCCCCGGACAGAACAACTAGGCAGCGCCTTTCCCGTCTCATCCGATCGTTGGTTCGGTCGTGAGGGACGGAGAGATTTCTGATGGTGCGTGGGCAGTGATCGCGCCGCTGCTGCCGTCTGCGGGTCGTGCCTGGGGCGGTGGCGGGATCACCGCCAGGTGCTGGAGGGCACATCAGGAACCCGCGACGACCGCACCCAGGCCGAAGCGGCCATCAACCGGATCCGCGCCGCGGCGGGCAGGACAACCCGCCGCGCCGTCCATAACGTTTCTGCAGGTCAGCAGGGGCGTTCCGTGGTCACCTGGGACGGTGAACCGGATCGGAGTCCCGCAACTCGGCCTGCCGGGGCGCGGTTGTCCCCCGTGATTGGCAAGGGGCCATCAGGAGGGGATCACCATGGCCATTCCGCAGGTCGCGCGTCTCATCACCGCCATCGGTGCCGCCGGCGCGCTGCTCTTCACTTCGGCGACGGGGGCCAGTGCCTCGGCAGTCGGCTCGACACCCGTGCGGACCTTCGAGTACAGCGTGGGCGGTGTGACCATGAAGGTCCCCACGGGCTGCATGTTCACGCACATCATCCGTGGCAGCGCACTCCGGATCACCTACCAGAACGCCGGTGTCGACTGCGCCTTCGTGGGAGCGCTCAGCAGCGGCTTCTGCAACTGGCGTATCGACTTCACCTACGCGGACACCGGCAACCGCACCTATCGCACCTCGCGGGGCAGGACGCACGACGAGTGCAAGATCGACCCCATGCGGAGCAACTCTCCTCAGACGCTGCCTCGTTATGGCAAGACATGCGCCCACCTCCACGTCAATGGCGTGCGGCGGGTGAGTCAGTGTCATCACGTCACGAAGTGAGCCGAGTATGAGCGAGCAGCAGCGGCAGCAGGGGAAGGCGGCTGGACCGACGGAGGAGCGGGTCGGCGTCATGCGGCGGTGGGCCGGGGTTTGGGGGTTTGGTGTCGGGTTCGGTGTGGTCGTTGCCTTCTTCGCGTTCTTTCCCGGGTTGCCGCATGTCATCGACTGGGGTGCTCTTCTTGTGGCTCTGGGGGTGGGGCTGCTTGGGCGGTGGGGTGGGCTGGCCTGGGTGAAGAGGGTTCGCGCTTCTCGGTGTTAGGGCGGCGGGACGCGATGGCCAGGCTCAGGGTCACCACTGTCGAGGCCGCCGCCGTCGCCGTCATCGCCGTCGCGGGGGAGGTGAGTTGGGCGACCGTGCCCGCCAGGGTGGCGCTGACGCCCTGGAGGGTGAGCATGCCCGCGGAGTGCAGGCCGAGGGCGTGCCCGGCCAGTTCGTCGGGGGTCGAGTTCATCAGGTGCTCCTGCTGGACCAGGCTCGCGCCGAAGCCGACGGAGGCGAGGGTGACCAGGCAGGCGGCCACCGGCAGGGGCGGGTGGAGGGCGAAGAGCAGGTACGGCCCGGCCAGGAGCAGAAGCAGCGGCGTGGCCGCCCGGCGCCGTACCGCCGGAGGCAGCAGGCGGCCCACCGTCACGTCGCCGGCCAGCATGCCGAGCGCCGCGCACGCGAACAGCGTGCCCGCCGCGGCGGGGGCGTAGGAGACGTAGAGGGACTCGCAGCCGACCACCAGGCCGTTGGGGAGCCACAGGCCCAGGTAGGTCAGGCGGCGCCGGCGGGACGACCACAGCAGGGCGTTGGTGCGCCAGGTCGCCGAGACCGAGGGGCGGCCGGAGGCACGGGGCCGCCGGTGGGTCAGACCGAGGCGGAGCACCATGGCCGCCACCGAGTACAGCACGGCGGACAGCAGCAGCGAGACCCGCGGTGACAGGGCCGCCACCAGCACCCCGCCTGTCGCGAACCCGGTGATCTGCATGACGCCGCTCATCATGTTGAACACCGAACGCCCCAGCAGATAGCCGTCCTTGGACAGGATCTCGTTCAACAGGCCCCAGCGGACTCCCCCGCCCAGGGAGGCGACCAGCCCCTGCGCGAGGACCACGGCGAAGACCGCCCACAGCGCCAGGCCGGGCACCGCCAGCAGCGCCGTGCCCGCCGCGAAGGACAGGCACACGCCCACCAGCGCACGGCGCGGCGGCAGCCGGTCCGCGCCGGACAGGAGGAGGGTGGCGCCGAGCACCTGGGCCAGCGAGGGGCCGAACATGCTCACCGCGGAGAGCAGCGGCGAGTCCGTAGCCCGGTACACCAGGGTGCCGAGCGCGAGTCCGCTCGCCGTCTGCGCCACCGTCTGCGCGCAGGACGCGAGGAAGAGCGGGGTGAACTCCGGAGTCCGGAAGAGCTGTTGGTAACTGCGCATGCGCCGGAGTCTCGGGCGGCCGCCGAGCCGGTGGTTATTGTTTCGCACAGGTGCGAAAGGTCGCCGGGGGCGGGAGGTTCCATGGGCTGGTGGCAGGTCAACGCCGACACGCTCGCCGGGAGCCGGTTCCTGCTCTCGCCGCTCGCCGAGACCTTCGCGAGCCTGGAGCTGCTGCACGCGGGCACCGGTCATCACCCCGGCGAGCAGGCGTGGCTGCGCGCGCACCTGCCCGCCTACCGGCGGCTCCTCGCCGACGACCCCGTCACCGCCCTCCTCGTCCGCGCCGGACTCGGCCGGGACTGGATCGCCGACTTCCTCACCCCCACGCCACGGGACGAGGAGTCCTTCGAGGAGGGGGTCGAGCGGGTACGCGCCACCGACCCGGCGGACGCCCGCGCGCACCTGCGGACGTCGCTCGCCGGGCCGCTGCCGGCCGCGCTGGAGCGGGACGACCTGCCCGAGCGCGCGGCCCGGCTCCTGGAGTACGTGTGGGCGGACGCCGTACGGCCCTCCTGGGCCCGGCGGCGGCGCGTCCTCGAAGCCGATGTCGTGGCACGGACCGCGCGGGTCAGCCGGGGCGGCTGGGCGGAGGTACTGGACACCCTGCGGCCGGGCACGCGCTGGCTCGGCGAGAGCCGGTTCCAGGTCAACCTGCACGAGTATCCGCCGCGCGAGATCTCCGGCGCCCAGCTCGTCTTCGTACCGGTCACCCCGCAGGCCGGCTGGGTGTCGTGGGACGAGACGCAGCGCCGGTACGCCGTCGTCTACCCCTGCGCCGGCGCCCTCGCCGACACCGACGCGCGCCGCTCCGCGGTGCCCACGGGCCTCGTCGCGCTGCTGGGCCGTACCCGCGCGCAGGTGCTGATCCTGCTCGACTCGCCGCTGAGCACCACCCAGCTGACCGCCGTGACCGGGCAGAAACTGGGCTCCGTGGGCCGCCATCTGCGCGTGCTGCTGGACGCGGGGCTGGTGGAGCGCCGCCGGGCCGGACGATCGGTGCTGTACTCGCGAACCGGCGCGGGCCAGGTCCTCGTCGAGGCGGCAGCCTCAAGGACGGGCGCATAGACCGGCGCGCGGACAGGCACGGGGACGGGCGCGGGCAAGGGAGCGGACACAGGGACCGACCCGGGGACCAGCACAGCAACCGGCGCGGGGACCAGCACGAGGACCAGCACAGCAACCGGCGCGGGAACGAGCACGAGGACCAGCACAGCAACCGGCGCGGGAACGAGCACGAGGACCAGCACAGCAACCGGCGCGGGAACGAGCACGAGGACCAGCACAGCAACCGG